>JANOPI010000487.1:0-2219 GCA_031421755.1 Flavobacteriales bacterium | reverse complement strand
GCCGTGTTCCGGATGCGGTGATGCGGATGGTATTCCCGCAGGGGATCGATGTGGCCAAGGTGATCGAGCGGCTCTATCGCGGGTCCGGACCCCAGGCCTGGCTTGCTTCGTTCGCGGGCACGATCGCCGAACAAGTAGAAGAAGGATACGTGACGGAATTGGTCGCTTCGCGCTTCCGCGCATTGAGCGGATCGCTTCAGCGGTACTTCGGAAGAACCAGCAGCACGAACATCCACGCTACGGGATCAGTGGCATACGGATACAAGGGTATCTTGGAGAACGTCCTTCGGGAGGACGGCTTCAACCTCAGCGACGTTCAACCGTCCCCACTTCCGGGACTATTGCGTTACCGGGTCCGGGCTGCGCACTGACCAACGGAGGGTTTCCCAGTACGAGTTCATGGAGCCGCTGGAAGGCCGCCACATTGTCCATTGAACGCACCGTGTTCAGCACCTGCTTCTTTTCCACGGCTGTCAGGTGCCAGCTGAGGCTGATCTCGTCATCGTCATCGTGGCGCAGCGAGAGGTCGATCAGGTCCACCGGGAAGCCGCACCAGCCTTCGGCCTGTTTCATCATCAGGTCATAGTCTTGATCCTGGCTTTTCACGAAATTGTCATAGACGCTGCCCACTGGATCGAAAAGGCGTGAGATCATCGTCCCGTTCACCGGCTTCACTTCCAATTCGCGCTGTTTGTCGCGCATCTGCAGGATCACCACTCCGCTTGTGTTGGCACCGATCCACTCGCGGAAGGTGTGCAAGAACATCGCCGTGGTGCGGTAGCCGTAGTTGTCCCGCACGCCCGCGTCCATCACCCGCATTTTCGGTTCGCTCGGCAGCGTGACCACCGGGGTGATGTAAGGGAAGCTGGCGTTCATGCGCAGGGCGCTGCTGAGCTTGATGTTCTGGGCATCTTGGGCGGCGAACAACTTTCCGAATTCGATGCTCTCTGGTTCGTTGGCACTGTGGATGTTCCCCTGTGCGGCTATGTTCGTGAGGAAGGCAACGGGTTGCGCGCTCATCACCAATCGGCGTCCGTCGTTCAGGCTGGCCGGACTGATCACCAGCATCGGGGTTTCGCCGCGTTGCTCGACTTCGGCGAGGTCCGCGAAGCGCACATCGAGGAGACTGTCCGTGAGCTGATTGATGCGCTGCTCGAACGCGAAGCCGCGGTCCAGCGTGTAGGTGCGCGATCCATCATGCACGCGACGGTACCGGAGGAACATGTCATTGGTCACGAAACTGAAACCGAGCGGATTCAACATGTCGCTGCTCATGGCATCCAGGTGTGCCCGGTCCTGCGTGCGGTGCGGTCCGCCTCTGCGCTGGTCCAGATCCACCTGCCGGAAGTAGGTCGCTCCGATAAGTCCCCCGCTGCTTCCGGTCATCAGGGCCGTGCGTGGCATGAGTTCGCCACCCAGCAAGCTGTCTGCTACTTGCAGGCATCGGAAGGTCCATACCATGGCGCGTGATCCGCCGCCACTGGTATTCACGATCAACAGCTTTGGTTTGGCGTTCGCATTGGGCAGTGCGCTGTTGCGCGCGCGCCAACGGTCCAACGTGCTGGTGAACCGCACCGCATCCGCATGTGCCGCTGCGGTGTCAATGGCCATCGCATGGATGGTTTCTCGATCATAGGTTGCGGGTACACCCGAGTAGTCGAGCCCATAGGCCTGCGCATCAGAAAGGAAGGCGTCGGTCTTCAGGCTGATGAGGTTCAACGCAACGACGAGGGCGATAAGCAGTGCGATCGTCCAGCCCTTGAGCCAGCTATAGAGCGCGCTGAGCAACATGAGCACGATCGTGAAGAGCATGAAGACGCTGGCCCCGGCGGGAATGGAGAAAAGGGGTACGTCGCTGAAGGCACCCAACGCGATGAACGTCAACACGAGCACGATGCTGAAAATGCTGCCATTGATGTGGTTCTGCCAAAGCACCGAGCGCAACAGTTCCTTGTCATAGTGCGCACTGCTCCGCGCAATAGCAAGCCTCCAGGGGGAGGTCATATAAAGTTCCACCTTCCACTTGCGCGTTCGTTGTTCACGGCGGAGCCATCGCGTTGCCTTGCGCAGCTCTTGCCGTTGTGGGCCCATCGGCCGGAAGGGCATGATGTCCTCCATGGGCTCAATGGGTCGATGCTCGGCGGCGTCGGGTCCCAAGAGTTTATGGATGTCCGTATTCGTGCGGAAGAAATAGATCAGGGCAAAGGACATGAAGAGCA
>JANOPI010000486.1:0-2302 GCA_031421755.1 Flavobacteriales bacterium | reverse complement strand
CCGTTGAGTAGGCGACCAAGTCCGGCAGCCTTATCGGAGCCTCGGTGGGCAAGCCAACGCGTGCCAGTGCCGCACCGGAAAGAACTTCCGCATCTGGAACCTGTTGTGGAAGGATCCCATTCCGTAGGGCCTCGACCAAGGCCACTCGCGTTGATGCTCTGCTCATGGCTTGATCCTATCTTGGTGCATTCACTTTCCTTATGCAAACTTCAGCATTCAAGGCGTGGCTGCGACACTTGCTGGCAGCATAAGACAGATGAGCCGACTATCTTTGAATCACCATGGTTATCCAAGCTCTCAAGCTCTACCTGGTCCAACAACTGGTCTCCACCAACGATGCCACCGTGCTTGCCAAGGTGAAGAGATTGCTAGAACTGTTGCGCACGAAAGCACCCGGCAGCAAGGATGAGCATGAGGAGGAACTCATCGCCGCTTCCACCATCTTCGGGCAAGCTGCATACGGTGAAGATGAGCCCGACATCAGTGGGCTTGTGCTCAAAGAGCCAAACCCGAACTACGGGAAATGAAGGCTGGCGATGTGGTACGCTGGACCTTCGTGCAGGGCGATGGTCAGCGCAAGATGCGGCCCGCGATCATCATCGGCGCGGTGCCACCCTTCAACGATCGGCTCGTGTGCGCGATCAGTTCGCAGGTGCAACGTGAAGTGAAAGGACTGGACCTACTGATCGATACGCAGCATCCCGACGTTCACCGAACTGGACTCAAACTGCCGAGCCTCGTACGCGTTGCGCAATTGGCCACACTGCGGACAATACGGTCCAAGGTACGATCGGTGACGTTGCACCGCCTACGCTGGCTGCGATCAAGGAGCGATTGCGGAACTGGCTGGGTTATCTTCACATCGCATGAAGTTCTGGGCCTGCCTCCGGCAGGTAAACCGGCGTCACCGACAACGAATGGTTCCCCTTCCTCGCTGCGCGTGGGTTGGATCAGGTGAACCTCTGGCGGCCGAGCTGCGCCGAACGCGTATTACTTTTGACTCAACCAGCAACGCCATGAAAGGGGTTACCATTCTCGAGGACAAGGCCAACAAGAAGCAGTACTTGCAGATCGACGTGGCCGAACTGGACAAACGCCGCGAGCAGATCGAGGACATGATGGACGGGCTTGTTGCCGAGCAGCGCGCGGGCCAACCCACCATTTCCTTGGATGCGCTGGAGAAGAAACTGCGCAAGCAAGGCAAGCTGTGAGCTATCAGGTGCGCATCGCACGTGATGCCGAACGCGACATCGCCGACCTGCACAGTGCCATCGTTCCGCGCGTGGTCAAGGCGATCAGAGCATTGGGCGAGAACCCACGACCATCGGGATGCAAGAAGCTGAAAGGCGTGCAAGCGGAATCCTGGCGCATCCGTCTTGGCGCGTATCGGATCCTCTACGTTATCGATGACGGTGTCCGCATCGTTGAAGTACGCGAGGTGGGGCACCGCAAGGACATCTACAAGTAGGTGCATTACCGCCGACGACAAGCCGGTGGCCGTGATTCCCAAACTGGACAGCCACCGCCATCCGCTCACCCATGCACCCGCCATGCGATGGCGCGTGTGGCGTAGCGCATTTCCACCGGCCCGTGGGTGCTTGTGGCCTCCAACAGTTCGTCCAACGCTTCGAGGAAAGCCGGGATGTCGGCCACACCATGCTTCACATAAGAGCTGCTCAGCGCCAGGTTGCGCACACGCGCGCGGTCCATGGGCACGGAGTGCATGAACGCACGCAGTTCCGCATGCGGCGCTCGCTCACGGATGGCGTTGATCGTTCGGCCAGCGCGCTCGTTCACCTCGTACTGCGTTGACCACGTACACAGCAAGGTCTCATAGCCATGCATGAAAGGCGTGTCCTCCAGGCGCACGTTCCAGAAGGCCACGCACGCGGAGCGCGCTGTGCCGATGCGCTCCACTTCGGCGAAGGTGCGATCCAGATCGAACCAATGGAAGGCCTGCGCGGCGATGATCAGGTCGGCGCAATTCGTGAGTTGAACGATGTGGGCGTGCCCCTTGCCCAAATGCGGCAAGGGTCCGGCTTTTCGCTACAAGTCCGCGCCCTGATCACAGGGCTTGCGGGCTTTTCGTTTCAATCCGTCACGCGCTGACGCACAACCGAAGATCCGGCCCAGAGGATGATCTCTACTTCGCCGCGAACCGTGCGCTCAAGAACTCTGCTGACGCTTGCGGCGAACCGCTGAGGAACAAATGATGCTTTGGCTCATCCGCGAACCAAACGAAAGTGTCAACCGCTTGCTCGTCCATGTGAGCTACGTAGTCCCTGCGCGATGCGAAAAACGA
>JANOPI010000485.1:0-4424 GCA_031421755.1 Flavobacteriales bacterium | reverse complement strand
TCCGGCGCGATGCAAGGTGCCGCTGGCGGGCAAGGTCGGAAGCCGGACAACCGGCAACGGACAACCGGCAACCTGATAAGAGCGCTCTCGCCTTTCCTTTTGCCACTCTATTGCGCACTGTCTTCTTGCCACGTCCACTATGGCACCAGCGGAGGTGAAGTACCTGCCGGAGCGAAGACCATCAGCGTGCAACTCTTCGACGCCCGCGCACCCCTTTGTGCTCCGCAAAGCGCGCAGACCTTTACGGAATCACTGCGCGACCTGTTGCAGGCCCAGACCCCGCTCAACCTCACACGCTCGCAAGGCGACCTCCAATACGAAGGCGCGATCATCGCCTACGACGTGCAGCCTGTGGCCATCCAAGCCAATGAGAGCGCCGCGTTGAACAGGCTCACGATCTCGGTCACCGTCCATTTCACGAACACCGTGGAACCCAAGAAGAGCGCCGATATCAACGCCTCGCGCTTCGCGGATTACAACAGTTCACAAGACCTGAGCTCCGTGGAGATCCAACTGGTGGAGGATATCAGCAAGCAACTGGCCCAGGACATTTTCGATAAAACCTTGGGCAACTGGTAGGAAAGCTTCAAGACGCCAGGCTCAAGACACAAGTGGTCACGGTGCGCTTGCGCTGAGTATCATCCTTGGCGTTTTGCAATTTGAATCTTGAGTCTTGCCGCTTGATGCTGACCTTTACGCCTTGAAGTTCGCAGCTTGCAGCTTGATATGGACCGCGACCACCTCACCCGCCTGATCGACGACCCTGCGCGCGTGCAACGGGACGACATCGCCGACCTGAAGGCCATGGCACAGCGCTATCCGTGGTTCAGCGGCGCACATCTGCTGCTGGCTGTGGGTGGGCACCGGGAAGGGGATGTGCTCTTCGATGAGCAGTTGAGGGCGTCCGCAGCCCACCTGCCGTCGCGTGCGGTGCTGTTCGACGAGCTGTACAGCCGTGGCCCGGTGGTGTCAGCCCCTGCGCATCCGCTGCCGTTCGAGCCCCTGGCACCGTTGCGGATCGTAGCGCCCGCGCAACCCGCTCCCGAACTGTCAGCACACCTCCACGAAGCCACGGTGACCCGGATCGAAGCACCTGCCTTGCCGTCCGCGGTGCCGGAGCCGCCTCCCACGGTGCCGTTCCAACTCGAGGAAAAAGTGTTTGTGCAGGCCCCAGCGGAAGGCATCGTATTGCCGGTGTTGGAGCCCGTTCCCGTCATCTTACCACCGCTGGAAATTCCAAGGGCTGAAGCAACGCCCGTACACGCCCCGGGGGAAGACCTTGTACCCCCTGAGCATCTGCGTACCCCGTGGAAGGAGCGCATGCTCAGCGATGACCACGATGTGGCCGAACTGGACCGCCAGATGCGTGATTCCGCCGTGGCCATCAGCTATGAGTTGCTGTTGGAGCGCGAGGGCCTGCGGGAGCAGGAACCGCCCTCCGGCCAGGGAACCACGCCACCGTTCGAACTTCCCGCCGCGGTCCCTTTGCCGGAGACCGAACCTGTTCGCGCGCGCAGTTTCGCGGACTGGCTTTCTGAAGGAACCACGGAAACCGCCGCAGCGCATTCGGCTCCTCGTGTGCCAGCACCTTCGACGCCACGCAGCACAGCAGCCCAACCCGTGGTGGACCCGGAGATCGTGCGGGCCGTCCGGCAGCTGCAACCGATCGAGCCCAAGCATACTCCCGACACCCCGGAGACCAAAGCCCTTATCGAGCGCTTTCTTCACCAGAATACCCAGCCGGTGGCCGCGCCCAAAAAGGCGGAGTTCTTCAACCCGCAGATCGCCGCGAAACGCAGCTTGGAAGAACACGCAGACCTGGTAACCGAGACCCTGGCGCGCATCTACGAGAAGCAGGGCAACATCGCCAAAGCCATCGCTGCCTACGAGCGCTTGGCCGTGAAGCACCCCGAGAAGAGCGCACACTTCCGAGCGTTGGCGAAGGTGTTGGCAGGGAGGTGAGTAGACAGCGTTCAAGAGTTGGGGAGTTGGAGAGTTGCTCCGTGAAGCCCTCAACGGAGCAACTCTCCAACTCCCCAACTCCCCAACTCAGGCAGGCACCCATGTCCTCATAGCCCGAAAACCACTTACTTCGCAGCCCTTTTCAGCCGACCATGTTCGTTTACATCCTCATCATCGTTGTGGCCGCCCTGCTGGCCCTTGTCGTTCTGGCCCAAAACCCCAAAGGCGGTGGCTTGGCCGCAGGTTTTACTGGTGCCTCGCAGATCGGTGGTGTGCAGCGTACAGCCGACTTCCTCGAAAAGAGCACATGGACATTGGCCGCAGCGCTAATGGTCCTCTGCTTGGTGAACGCCAACCCCCGCAGCGGTGCCGCCGCTTCCGGTGATGGCCCGGGCGATGCACCGATCCAGGTTGACGACGCTCCCCAGGCCGCTCCTCCGGCCGATGGTGGAGCTGATGCCCCGGAGTGAGCAATGCAAGGTTGTCAGCCTTTGACAACCTGTGTCACCTTCCTTGGCAATCTTGTCAGTGAAAAGGCGGCATTTGCCGCATGGCACCGTCATTGACAACTGCGCCGCGCGTCGGGACCCCCCGACCCAGAACCTTCAACCAACTTCCTACTTATGGCCAATGTGAAGCCCCTGGCAGACCGCGTGCTCGTAGAAGCAGCTGCTGCCGAAGAGACCACCAAGGGCGGTCTGTACATCCCTGATACCGCCAAGGAAAAACCCCAGCGCGGCAAGATCATCGCTGTTGGCACCGGCCGCGTGGCCGATGACGGCAAGGTGACCCCTCTCACCGTGAAGGTGGGCGACAGCGTGCTGTACGGCAAGTACAGCGGCACCGAGCTCAGCCTCGAAGGCAAGGACTACATGATCATGAGCGAAAGCGACATCTACGCGGTCCTCAACTAAGAAGTATCGGGCGATGTGTGCATCGCCCTTTTCCATTTCCCCCAAACCCAACTGCAATGGCAGCCAAGAACATCCAATTCGAAATTGAAGCACGCGACCGCTTGAAGCGTGGCGTAGATCACCTCGCGAACGCGGTGAAGGTGACCCTCGGCCCCAAGGGCCGTAACGTGATCATCGACAAGAAATTCGGAGCGCCCCAAGTGACCAAGGATGGCGTTACCGTGGCCAAGGAGATCGAACTGCGCGACGCCGTGGAGAACATGGGCGCACAGATGCTGAAGGAGGTGGCCAGCAAGACAGCTGACGCCGCTGGTGATGGTACCACGACCGCTACGGTCCTCGCACAGGCCATCGTTACCGCTGGTTTGAAGAACGTTGCCGCTGGCGCGAATCCGATGGACCTGAAGCGCGGCATCGACAAAGCTGTCATCGCTGTTGTGGCCGAGCTCAAAAAGATGAGCCAAGCCGTTGGTGATGACAACGCCAAGATCCGGCAAGTGGCTTCGATCAGCGCGAACAACGACGACACCATCGGCACCCTGATCGCTGAGGCTATGGCCAAAGTGAAGAAGGAAGGTGTGATCACCGTGGAAGAAGCGAAAGGTACCGACACCACGGTTGAAGTGGTGGAAGGCATGCAGTTCGATCGCGGCTACCTCAGCCCCTACTTCGTTACCAACGCGGAGAAGATGGAGGTGGACCTGGAAGGTGCCTATATCCTGATCTACGACAAGAAGATCAGCAGCATGAAGGAGCTCCTCCCGATCCTGGAGAAGAGCGCACAGACCGGCAAGCCTTTGCTCATCATCAGCGAAGATGTTGACGGCGAAGCACTGGCCACATTGGTGGTGAACAAGATCCGCGGCGCCCTGAAAGTGGCCGCTGTGAAAGCCCCAGGCTTCGGCGATCGTCGCAAAGCGATGCTCGAAGACATCGCCATCCTCACGGGTGGAACGGTGATCAGCGAGGAGCGTGGCTTCAAACTGGAGAACGCCGATCTCACCATGCTCGGTCGCGCTGAGAAGATCAACATCGACAAGGACAACACGACCATCGTGAACGGTGCCGGCAAGAAAGAGGACATCGTGGGCCGTGTGAACCAGATCAAAGCACAGATCGAGACCACCACGAGCGATTACGACAAGGAGAAGCTGCAAGAGCGCCTGGCGAAACTCGCTGGCGGTGTTGCCGTCCTCTACATCGGAGCCGCCACGGAAGTGGAGATGAAGGAGAAGAAGGACCGTGTTGATGACGCCCTGCACGCTACCCGCGCCGCAGTAGAAGAAGGCATCGTACCGGGCGGTGGTGTGGCTTACATCCGCGCTCAGAAAGTGCTGGAGAAGGCCGAAGGCATCAACGCCGACGAGACCACCGGTATGGGCATCGTGAAGCGCGCGCTCGAAGAGCCCCTGCGCCAGATCGTGGCCAACGCCGGCCTGGAAGGCAGCATCATCGTTCAGAAAGTGCGCGAAGGCAAAGCCGACTATGGCTTCAACGCCCGCACTGAAGTGTACGAGAACCTGCTCGCCGCCGGCGTGATCGATCCTA
>JANOPI010000484.1:0-8088 GCA_031421755.1 Flavobacteriales bacterium | reverse complement strand
TCCGGGTTCCGGCTCCGCGAATTCGGGTAGTGGTACCGACGTTTCGCACGCCTTCTTGAATGCGGGAACGTACACGGTGACGATAACGGTGCTGCTTCCTTGTGGACCGGCGTACACGGAAACGATGACCGTTACCGTGCTCGGACTGTCGATCCTGATCACCGACGCTACGTGCGGACAGCCGAACGGGGCGCTCGAAGCCGTAGTCACCGGGAGCAACGGTCCATTCGTTTTCGATTGGCAGCCGGGCGGAGGAATGGATGCATTGCATAGCGGTCTCACGCCAGGGGATTATTCCCTGACTGTAAGCGGAGCGGACATGTGCCCGATCACCGGTTCCGGAACGGTTGAGAATGCCGGAGCGCTCTTGATGGTCGGGATAACGCACACGGATGTTTCGTGCAACGGTTCCAACGATGGAACGGCTAATGCGGAGGTATCCGGCAGCACAGCGATGACGTTCCTGTGGTCGCCCCTAGGTGGCGATCAATCGGTAGCGACGGGGCTTTCTGCTGGCGACTACACGGTGACCGTAACGGGTGACAATGGATGCGAAGTCACACAGGCCGTCACGATCGATGAGCCGCCAGCACTGGTGGTAGTGGTCGATCAGGAGGTCGACGTGTGTGCGGGAGCTTCTGTGACATTGGAGGCCGAGGCAAGTGGTGGTGTTGGCGCGAATGAACTCGTCTGGAGTCCCTCAGGTCCGGTAGTTTCACCTGAGGAGACCTCCGTTTATAGTGTTGTGGCCACAGACGGCAACGGATGCCTCTCGAACACGGCGACCATTACGGTGAATGTCAATGCCGCGCTAGTGCCGACATTGACGGTGGACGAGCCGAGCGGATGTTCCGCCAATTGCGTCCAATTCACCGCAGGGCCGTCGGGCATGAGCACCTACAGTTTCGATTATGGAGATGGGACCGCTGGCACCGATCCCGCGCATTGTTATGTGCGGCCTGGGCTTTACGATGTGTTGATCGCGGTTACCGATGGTCTGGGTTGTTCGGGAGCAGCGGTCTTCTCTGACCTGGTGGAAGCATTCCCGCGACCGACGGCCGGATTCATCACGCCTGCCACGATCATCGTTACCGAGAACCCGCTGCAGGTGGTGGATGTGTCTTCGGGCGGCATGCATTGGCAATGGGACTTCGACGGCGCGGATGGAGAGGACACGTTGCGGTATCCGCTCATCCGGTTCCCTGCTATCGATTGCTACTCGTTGCGCCAAGTGGTGACCAATGACTTCGGTTGTTCGGATACGGCCACGGCGGAGGTGTGCATGGAGAACGAGTACACCCTCTTCGCACCGAACGCCTTCACCCCGAACGGTGATGGATTCAACGAGGTCTTCGGTCTGGTGACCAGCGTGCGCTCACCGGTATTCTTCGCGCTCCGCGTCTTCGATCGCTGGGGCCGTGAAGTATTCGCCACCAGCGATCCGGCAGAAGGATGGAGCGGCGAGAAGGCGGAGAACGGCGTTTACGCTTGGAATGTGGAATTGCGCGACTCGGAACAGAAGCTGCGGAAGGCTTCCGGCCACGTGGTGCTGGTGCGCTAAAGATCCCGGATCCCAACGATCATCCCGTCCGTGCGCATGGCTACCACGTCAGCGTGGCTGTATCCGATCAGGTCCTCTCCGAATTCGCCATCGGCCTTGTCCAGTAGATCGCCCAATGCGCGGGTCTTGTTCGTTTCGTAGTTGAAGATGCTGATGTAGACCGAGTCACCACTGACGCGCTCCACACGGTATAGCGTGTAACTGCGTGTTCCCAGCTTCACGTCGTACATGTCCCCGACTTTCGGCGCATTCAACCGGGCGAGCACGTTGGCATTGTACTTACCGCTCTGCCAAATGGCCAGCGGGGTCAGCATGGCGATCACGATCAGGCCGCTGAACATCCATACAGGTGTTTTGAACTGCCCCCGTGCGCTTTGGTAGACCATCTGCGCAGACGGGGAGAGTTCTTTCCCTTCCAGCGTCTGTTTGCAGTGCCCGCAAACGGTGATGGCTTTTTTTCCCAAAGGGAATGCGGGAATGAACAGGACGTGGGCGTATTTCTGGAACACATGCAGGGCAACGCTGCCTTCCGTGGTGCAGGTGGGGCATATGCCGGGCACGTGTACTTGCCCGAGGTTCTTCGCTTTCCAACCGTAGAACATGTGACAAAGATGGAAGAAGCGGCGGATCAGCCCAGGGCCAGCTTCTCCGATGACTCGGAACGAAGACGCTTCAGTTCGGCGTACACCCGATGCATGGGCAGTCCCATCACCGTGTAGAAACTGCCTTCGATGCGCTCCACCGCAGTGTACCCGATCCAGTCCTGGACGCCGTAGGCTCCAGCCTTGTCCAGTGGTTTATGGGCCTGCACATAGTAGGCGATCTCCTCATCGGAGAGGTCGCGGAACCGCACCACGGCGGTATCCGCCAAGCTCACGATGCGATCGGCCGTGCGCAGGCATACGCCGGTGATCACACGATGCTCCCGGCCGCTGAGCATCCGGAGCATGCGGCGGGCATCCGCATCATCCACCGGTTTGTTCAGCAGGTGCCCGGTCCCTGAACCGCGCTGGTCATCGATCAGGACGGTGGTGTCGGCTGTTATCAATACCTGATCCGCGGCAAGTACTCCTTTCCAGGCACCGGCTTTCTTGCGCGCCAAGTGCTCCGCCACCTCCTCATCCGGCATGCCGGTGGGGGGCGTTTCGTCCACGTCCACGCTCGTGATCTCCACGGGCAGATCCAGCCCCTGCAGCAATTGCCTGCGGCGCGGGGAGGCTGAGGCCAGCACGAGGCGCCAGTTCAGGAGAAGTGTACCGGGTTCCATAGGGTCAACCGCATGAGAAAAGCGTAGCAGATGGCCAGCACCATCGCCACTTTGACCAGGTCGCCGGCCGTATTGTACTCGCGGCGCATGATGGCATTGTAGGTGAAGCCCGCCGAGAGCAGGAGCGGGGCGATCACGATGAGGCCGATGTACCAGTAGCTGATACGGTCATGCAGCAGGGCCATGCGCGCGTATAGCACACACACGAGCAAGAGCGCGAGGTGGATGAGGGCGATGGCTTTGCCCCACCGGAGTCCCATCACGATCGGCACGGTCCTGCATCCATCGGCCTGGTCACCCTTCACATCGGCCAGGTCCTTTTGCAACTCGCGCACCAGCGTTGATAGGAACGCGAACACACCAAAGCCCAGGATCCAGTACCACGGCTCGTTGAAGTCGATGACCATTTTCAACTTCTCGCCGGCGTGGTTCACGAGCCAGTTGTCTCGCGGATACATGTTCGCCAAAGCCGTCACTTCGTACAGCCCGACTGTAATGGGCACCAGTGCGCTGAGGAAGGCCACGGTGCCGTTTCCGATGAGGAAGGCACGTTTCAATCGTACACTATAGTACCACAAGGTGCCCACGGCGAACAGGGGGATCAAGGCCCATCGCAACTGCCCGCTCCGCCAGGCGACGAGCATACCGATGGCCAGGCCCAGACCGCTCAAAACGAGGTGCCCGGCCATGGCCACACGTCGTTTCACCGTGCGGCCCACGATCAGCTCATCCGGCTTGTTCACCCGGTCGATCCGCGTATCGAAGTAGTCGTTGATCATGTTGCCACCTGCGGCGATCAGGATGGTACTCAGCACCAGGAGCCAGAAATGGAACTCGCTGAACGCATGGAGCAGCGTGTTCTCCGGGATCTCCGGGATGATGGCCACTTCCGGATCGATGCTCGTGCTCCGGATGGCCGCGCTGGTGTAATCCAGCCATGCGCCCACCACGCCATAGCGCATCGCCGCCATGGTAAGCACCATGATCAGCAGGTTCAGCGGGCGGGTGAGCTTGAGGAAGGCCAGCATGTGTTTCATCCTGTGATCCGGTTACCAGGTATGCGCTTTTGCGGTGAGCCACTTGTCCTGCACCTTCATCGCTTGCTCCAGCAGATCGCGCACGCAGCCCATGCCACCGTGTTTCGGGCTTATATAACGGCTGATGGCTTTCACTTCCTCGGCGGCATCGGCCGGGCAGCAGGGCAGGGCCACACGTTCCATGATGCGCAGGTCCGGGATATCGTCGCCCATATATGCCGTGCGTGAAGGATCGAGCCCTGCGGCGATGAGCTCGTCGAGTTTCGCGTTTTTATCATGAACGTGGTAGAAATACTCTTTCACGCCCAAGCGCTGGAAGCTCTGCTCCACGCCATCGCTCTTGCCGCCGGTGATGATCACGATGCGGACGCCTTCTTTCATCGCATGCTGCACGGCGTAAGCGTCCCGGCTGTGGAAGGTGCGCACGGGATCGAGGCCCGGGTAGAGCAGGACACGGTTGTCCGTGAATACGCCGTCCACATCGAACAGGAAGGTGTCGATGTCAGCGAGGATCTCCTTGTACGTCTTCAAAGCCATCGGTCGGGTGGCCATACGCCTTCAGGATCATGCGTGAGAGGTGGGCGTAAGCGCGGCGAAGGTCGGGATCGGACGTTAACTGATCGAGGTGCTCGTGGATGGACCGTGTGTCACCCCGCCGAGCGGGACCGGTCAAGGCGTGCTCCGGACCGATCGTGCTCACATTCGCTGCGGTGGTGCGCCAGAGCGGCATCAGCAGGCCAGGTGGAAGGTTCTCTTGTTTCAGCAGGCGCTGGGCTTCATGCACCAGAAAGACGGGCAGATTGCTGGTGATCACAGCTGCCAGGTGCATCTTCTGCCGTTGGGCATGGGTCAATTGCAGCACGCTTTCACTGATCGAACGCGCCAGTTTCAATACGGTTTCCCGTGCCTGTGCCGTGTTGCCATCGACCATCAGCGGAATATCAGAAAGGTCCGTGGGAGCGCCGTGGCTCAAGGTCTGCACGGGCCAAAGCACCGCGCGATGTTCATGCGGGGCGAGCACCTCCATATCCACCGCGCCGGCCGTGTGCATCACCACGGCTTTCGAGGTCTTCAGGCGTACGCTCACCTCCGCGATGGCGTCATCGCTTGTGGCGATCACGGCGATCTCCGCTTCAGGCCAGTCCTGGTTCCAACGGATCAGCGGGCATTCCAAGAAGCCCGACATGTCCGCCAGCTTCTGTGGATCGCGCCCGGTGATCCCGACAATGGTGTGGCCGGCCTTTCGGATGGCGTGGCCGAGGTGGTAGGCCATGCGGCCGGTACCGATCAGGAGGATGTTCATGTTTACTCTCCGTGCATGGTTTCAGGATCCCGCCGCCGATCGAAAATGTCCGATACGAGGATCCTTACATTCTCGATCCTCAATATGATCCCGTATACACCGACCTTGAACTTGCGATGTTCCATGCCTTCTACTATGAGTTGTGTTTCGATCGGACAACTGGCTGCATACTTCGGAAGCTCCCGCAGCCCTTCCACGATCCTGTTCTTGATCTTTCGGGATACCCTGACCCCAGCCTTCTCGCGGTAGTATTCCGCGATATTCCACAAGCGGAACTTGGCAGTGGGCGAGAGGACGACCCTCACGCGCCGAACTCTTCATCCAGTTCCTTGGCCACGTCATCCAGGTCTTCTCCAAGACCGGCGGCGAACTCCGCCTCGGACCTGCGAACCCTCTCCGTGAGCACCGCTTGCCAAGCCTTCTCGCGGGTCAGGAGTTCTCGCACCTGCTCCAGGATACCCTCGTTCTTCTCGGTGTCGATCAGCCGGTGCAGTGTGCCTTTGAGTTCTAGCGCGGTCATGGCTCATGAATTTGCTTTTGCGAAAGTACATCCGAGTGCATCCGTGGCAGGGTTTTTCTGGCCGGCCCAGGCGGCCCTCAAGCCTCGCGACGGATCCTGCTCCACACCGCCATCCCCGTGCCCATCGCCATCAACACGCACCCGATCCACAGGATGTTGATGCCCGGGAAGATGATCGCCTGCATGATCACGAATTCGCGCTCGTACACATTGATGCCGAGCTGGTTCCCCTTCACGCTGGCGAGGTCCACTTTCATGCGCAACGCGGGGATCTCGAATCCCTTGCTGCCAACGGGCTGGTCGAAACGGTACACGATCACCGGCCTGGCCTCGAACCAGCGCGTCGGGTCATACAGGTCGCGCACTTTCAACACGGGTGCATACGCCACGTATTCAGGCCCCAGCTTGCGCACGATCACACTGTCACGCACCACGCGCACGCTGTCCACCACGATCACGCATGTAGGAGTGATGATGGTGTCACCGACACTCTTTTCATACAAGCGCGAAGGCATGAAATCCGTGCTGTCATCCGGATCGAGCTTGGCGTAGCGGATGTGCGTGTAGAGGTCGCGGTGTGCCCAGTGGCGTGTGCTGGGTTCGGCCACGTTCCCGAATCGTGGGTTCAATTGAACGAACGGTTCGAGCGAGAATTCTTTCGTGCCAGCGGTAGTGCTGCTCCAGACCGGTGAATGCCAGAACACGCTGTGCGCGGCGCTATCCAAGGGATGCCAATGTTGGGGCTGATCGAGCAGGAAGCTGTTGCCTGCTGTATGGTCATCGTTGGCGATGAAGATGGAACTGCGCACACGCACCGTATCGCCCTTGCTGAAGTGCCGCGGTTCAGCCTTCAGGTAGTCCATGTCGAAGTGCAGGTTCACGCCGTCCTTGCGCGAATCCGTGTAGGTGACGAAGTGCTCGCCGATGGGCACGGTATCTCCCTTGTACAGGAGCATCTCCTCATTGTCGTTGAACTCGTCGCTGAGGCTGCTGAGGAGTGGCCCTTTCACGTTGCGGCTGATCGGCTCTTGGCGGCTCGTGCTGATCGTTGCGCCCAAGAGGACCAATGCGAAGCCCACGTGTGCCACGCTGGGCCCCGCATTCTTCAATGAACCCTTCAGGATCTTGATCAGGTACACGCTGTTGGACAGCGCCGCGAAGGTGGTGGCGAAGATCAAGGCGATCAGCGTGGCTTCTTTCCATTGGAACTTCAGCAGCCATACGAAGAGTCCGGTGATGATCGCCGCGCCGATGATCGACAAGGCCAGTTCACGCCAGAAGCGCCGCATCTCCGTGTTCTTGTAACGCAGGTATTGGCCCACGCCCACCAGTAGTGAAACGATGAAGGCGAAGGGGATCTGCCACTTGTTGTAGTGGGGGATGGGATCCACCGGTGGTGCGCGTTTCACCGTATCACCCAATGCTTCGAGCAACAGATTGTACACGGGGATGGACGTGGTCCATGTGATCTGTACCGCGCTCAACAACAGCACCAGTGAGCCGATGAAAAGCCAGAACTCCCGACTGGTACCGTCCTCTTCGGCCGTGTCCTTGAATTCGGTGCGCGTGAAGTAGGCGACAAGCGTCATCGCCAAAGTGAGCAAGCCGAAGATCACGATGGCGGTGGGCAGTTTGTCCATCGTGTAGCCGGCCACCAACAGCCCGATGCCGAGCACCAGGTAGTAAAGTCGCAGTTGCATGTCGCGGTTCAGCATCACCGTGCTGAGCATCACGAACGTGAGGATCAGGACCAACAACCCCGGCAACATGCCTTCGCCGGTGAAGCTGTGAACGCTTGTATCACCGAGCACGCCGCTGCGGGTGAGGAAGGTGCTGTACAAGACCAGCAGCCAGGTGCCCATGGACAGCAGAAGCGTTGTGAAGATGGAGGTCTCCTTGCGCTTGTTGATGAGCATGAGGTGCCCACTACCAACGAGCACGATCCATGGTACCAAGGATCCGTTCTCCACGGGATCCCACGCCCAGAAGCCGCCGAAGCTGAGCGCCTCGTAGGCCCAGGCGCCGCCCATCAGCACGCCGGTGCCCAGCACCATGATGCCGAAGAATGTCCACGGCAGGGCAGGGGTCATCCAATCCTTCAAGCGGTTCTTCCACAGGCCCGCTATCGCGAAACTGAAAGGTACCAACGTACTGGCGAAGCCGAGGAACAAGGTCGGCGGATGGATCACCATCCAATAGTTCTGCAGCAATGGGTTCAACCCGCGCCCGTCCTTGAACTGCTCGATCTTGCTGAGGTAGTCCGACACCTTTGTCCAAGGCATGGCCATGTTCTCGGGCAATTCACGGATCAACAGGAAGGGACTGCTGCCGATGCGGACATCACCGATGTACACACCCAACAACATGGAGGCGAGAAAGACCTGCGTGAGCGCGAACACC
>JANOPI010000483.1:0-34295 GCA_031421755.1 Flavobacteriales bacterium | reverse complement strand
GGCCGATGGTGGGCAGGTCCGTACCGGCGTTGATGCGCTGGATGTTGTAGACGCCCCGGTTGTAGTAGAGCGTGGCCAGGTTGTAGTTCGCCCCGTAGTTGGTACTGTCCAGCACGAGCACTTGTTTGTAGAGAGCAACGGCTTTGGCGAACCAGGCGGTGTCCTCCCTGTCCTGGTTGAAGCGCTTGGTGTACACGGTACCGAGCGCGTTGTTGAATTCGATGTCGCGGGAAACGAAGGAGTGCTTGGGGTCCAACCGTAGCACACTCTCCTTGTATTTGGCGTAGAGCGCTAGCGCGCGCGCATCATTCATTTCGTTCAACGCGCGAGCGGCGTCGTTATAGGTGGTCTTGCAGAGGTAGTCATAGGCCTGCAGGCTGCTCTGGGCGTACTCCTTGGAAGTGTCCACTACGGTGCTGGTGAACAGGCTGGCCAGGGCCTCATCGCGCATGACGTCCGCATCGGGTCCTGCGGCCATGGCTTTGAACAGGTCCTTGTAGACGAAACCGCGGAGCACCCAGGCTTCGGGGCTTCGCGCGAGGTCGGGGTTCTTCACGGCCTGGTCCAGCAGGGCGCGCGCTCCGGCGAGGTCCTTCGCCTGGTACAAACGGTTGGCCTCCACCAGTTCGGCCGGCTGCGCGAAAGCACCAACAGCTACCACCAGGGCGAAGAGCCACAGGATGATATGTCGCAAGATGCTCATTGCACGGAGGCGTAGGCGAGCTGCACGAGGGTGCTGCCCACTTCCAGTTTGTGTTTGCGCGCGTTCACGAGGCTGATCTCGTACTTCATCGTGTTGTTCACCCGCACGAAATTCACCACGGAGCCGTCCTCCAGGGCATCCGGATATTCTGTGATCAGCAGGGTACTTTTCTTTTCCAGATTCTTGTGGATCGCTTGGAGCAGGGCCAGTTCGCTGTGGGCCACAAAGAGCACATGGCATTGCTCGATCTCCGCGCTCTTGGGAAGTTTGCGCACCTCGATGGGCTGTTTGCCGATGGACTTTTCCGCGTACTTCTTGACGAGTTCCTGGTACAGGTTGCTGCTTCCCAGCACGCTGATGATGAAAGGGCCGTTCTTCAAAGAGGCCTCCTTCCACTCCACGAGCTTGGAGATGTTGTAGATGTAGCTGGCCTGCACAATGGCCGTGGTGTCCTTCTCCGCTTCGCGCGGGTCGGTGGCGGCGGAGGCACCCAACAGTACGAGGGCCAAGGCCAGGACCTTTGGCGCACGGCCCGTGTGCCGGAATGCGGCGAGGAGCATAGCTTTGGCCAACGTGAAAAACGGGTACATCCGGTCAGGTCGAGGGCAAAGTAGAAGCGCGCGGTGGCTGGGCTGCTTGGCCGTTCTCTTCATCTGTCCACAACCGTTTGTTCGTTCACAAACGGCTGATACGGCAACACTTCGAGCCATCGATCAGGAAGCCGTGCGCGCTCCGCAGGGCTTCACATGGCTCACCTGGAGCACGGGCACGATCGGGCACCGGCTCACCGGTACGGCCCATGGTCGCCGCGCTGAGGAGAGCGCCGACAGCCTGTTCCACGTGGCGGGCTTGAGCGATGTCGCCTTTTTCCCCTTCGAAGCACCGGCTTGGCAGCGGGGCTCCGTGCATGTGTCGGTATCTGGACTTCCCGACAGCACGGTACACTACGCCTCAGTGGCATTGGCGATGACCCCCGATTCCTCGCACGTAACCGCAGATATCGTGGATGCAGGCAATGGACTGGCCGTGGACTTCGCCGCAAAGAGCGCGGAGGTGCGCGGTGCGGTGGTGCTGCTGAACCTGCAACTGATAGATGCGCCGGCCGGATCGGACAACCTGCACCGCAGTGAGAAGACCGCCCTGGCCATCCAGCACGGTGCCGTTGGCGTGCTCTTCATCAACAACGTGGATGGGCATGTGCTGCTTACAGGTACGGCTTCGGTGACGCGCGAGCCGATCGCGATACCTGCGGCCTGCCTGGGGAAGGAGGAGGGCAAGGAGTTGCGGGCGTGGTTGATGCGTGAAGGGGCGTTGCGCGCGTCGATCACTATGCGCAACAGCAATGCGCCGGTAACAGCGCGCAATGTGATCGCTACGATCCCCGGATCGGACCTGAAGGCCGAAGTGGTGGTAGTCGGCGGGCACTTGGACAGTTGGGACCTGGCGACGGGTGCCACGGATAACGGGCTGGGAGCGTACTCCATCATCGACATCGCGCGCTGTTATTCAGCACTCGGCTTGCGGCCACGCCGAACCATCAAATTCGTCCTGTTCATGGGCGAAGAACAGGGGCTGCTCGGTAGCCACGCCATAGTGGAAAGCTGGGAGAAATCCGGTGAGCTCTCCCGGGTGAAGTGCATGATCAACATGGATATGAGCGGGCACCCGAGCGGCTTCAACAGCTTCGGGCCGGAGCCGTTGGGGGCACGTGTGATCGCTGCTCAACAGGTGATGCGGGCGTTGGACACCACGTTTGCGGGCAACTACTCACAGGCTCCGGGCCTGCACAGCGATCACCAATCCTTCATGATGCGGGGCGTACCGACGATGGCGCCGCTGTGCGACCTCGGTGATCACGTGTATCACTGCTACCACAGCAGCTGCGATGATGTCGGTCTGGTGGATCCAGCTGCGATGTCGGACAATGTTCGCCGCGTGGGGCAGATGCTCTGGTCGCTCGCGAACGTGGACAGCTTGTCGGAGCGATTCACAGACGAGCAATTGCGCGACCGCTTGAAGGCTGAGGGCCTTGAGGAAAAACTGCGTTTGCAGGGCGCGTGGCGCTGGTGATCCGCCTCAGGCCGGGCCCTTGCCGCCGCCCGCAGCCATGCCGGTCATGCCCTGCAGGTCGCGATCGAAGAGGTATAGGCCACCCTTGTCGGAGCCGATCAATTGCAGCTTGTCGATCAATGTGCGGGCGAGGGTTTCTTCTTCGATCTGCTCGCTCACGTACCACTGCATGAAGTTGTGCGTGGTATAGTCCTTCTCTTTCAGGCAGAGATCCACCACTTTGTTGATGCTGGCCGTCACATGCGTCTCGTGGTCGAGCAGGGTTTGGAAGATGTCGGTGATCGACTTGTACTCCTTCTGCGGCTGTTTGAGCGCGGGGACTATTGCCTTTCCACCGCGATCATTGACGAACTTGATGAGCTTGAGCATGTGGATCCGCTCCTCATCGCTATGCGTATAGAGAAAAGCGGCAGTTCCACTCAAGCCATTGGTTTCAGCCCAACTGGCCATGGCGAGATACGCTTGGCTGCTGCTGGCTTCGATCTCGATCTGGACGTTCAGCGCGGCTTCGATCTTCTTGGGGAGCATGTGTTCGAGGGAATGTGCGGTAAAGCTAACGCGGGAGTACCGCAGGGTGTTCGGTGTACGAAGACATCGTGAAGCAGAACCCGGCAGGAGACCCTTTCACTCATTTCGTCCAATAGGCTCACATTCCTGCACCGTTTCCTTCTCTGCGCAACACTGCGCGTGTGCCGTGAGGCCCCCTTACTTCGTGTTGAAGGTGTTCATCGCATGGCCGATCCCCATGAGACCGAAGTCGAGCACCGCCTCGCAACAGATGCTCACGCGCTCACCGATCACGACGGACTCCTCCTTGTTCCATGGACTGAGCACGTATTCCGCCTGCCGCCCGCGCGGAAACTCGCTGCCGATGCCGAAGCGCAGCCGAGGGAAAGTTTCCGTTCCGACCACTTGAATGATACTGGTAAGCCCATTGTGACCGCCTGCACTGCCGCTCGCACGCAAACGGATCTTGCCGAAAGGCAGCGCGAGATCGTCGGTGATCACGAAGGCGCGTTCGGAAATGATATTCTCCTGCTCCATCCAATAACGCATGGCCTTACCGCTCAAGTTCATGAACGTTTGGGGCTTGATGCAGATGAAGGTTTTGCCCTTGTGGCGGAATTCCAGGCGGTCCGCATAGCGGTCGGGGGAGAACAGGGTCTTGGCGTTGGCGGCCAATTGATCCAGCACCTGGAAGCCGATGTTGTGGCGTGTGTTGGCGTATTCCTGCCCAGGATTGCCGAGGCCGACGATCAAGTATTTCATTCGGGCCACAAAAGAAACAGACCCCTGACAAGGTCAAGGGTCTGTTCGCTGGGGTTGTAAAGCTGAGCCTATCGTAGCCTACTTCTTGGCGGCTGGTTTCGCAGCGGGTTTGGCGGCAGCCTTGGCGTCGCCCTTCTTGGCATCGGCGGCAGGTGCGGCCGCGGCGGCGGCACCCGCAGCAGGAACGGCGGTGCTGGCGGCGGTAGGAGCGGCAACCGCCACTTCTTCCTTCTTGGCCAGTTTGATACTCGCCACCACATCCGTAGCGCGCTCTGCGATGGTGATTCCCGGGAACTTCAGGTCGCTCACGTGGATGGTCTCGTTCAGCTCCAGGTCCGTGATGTCCACTTCGAGGTGCTCAGGGAGTGCCGTTGGCAGGCCCTTCACACGCACTTTGCGCATACGCTGGCTGAGGATACCGCCGGCCTTGATGCCGGCAGCCTGGCCTTTCAGCTTCACGGCGAGGCTCACTTTGGCCTCCTTGTTCTCGCTCATCTCCATGAAGTCGCAATGGAGGATGGCGTCGCTCGTTGGGTGGAACTGCTTGTCATGAAGCAGGGCCATGCGCTTCTCCCCATCGATGTCGATCTGGATGCGAGAAGCTTCGCCGGTGAAAACGAGTTTGCGCAGTGCGGGTTCGTCCACGCTGAAGTGGATGGTATCGGCACCTCCGTACAATACACAGGGTACCCGCTTGGTGCGGCGGATGGCGGTTGCGCCCTTGCTTCCTTCGCTGGCGCGTTTCGTGGCGGTGATCTCTACGATCTTCATGGTTCTATCGCCTGATGCCGGCGCGGCTTTGGATTTTTGACGGTCTATTCGTCTGGGTGACGCCTGGGCTTTGTCAGGCGATGTTATGCGATGATGAAATGGCTACTGATGCTCTCGTGGGCGCGCATGCGTTGCACCACGCTACCGAAGAGCGGTGCCACGGGGATCTGTTCGATCTTGGAGGTCAGCGCCATCTTCTGGGCGCTGATGGGAATGGTGTCCGTAACGATGAGCGAGGTGAGCGCGCTGTGCTCGATGCGCTGGCAGGCTTCGCCGCTGAGCACTGCATGCGTACAGATGGCCCGCACGCTGTTGGCACCCTGCTCGAGCATCATGTCGGCCGCTTTGGTGAGCGTACCGGCCGTGTCGCACATGTCGTCCACGAGCATCACGTCCTTGCCCTTCACGTCGCCGATCACGGTCATCTTTTCGATGTGGTTGGCCACCTTCCGCTGTTTGTAGCAGATGGCGATGTCCACCCCGAGATGCTTGGCGTAGGCGTTGGCGCGCTTGGTACCGCCCGTGTCCGGGGCCACCATCAGCAGGTCTGGCAGGTTCAGGCTCTTGATGTAGGGAACGAAAATGCTGCTGGCGAACAGGTGGTCCACCGGCACCTCGAAGAAGCCCTGGATCTGGTCCGCGTGCAGATCCATGGTCATGATGCGGTCCACTCCGGCGGCGGTAAGCATATTGGCCACCAGCTTCGCGCCGATGCTCACACGGGGCTTGTCCTTACGGTCCTGCCGGGCGAAACCGAAGTAGGGCATCACCGCCACGATCCGCTTGGCGCTGGCGCGCTTAGCAGCGTCCACCATCATCAGCAGTTCGAAGAGGTTGTCGCTGGGCGGGAAGGTGCTCTGCACGATGTACACCACATCCCCGCGCACCGTCTCCTCGAAACTGGGCTGGAATTCTCCGTCACTGAAGCGGTTGAGCACCACTTCGCCCAAGCGCTCCCCGCACGCCGCGGCAATGCCCTCGGCCAGGTTCTTCGAGGCCGTGCCACCGAAGATCTTGATGGTTTCCTGGGGAGCGGTCATGGGGGGATTCCCGGCCAGATTGCTTCGGCAGCCTTGGAGCGGCCTAGCAAATGGGCCGCGAATGTAGTGATCTTGGGTGGTTTTCAACAGGTGTTGGTGGAGGGGTTGTGGGGTGGTTTGGGCGCTTTGTGCGCACCTTTGCCCCCTGTCAGCCGGGGTCCATTCGAGACCCGAGCGGCAAACGTGGCCCGTACCGAGGACAAACACCCCAAGCCCGGCGCGGTGGAACAAGCCGTGCTGGCGGCCGTGCGCAAGAGCGGGCATTCGGGGATCACCAGCCAGCAATTGGCCCTACAGCTGGGCTACAAGGAAAAAGGACAACGGTACTTGGTGTATGACGCACTAGAGGCCCTACAAGAAAAAGGACAAGTGAAGACAGGCAAGAAAGGGCGCTATCAGAGCACCAAAGAACGCGATGAGGCCGAGGGCACCATCGACATCATCGCCAGCGGCGCAGGCTACGTGCGCGTGGGCGCCGCCATGGGGGCGAAGGCTGAAAAAAGCACGGAGGACGTGTTCATCCACAGCAGTGATGTGGGCATGGCCCTGCACGGCGACCGGGTGGAGATCCGCATCGGCAGCGGTGGGCGTGGCAATCGATTGGAAGGCAAAGTGCTGCGGGTGATCGAGCGCCGCCGCACCGAATTCGTGGGCGTGATCCACAAGCACCAGGGCCGCATGATCCTGGTGAGCGACGACCAGAAAGTGCAGAAGCCCTTCTTCATCCCACCGGGCGATGCCAATGGCGCGACCGAAGGCGACAAGGCCATCATCGGTTTGGGCGAGTGGAAGGACCACCGCGACCTGCCGCGCGCATTCGTGAAACGCATCCTCGGCCGGGCCGGCGAGCACAACGTGGAGATGCATGCCATCCTCGCGGAATTCGGCCTGCCGCTGGAATTCCCCGAGAGCGTGATACAAGCGAGCGAGGAGATCCCCGATGGCTGCACGCCCGAAGAGATCAAGAAGCGCCGTGATGTACGGAAGATCCCGACGATCACCATCGACCCGGATGATGCGAAGGACCTGGACGATGCGTTGAGCCTGCGAAAGCTCGACAACGGCAACTGGGAGGTCGGCGTTCACATCGCCGATGTGAGCCACTATGTGCGGCCCGGTACCGTGCTCGACATGGAAGCCGCCGCACGCGCAACGAGCGTGTACCTCGTAGATCGCGTAGTGCCCATGCTTCCAGAGAAACTGAGCAACAACCTCTGCTCGCTGCACGCGGATTCCGACAAGCTCAGCTTCAGCGCGATCTTCGAATTGGACGATCAAGCGCAGATCAAAGCCGAGTGGTTCGGTCGCACGGTGATGCGCTCGCACCATCGGTTCGCCTACCAAGGAGCGCAGGTGATCATCGATGGGAAAGCACCGGAAGATGCGCCCTTCAAACACGAGGTGCTCACCATGCACAAGCTGGCCCAAGTTCTCCGCAAAGATCGCATGGCGAACGGCGCGCTGGAGATCGGCGGCAACGAAGTGAAGTTCAAGCTGGACGAGAAGGGCCGCCCGATCGAGGTGTACGAGAAGGTGATGGGCTCGGCGAACTGGCTGATCGAAGAGTTCATGCTGCTGGCGAACAAGCGCGTGGCGGCGTGGGTCGGTACGTTGAAGAAAGGTGGCGTGCATCCGTTCGTGTACCGCATCCACGACACGCCGGACCCTGAGAAGATCGATCAGTTGCGTTCGCTCGCGAAGAGCTTCGGCTACAACCTGCCCGTTGTAAGCGAGGAGGACCTGCCGCAAGCGATCAACAAGCTTTTGCTGGAGTTGAAAGGCAAGGAAGAAGAGAACATCGTCAAGCAGATCACGATCCGCTCGATGGCCAAAGCGATCTACAGCACGGACAACATCGGGCACTACGGATTGGGCTTCGAGCACTACACGCACTTCACCTCCCCCATCCGACGCTACCCCGATCTGCTGGTACACCGCGCCATGGCGCACTACCTCGCGCAGGGTAAGCCCTTGGACAAGGACACGCTGGAAACGAGTTGCGTCCACAGCTCCCAACAAGAGAAGCGCGCCGCCGATGCCGAACGCGCGAGCATCAAGTTCAAGCAGGCCGAATACCTGTTGTCGCGTATCGGCCAGACCTTCGAAGGTGTGATCAGCGGCCTTACCACGTGGGGCATTTACGTGGAACTGCGTGCGAACAAGTGCGAAGGCATGATCCCCTTGCGCGATCTGCCGGGCGACAGCTTCAAGTTCGATCAGGCGAAGTACACGGTGATCGGCCAGCGCACCGGCAAGCGCATCCGCCTCGGTGACGAACTGCTGGTGACGATCCGTGGCGTGGACATGGACAAGCGCACCGTGGACCTGGGTTTGGCCGGGGGCGTTGTTCCCGATGGACCTGCAAAGCCATACGCCAACCCGAACGCCGGCAAGTGGGACGAGACCCGACCGCAAGGCGAGCGTTCTGGTGAACAGCGGAGCTTCGGGAAGGGAGGCAAGAAAGCCGCTGCGGAATCCCGTGAGCGCCAACGGCGGTCCTTGGGCAAGAAGAAGAAGCGCAGGTAGCGTACTCTATGGGATCTCACGGAAGCCCGGCTTCGGCTTGATCTTCGCTGAGCGCGCAATAGAAGCGCCGCCCTCATGCATCTCACCATCGCCCTCGTCCAGTTCGAAGTCGCCCCCTGCAAACCGATCGTCAATCTGGAACGCATGGAGGCGTTCATCCAGCAGGCCGTTGAGCAAGGCGCGCAGCTCGTGGTCTTCCCGGAAGATGCGGTGGCCGGGCCTTTGCGCGGGCAGTTGGATTTCATCGTCAGCGCACCCACCTACCTGGCGCATTTCCAAGCGCTGGCAGTGAAGTACGCGGTGGACCTGGTGCCCGGTAGTTGGACCGTAGAGGAAGCTGGGCGGCTCTACAACACGGCGCACTACATCAACAAGGACGGATCGGTCGCAGGTGCCTACCGCAAGATCAACTTGTGGGAAACGGAAAAAGCGGCCATCACGCCCGGCAGCGCGGTCTCCGTGTTCCCCACAGCGCACGGAATGGTGGGGTTGATCATCTGTTGGGACATCTCCTTCCCGCTGCTTTTCGCTGACATGAACGCCTTGGGGGTCGAGTTGGTGATCTCGCCCACGTATTGGTCCTTCACAGCAACGAAGGACGGGGTAAAGGATGTAGCGGAGGATGAGATCCTTTTGATCGATTCGCTGTGCACCACGCGAGCGTTCGAGAACAACATCCTCTTCGCATACTGCAACGCGGCTGGCGAGTTGAACGTGGAAGGTACTGATGCGGTGTTGAGCGGCCGTTCACAGTTGACACATCCGCTGGACAAGGTGGTATGCAAGGCCGAAGGCAACAAACCGGCAATGCTTGTCGCTACCGTGGATCTGGTTCGAACGCCAGCCGTCCCAGCCTGAAGACCACCCCGAGCCTGGGGAAGGAATTCCCCGTTGTGGAGGTCGTACAAAGAGCGGTGGGAACGCTTCACCTCGCAACCCCTGATGGCTCCAGCACACATGCGTTCGGCACAACTCATGGAGCGGGATCCACCAAACACACCTCCATGAACAACCTGGTCAACATCATTATCGTGCTGCTCATCGTCGGGTGGCTGGTCGGCTTCATCGGCTTCGGGGCCATGGTCGGAAACCTCATCCACATCCTGTTGGTGTTGGCCGTGGTGGCTATCATCTTCCGGCTATTGGGCGGCAAACGGGACGCCATTTGAAGGTGTCGCGTGTACCGGGGAAAAGCTGGACGCGCTCGCTCTTCCTGGTGCTCACAGGCCTGGTCGCCGTGTACGCGTTGCTCAGCATCGCGGCCACGGCGATCGTGCGAGCTCGCTTGACCGATGCTGTGAGCACGGCAGGTGCCCGCATCGTTGGTGACCCGCAGGTCGTAACAAGCTTGTTCGGTACAACGATCGAGCTCCGCTGCCTGGCGCTCGAACCGTTGGCCAGTACCTCCGTCCCGGACCTCACGATCAGTGGCACCATTGATACGCTGAAGATCTCCGGGATCTCCGTTTGGGGGTTGCTCCGTGGAAGGGTCCATGCTGATCGATGCGTACTCCGAACGCGGGATCTTGTCGTCCGTATGGTGAATGATACTTCAGTGAAAAGAACTGTAGGGACCGACCGTGACGCTCCCTCCGTGTTGAGCATCGACCTGCTCGACCTGCGACTGGAAAGCACACGCTTCGGCCTCACTTCCATGGACACATCGGAGGCATTCGTGAAGCGCGTGACCTGCCTCGGCGCAGGAGTCACACTGATCCGGAACGCGGGAAAGCCTTGGCGCGTCCATCTGCCTGGAACCCGCTCGGTTTCCATCGATTCGCTCCATGTGGACATCCGAGGTATGCAACACTTCGACCTGTCCCGGTTCCGATTAGACCAAGCTTCCGGCGAATGCGAGATCACGGCAGCGGTGTTCGGACCGGATACCCCTTTGGAGAACTATGCCGCCCTGCAGGACCTCGAACGGGATGTGGCCGCGGGCGTATTCCCGCGGATCCTGTTCACGGGCATCCACATACCTGAGCACTTGGAAGAGCAGAACTGGTCGGCGGTCGTTGTCGAAGTGGACAGCGCGGACATCCGCATTGCCCGTGACAAGACGCGGCCAGATGGCGCTGCCACATACATGCCTTTGGTCGCTCGCATACTTCGCGCATTGCCGATGGGCGCAGGGGTGGACAGCCTCAAGATCAACAACACCACCATCGTGTACAGCGAACGCGCTACGCACGAGCGCGGCTTCGGCCAGGTCTCTTTCCACAGCATGAACGCGTTGGCAACGGGGATGCGGAACCTGCGTGAGGACACCGCGGAGTGTACCGTTCATGCGACGTGTGTCGCATTCCAGACCGCGCTAGTGGACTTTGATCTCAGGACACGCGTGCAGGATACCACGGACCGATTCCTGGTGGTGGCACACATCGGCCGGATGCCGTTCCGCGACATCAACGTGGCCTTTGGTCCTTTGGCTGACATGCAAGCGGTGAGCGGCACACTGGATACGGTGGTGCTGCGCTTGGATGCGGATGATCGCCTATCGCGGGGCAAGGTGCGCCTGGCCTACCGCGATCTCCGTATGGTGCAGGGTGATGTGGCCAACGGGAAAGCGCGTTCAAAACCACTTAGCGTGCTGATGAATGTGCTTATCCCGAACGACAAGGAGCGTGGTGATATCGAGGCCACGGATGCCAGGTACACGCTGTTGCGCCGACGTGACCGGTCCATGTTCAATTACCTCTGGATCAACTTACGTGAGGGGTCGAAGAAAGTCGTGCTGCCGGGCTTCCTCGAAAAGGACTGATCCCGGCACATTGATCACGGGCGGCCTTGGTGGACCGCGGTCTGCGGCCAGCGCGGACGCCGGTATCCTTCTGGCCTACTGAGTATCTTTGTTCTTCTGCAGGGCTACTTCTGCCGACCGCTTCGCTTCTACGTCCACCGCCGCATGCGGTGAAGGAACAAGCTTGTGGCCGTGGTCACGGGCGTCCACATGGGTGTAATGCGCACCGAAGAGCATGATCACTGTAGAGTAGTACACCCAAACGAGAATGATGATCACCGCTCCGGCCGCTCCATATGCATCACCCACATTGGACAGGGCGATGTAGGTGCTGATGAGGTATTTTCCGAGTGAGAACAGGAGCGCGGTGATGAGCGCCCCGGGCCACACGTCCTTCCAGCGGATGCGCGCATCGGGCAGAACGCGGAAGATCATAGCGAAGACCACAGTGATGATGGTGAAGGAGAGTCCGATATTCAACGCGGCGATGAGCAGGGTGGCGGAACCGGACAGCCAACGACCGAGACGCTCGGAGAAGGCCATGAGGGCTGTGTCGAGCACCAGTGAGACGAGCATCAGGAATCCGAAGCTGGCCACCAGTGCGAGCGAGACAAGACGCGTACTGAGGTAGCGCAGGATAGCGCGGCCAGGTTCCGCTTTCACTTGCCACACGCGGTTCAGTGCCGATTGAAGACTGGCGAAGACCGCGCTCGCGCTCACCGCCAGGGCCACCAGACCGATGAGTTTGGCGAAGAACCGCGTTTCCGTCACGCGCGCATTCTCCAACATCCCGCGCAGATCGTCCGCCGTTCCGTAACCGATGAGCCCACCCGCTTGGCCGATCAGCGCCTCCCGCACGGCAGCCTCATCATAGAAGTAGGCCGCCACCATCACCGTAATGATCATAACGGCGGGCAGGGAGAAGATCGTGTAGTACGCGATGGTGGCCGCCTGCGCCATAGGATCGTCAGCAACGAATTCCTTGGCGGCCTGAACTGTGGTGGCCCATACCCGTTCGTGGTAATGTCCCCCCCGGGGGAGGTCCCTGGGTTTGTGGTCTTTCACTGGCTCCTTCTTCATTCGTTCGGTGGTCTTGGGTCACAGGTGATCGTGTGCCACATCGCTGCCAGAGGCGATCCATGACCTGTATGGGGACCGCCGGGGACAACCGTGGAATTTATTCCCCGCTCGGGCATCGCAGTGTGCGTTGCGCCACCGGCACGCCACATGCCTTACTTGCCGGGAATGGCAATGCCGCGATCCTCCGTGTCCACGCGGCTGATGGTCTTCATCACCGCACTGGCCGTGGCGCCCGTGGCGCTATCTCAGCGCGGCGTGAAACCGCTTGTTTGGGACACCACATTCGTACGCGACTATTCCCAGCGGCCAACCGTGCGGATATACGCCAGCCGCAAATTCAACAGCTTGCTGCTGCCCGCATTGCCCGGATATGAAGACTTGCGCTACCGGCCCAACGGACGGGTGAATCTGGGTATCGGTGTGAGCTACCGGCGGCTCACGCTGAACATCGGGCTGCCCGCGCCTTTCGTGAACAATGACAACGACGAACGCGGCCGCACGCGCTTCATCGACGCGCAGGCCAACCTGTATACCGTGCGTCAAGCATCCAACCTTTTCCTTCAATACTACCGAGGCTACCACATCACCTCACATGAACAGGCCCAGCTTGGCTGGACCCAATCGACACGCTATCCCTACAGGGAGGATCTGCGGCAATTCAACATCGGCCTCAGTTCGCTGCGCATACACGACCATGAACGTTTCAGCTACCGAGCGGCCTTCAACCAGGACGCGTGGCAATTGCGCTCAGCAGGCACTTGGCTGTACGGGGGCTACGCCACATGCTATGTGCTGAATGCCGACTCCGCGATCGTTCCCTCGCGTATCAATGAACGGTTCAATGCATCATCGGCGATCCGACAAGGCATCATCGCTGACATGGGGCCCATGGCGGGCTATGCGTTCAGCCATGTGTACAAGCGGCACTGGTTCATTACCGCAAGCGGTGCCGGTGGTGCGGGGCTCACGTTGCAGCGGCTACTGGTTCCCAGGGCGGCGGAAGGCGAACAGCGGATCACGGAGGTCGGTCCTGGTTGGCACGTGCAATTCCGGGCCGCCGCAGGTTACAACAGTGCGCGCCACTACGCGGGTGTGGTGTTCAACCAGGAATTGGTAGGCAGCTTCCTCCAGGAGCAGGATCGTTTCGCATGGGATGTGGGCAACTTCCGCATCATCCTCGCACAACGCATCAACCGGCGTTCTCGTACCGTGGACAAGGGATTGCGGTGGTTACGGTCCAAGGACCCCACGCGCTGAGCGGCATCAATCCTCCGGGTGCAGGACCTCTTCTTCGGTCTTCCGCCTAGCTCGGCGCTGTTGGACGCGCTTCATGAACCCGCCGATACCATGCGCGAACGACGTAAGGATGCCGGAACCCTCCGGAACACCGTTGCGCCCGATCGCCTTCCCGAGCAAAAGACTGATCCCGGTATACAGCAAGCGTTTGGTCCAGCTGCGGTGCATGCCGGCCGCTGCCATCCCCAGGGAAGAGACCATATCCCCGGAAACACGGCCGTGCAGCAGTTCATGCACGCTCCTGTAAGGTTTCCAACTGCGAAGAGCGTCAGCCACAGCGTCCCTCAACAGAACGCCTCGAGTAGCGGGATCCTGCATCTGGCCCCAGCGCGTGGCGAGGGAGTCGGCATAGCGGTCCCGCTCTGCGCGCGCAAGGCGCTTTTCCGCGTGGAAAGATTCAAGACTTTTGTGCATCGTCATTGTCGGTGAGGTCATTGATACGGTCCAGGACGAACCTGTCACGGCCCCCATTGGTCCACCATAGCCGGAAGATCACGAGCAACAACAGGTAAAGCGCCGCTACAAGGACGAAGCCCAAGGGAGCCGATCCAAGCATCTCGCCCAAGTAGAGGGCAAGAGCCAGGTTGAGGAACAAAAGAGCGAATCCGACGGCTACGCTCAGCACCACGTTCGCGATCAACCGACTGAGCAATATGCCCGCACGCTCGCTGAAGTGCAATTCGAGGTACCGCTTCTGTGCGCCGACATAGCCTTTCACATCATTGGCGCTCCCGCTCAAAAAGGTACTGAAATCCAATTCTCCACCCTCGCGGGTGGCGGTTTCAGCATTTGCCGTTACTGGTTCGGATGGTCCGGGCATGGTGAGGTGTTCATCCCTCTGGTCCAATTTCGTTGCCGAAACGGATCCGGCACGAAGCCCGATCTTTTGGGGTCCATGAATGTAGAGAGCGTTCCCCGATCGGGGAGATAGCGCCCGAAAGAGGGAGGCAACAAGCACACTTCGCGCCGGAGCGCCGCCTCCGGCAATTCACGACTCCGTGTTTCATGTTCAATACGTTGCGCAGAGAGGTCTGCCAAGAGGCGGGTCCGACCTACGCGAAAGACCATACTCTACGTGCCGCGGCCCTGTCGCGGTAGGTCGTGAAGGGCCGGGTCATTGTCCGAAAGGAGGGCGGCCCGATCATTTTACTGTCGACCGCGCCGATCACCAGTTGACGAATTCTCAGGGACATTCCCGGCCGGGCGCGACCCGCTGCGCTCCACATGATTGAAGAAGAGGATGTCCATAGTGGCGAACAGGAGGGCCACCAGTACCAAGAGAGCGATACCCCGCCGCCGATCCCGACCGCGCTGGCTCTTGGCCCCATCATACCGCGGATACCGTTCGGGGATCGGATAGTCAGGACGGTCGCGAAGCATGTGGATAGAACGGACACGGATGGTGCCACGACATTGTTTGCGACCAGGTCTTCGTCCAACAGCAGCAGCATACGGCGGGACCTGTCCCATGGGCTGCACCCCGGGCCATGGATCGGGGTGGGCCTTCCCCAAGAAGCATGCATGACTTTATGGTTCTCCTCTTCGCAGGAGCGTTGGCATGGCGGTTGGGAGCCTGTATACAACCAACAACGAACAACATGTCAACCCGTAGCACCATCGCCATCGCGCTCACCGCCCTCGCCGCAGGAGCAGCTCTCGGCCTCCTTCTCGCCCCAGCATCCGGAGCGGAAACGCGCAAGAAACTCGCGCGTAAAACCAATGACCTCAAAGACCGTCTTTCGGATATGCTCGCGGAGGGCAGCGACCTCATTGATGAGCTGAAAGGGGAAGCCGGTGATCTCGCTGACAAGGCGAAGCGCGCCGCGAATACGACAAAGGAGAAAGTGAAGGATTCCGCGAGCGAGATGGCGGCCCAGGCACGCAGCGCCGCGAACAGCGGAAACTAGCGTTCGGCGTTCGCGCCAGACAACACGATACACCCCGGCCCGTTCAACGCGGTGCCGGGGTGGTTGTTTTTGAGGGCACCGCACGCGCTGATGGCGCGGAAAGTGGAGCAGGACCAGATGGCGCTTTACAGCAGCATGGTGGCCTAGGCCCAGCCTCTCTGTGCGTATGATGTGGCCGCGCCGCTCGTCGGATCCCTCGAGGAGGAGAAGTGCGCGGAGGAGATGCTGTACGGTCTGATCGGATCCTCCATCAATACCACTCATGAAGAACAAGGTGGGACCTTGAAGGAAGAGGACGCAGTCCTTAAGGAGGGAACCGCTGCGGGGGTGAATAACGCGCCCGTGCGGCGGGCTGCTCCCTGACCCCAATGGCGGCCGGCAAGAAAAAGTGGTGCTCCGGATTCGCGGAAGGTCGTGTGTTCTGATCCTGGCTTTCGTATTCGGCACGGCCATTGGCTTCCATACCGCAGCAGTCCTTCACAAGATGACCTCACCCCACCTCCCATCAAACTCTCCTGTTTCGTTGCGCTATCGCGAACGCTTGGTGATCACCCGCATCCGTTCACGGCGATACCGCGCTGATGAGATCCCGTACCCTGTTCGCACCCCATGAGAGCAGCCGTCCTTTCCCTGATCCCCCCGCCGCACATGAACGATCCCTCATTACCCGCGGTGGTGATCGCCCTTGCGTTCATGCTCATCTTGTTGCTGATGGCATGAGCTTGATGACCAAGTTGGCCGGGCTGCTGCACGGGGATGGTCCTGATGGGTCTAACGCCGAACATCCGGAGCGGATGGATCTGCACGGCGGTGTACCGTATTGGCTGGTACGCAACGCGACAGGAACAGCGTTCCCGGCGGTGGAAACTGATGTTGATACGGAGGTGGTCATCGTTGGTGGCGGCATCACCGGAGCCCTGTGCGCGTACCACTTGATCGAAGCCGGTATTCCATGCGTGGTGGTCGATGCGCGCAGGATCTGCACCGGGAGCACATGTGCCAGCACGGCCTTGTTGCAGTATGAGATCGATACCCCTTTGCATGAGTTGGCGCGGCTGGTGGGCGCCACTCGCGCAGTGCGCGCTTACCAGGCCAGTGCCGAGTCAGTATACGCACTGCTCACGCTGAGCCGCTCGCTGGGTGTGGTGGATACGCAGCAGCGCAAGAGCGTGCAATATGCCAGCCGAAAAAGTCACGTATCGGGACTGAAAAAAGAGGCTGCCATGCGCACCGCGAATGGACTCCCTGTTGAATTCCTGATCGGTGAAGAGACCCGGAGCGCCTTGCCCTTCTCGGCACCTGCCGCGCTCCGCTGCCACATCGCCGCAGAGACCGATGCCTGGCGGTTGACGCAGTCCTTGCATGCACGCTCCGGACAACTGGGCGCGCGGATCTTCGAACGCACGGCGGTCGTCGATTTCCGCGACAGCGGGTCGGGGATCCGGCTGCTCACCGCCGATGGCCACACGTTGCGCGGGCGCCACCTCATCTATGCCACCGGATTTGAAAGCCGCGATCTGCTGCCAGAGGATGTCATCCTGTTGAACAGCACATATGCGCTCGTGAGTGCGGCGGGTACCGCGGATGAGCCATGGCCGCAGAATGCGCTCATCTGGGAAACCGCACGCCCGTACCTGTATATGCGTAGCGCTCCGGACGGTCGGATCATCATCGGCGGCAGGGATGAGCCATTCCGTTCGCCTTTGCTGCGCGACGCGCTGCTGCCCATGAAAACGGCGGCGCTCACTGAAGACTTCACGCGCTTGATGCCGCACATCCCGATGCGGAGCGAGTTCGCTTGGAGCGGCACTTTCGGCACCACGAAGGACGGGTTGCCCTACATCGACCGGCATCCGCGAAACCGGAACAGTTGGTTCGCATTGGGCATGGGCGGGAACGGGATCACGTTCAGCACGATCGCGGCGGAGGTACTACGGGACCGGATCACGGGACGCAGGAACGCCCATGCCGATCTGTTCCGATTCGATCGTTGAGGAATTGACCTGGATCCTCCGCGATCGGGGCGCACCTTCCACGTTCTGTTGGCTAGAAGAGCCGCGGTCCACGTTCGTTCGGCGGGGCATCATACTTGGGGTGAGCGACCCCAAACCAACACGACCATGAACCGCCTTTCTCGCGCGATACTGATCGCCCTGCCCACGCTCATCACGTTCCCCGCATGCAACTCTTCAAAGACCGTTCAGGGCGGTGCGATCGGCGCAGGTGCCGGCGCTGGTATAGGTGCGGTGATCGGCAACCAGTTCGACGGTAAGAATGGGACGGCCATCGGGGCCATCATCGGAGCCGCCGTTGGCGGTGCCACCGGTGCGCTCATTGGCCGGCGAATGGACAAACAAGCCGAGGAGCTACGCAATGATCTGGAGGGCGCGACCGTGACCAGGGTTGGCGAAGGCATCCGCATCACGTTCGACAGCGGGTTGTTGTTCGCCGTGGATCAGAGCACGCTCACCAGCTCGGCCAAGACGAACATCGCGGAATTGGCCACCACACTTCAGAAGTACGACGACACCGAGGTGTTGATCGAGGGACATACAGACGCTGATGGATCGGAGAAGCACAACCTTGGGCTCTCGCGCGAACGTGCCAACAGCGTCCAGCGCGATCTGATCCAGGCGGGCCTCTCCCCCTCACGCCTGAGCACGGTGGGGTACGGTGAGACGCAACCAGTTGCCGAGAATGGCACCGCTGACGGAAAGACGGCCAATCGCCGGGTGGAGATCGCCATCTACGCGAACGAACGTATGAAAAAGGCGGCTGAGCGCGGAGACCTTGGGCCGACCGAGTGATCGGTCGCCACTTCACGGTGGTCCGGGCAACGAGCTTCGTTGGTCAGGTCCGCCGGTGCTTCGCCCTTCAGTCCCGAACGGAACGGCCGGGTTGCGGCGTTTGTTCACCACACGGCAATACATAATTGCAGGTATTTTCCACCAGGATCGCCACCTGTCATGGATCCGGATGTTCCCTGTCGGGTCGTGGCTCGCTACCTGAAAACATAAAGGGGGCGCTCTTGGCGATCGGCCGCTCTTGGGTGCGAACCCCTCGCTTTTCGGCCTCCTGGAAAATCAGGGAGTGTCTTGCGCCGGTTGCTCGGTTGGTCTTTAGGGTTCCCTGTTCGGATATTGGTCCATGGATAGGCCCGGTTCGTGGGATCCCGAACGATGGACCTAGCGGTCACGTGCCGATCGTCGAGGCACCTGGTCGGGTGCCCTTGTTCCCGTCAGCGCAGGTGCCCCTGGTGATGCCACCATCTGGGACAACGGTATCCCGGTTGGCATGCGGTTCCTGGTTCAACACCCGGGTCCGCATGAAAAGCAAGACCCCGGCGAATGGCCGGGGTCCCGCACATGACGAACGGGGTCCGCACAATTACTTGCGTGCATCGCTGATCGTGTTCGCTTCCTCGCGAATTGGTCCGTTCCCCTCGTTCTGGTCGAGGTCCGAGTCCTCCTCGGTTGCCTCCGCCTGGTCCACGTCTTCGTCGTTGGCGAGTGGGTCAGGGTTCTGCTTGGTAGTGCCTTCGGAGCTCTTCCCGTGTGTTGGGGTGTTCTTGTCAGCGCCCACCCTGCGTTCCGCATCCATTTGCGTGTTCTCAGCACCTTGGCGCTGGGCACCGGTTCGGCGATCGTTATCCATCTGGGTGTTTTCAGCACCATGGCGTTGCGTTCCGGGTTGACGATCGTCACCGGTACGGGTCTGCTCCGCACCCTGACGCTTCGTACCGGGCTGGCGGTCCGTTTGGTTGGCTTGCCCTTCGGCGCCCTTGTTCAATTCACCAAGGCCCACGTTGTTGGGGTTATTCGTGTTGGACTGACTCTTCTGCGTGCTCATCGTTGTGGGAGTTAATTGTTGCACGGTGGTCTGGACAAGCAAAGGGCCGATCGGCCTGGGGATCCATGTCCGCCCGACCGGGACCCCTGCTGTCATGGGTTCCCGAGCGTCGAAACCCATCATCGCGCGAAACGCGTCGATCTCATCTTGAGCATGGATCACCCGCCAGGGCGCAGGTATCGCGCGACTTTTCCCCGATCAGCGGCGTGATCTCATTCACGTTGGTCGCCGAACCCGATGGTCCGCGATGTCCGGGGTGGTCCACATCGGCACGTGGGTATTGACCGCGTTCAGCGCGGACAAAACCGTCGATCGCACGTGCTGAGCATCCGTATATCCCGGTAGCCAGCAAACACGAGCGCCTGATGGTCTCCGAGGTGGAGTTGCATTCGATCGATCTTTCCGCTGGATAACTGAAGGGCGTGAAATACATCCAAGAACACGGCAGAACTGGGTGCGCGGTATCGAAGAACAGAACCAAGAACGATCCGACGATGGGGATCGGAAATAATGAATGACCCCAGCAGCGCGTGGAAAGCCCCTGTCAGATATCCAAAGCATCATCGCAACGGTGGGCCGATGAATTCTTTCCCTCCCGTCCACAATTGGGTGGGCGCAAAATGGGATGACACGCGACCGCCTCGTTCCTTCCGCTGTTATCAGACGGGTGGTCGACCTGATCAGCGCGGGGTCTCGATGGCCGGAGGCGTACTGTCCCGTCCGGCGTCTTCCTCATGCGTGTTGCCGTAGATCACCGCGAAGACGATGATCGATATGACGAAAACGGCGAGGATGGAGTACAGGATGCCCTTTGCGGCGGTTTTGTCGGTGGGTTTGTGGTCCTGCAAAGACTCCGGTACCGGAGCTGGCGGGGGAACGTGTTTGTCTTCGCTCATGGGGCTGGTTTTCGTATCAGGACCAAAGAGCGGTCCGGTGTTGATCGTGCCTGACCTTCCTCTTGGTGCGGTACGTGTGGGGTGCGCACTTCCCCGGATCGGGGAGATCATGGGACAATGAAGGATCCGATCCTTGGCGATCCCGACACAGCAATTGCCTGAAGTTCAACGTGGCACACTATCCCGATAACGCGGCACCATTCCGGATATGCTCGATCGTCGCTGGTTCGTTCTGACCAACTAAAATCTCCCCTGAACATGAAAACCTACTTAAAGCATCGTTTTTTGGGCTCTGCGGGTGGCACACTGCTGGCTACCGGTGTCTTCGTGCTTATAGCGTGCAACCGCGGCCCCTCCGAACAGGAACAGGCTCTAATGTCGAGATCGACGCACCTCGAGGCGGAGGTCGCCTCACGCGATTCGCTGATCTCGGATATGACGCGCTCCTTTGCTGACATCGAGAGCAACCTGGCGTTGATCGACGACCGCGAAAAGCTGCTTCAACAGCACAACACCGATGAGCTGTCCCTGGATCAGCGCAAACGCATTACGCGCGACATCCAATTGATGAACAGCTTGATGAACGAAAGCCGGGAGCGCATCACCGATCTGACCAAGCGATTGGACAGGTCGCGGGTTGAATCCGGTGGCCTACGCAAGAAGCTGAAGGCACTGGACCTGATGCTGGCCACGCGGGATTCTTCGATCACGAACATGAAAGATGAATTGCTGGCCAAAGACTTCAGGATCGAGCAAGTGAACCAGCAGCTTACGGCCATTGAGCTTGAGTTCGCTCGCCGCGAGGCGACCATCGAACAGCTCGGGGATGAAATGAACACGGCTTGGTACGCTGTGGGCACTGAGAAGGAACTCGAAGCGAACGGGGTGATCACGCGCACTGGTGGCGTGTTGGGCCTGGGCCGAACCACCGAGTTGAATGATAGCGCGCGTGTTGACCGCTTCCGCAGCGTGGATACCCGCCAGACCAACCGCATCCCGCTAGAGGGCGAAAAGGTCGAGCTGGTGACCGAGCACCCGCAGAACTCATACGAGATCGTAGAAGAAAATGACCACCTCGCCTACCTGGAGATCAAAGATCCCGTTGCGTTCTGGAGGCTGAGCAGATACCTGGTGGCAGAGGTAAAGTAAGGCCGGACGCCTTGCTTCCTCTGGGGCACGCCCGGGCTTCGGTCCGGGCGTGCCTATTCGTGTGTAAAAATCCCACATCTGTGGAGATCACGCCACGCGGGTCGGGCATAATACAGGTTCGTCCAGCACGGGACGGATCCGGCACGCCGCTCTCCCCTAATATCAAAGATCAACCAGCATGAACAACCTTTTTCGCGGACTTTTGGCCGGCGCGGCTGCTTAGAAATGGGGCGGTGGATGCGTAGGCACTGTGCTCATTTTTTTCTTGGTGTACATGCTCCTAGGGCACTGTTGAACCCGATGCCTTGTCCATGGGACAACCCGAACCTTCTGCCTTGCTGGCCAAGGATAATGAACAGTGCGAGTTTCGGTTAAAGAAGTAAACAGAGGCCCTGATGCGTCACTGTTAATGCCGTTCAGCATTCGGGCTTTACCCGATCGGGTAGTGCAATGCACTGGAAAATGAGCAGGGTGCGCTTGGTCGGCTCCACGCATTCGCCATTCTGAGGCGCATAGATGCGATAAGGAACCCGAATGCGGTCCTGTCCAGCGGAAAGCCTTCCCCTACAGCGAACGCAAACCGCCGGACGACAATTGGGAGCGTTGCATCACGGGGAGTTCAACGAGCAACGCTTGTGAAACGTCCCGCATCTGGTCGGCCAATGAGACCGCCTCGCTAGGAGCACGAAAGGCGAGAATGGGGGACAACTCCCTCCACAACTCTTGCGTGTATTGGCGCAGGGACCTCAATGCATCGATCACGAGGCCGCCTGTTGCGTGCTTCCGCAGGAGGGAACGATGCGCGAGGAGCAGATCAGCCAACAAACCGACAGCTCTGGGGCATTCGCAGGTGCTGGGCTTCCTGCCCATCAACACGGCCAGTTCGGCAAGGCGGATGCGCTGCTGGTCATCTTCCTTCTGCTGCTGCTGGAGCAAGGAGTTCCATTCCTCGGTCTTGGCGGATTTCACCAGGATGGGCAGCAGCCGGGTCAGCTCGCGGTGGATATGGTACAATTCGTCCATGATCGACCAAGCGCGCTTCTCCTGCTGCATTTCCAGTTTATATGAGTGCATAGCGCAGGGGATGCCATCCGCATGCCCGTTTGAGACGAGCGTGGCCATGGGAGGTCACTGGTCTTCCGGGTGCAACGATCTCCCCAAAGCGTTGGAGCAGCGCCCCCATGAGCTGCATTGCGTAGGGAGGCAGCACTGGACCCCGATCTGATGATGATCCATCACGGGGCGATCCAATGCCCGCAACAACACCATGAACGATCCGAAAAAAAGCGCACATCCTGACGGTGTGCAACGCGGCTATCCTGAACGACAGCCGGGACAGGAACCGGTGGACAAAGCGCCGGATGATCAGGTAGACCGCCGCGACCGGACAACGGACCCCGAAATGGGCGAAGGGAGCCCGGTAACACCCGGTAGCGGAAAGCCGCACCCAAAGCCTGTAGAACTCCCGGAAATGCGTAATGAAAAGTCCAACAAGGATGATCTTGACCGGTCGCGGAACGTGCCGTCTGCGGAACATTTGAACTGAGCTCGGGCATCGGTTGCTGCGCTACTTAGCGGTCGGTTGCGTGAAGCACACCCCTCACATGGAACCGTGGAGCCATTAAATACCTATATAAAAGGAGTGCCTGGGCGGGGTCATGCTTCGTAGCGCTCCAAGGTGCGGCGCATGGAAACGATAACGGTCAGGTTGTTCACCACTTCATCTCGTTGCTTGTGAAGCAGCGTCTTCAGGCTATCGGGGATCTGCGGGGTATCGAGCGCGTCCTTGTATCGCTCGGCGAGGAAGGTCTCACCCCGCTCGCATTCACGCAGGATGTTGGTGTTGTCCGAAGCGGAGAGTGCGTCGCGCAGGTCGATCCAGGCGCGGTGCACGGTTCCTTTTACGGTACCATCAGTGGGCTCCGCGTTGCTCGCCCGGGCCAGAGCATCGATCAACTGGGCGCGCGCCATGCTCAGTTCGTTCAAGTGCAGTTTCACGGAAGCATCTTCGGCTCGCTCGGCGGCCTCGCGGTAGCCCTTTCTGCTGTCCTCCAGCAGGGCCAGGACGTCGTTGATCAGGTTGTTCATGGGCAAGGGTGTTGCGGGTTACTTCTTGGCTTCAACACGCAGGGTGGCGTAAGGAACGGCGCGCAGGCGGTCAGTGGGAATAAGCTCGCCTGTCGCTCGGCAGATGCCGTAGGTCCCTTGTGCGATGCGCACGCAAGCGGCGTGCAACTCCTGCTGGAACTTGCGCAGGCGTGCTACGATACGCGCCGCTTCTTCGCGCTCCAGGGTGCATTGCCCATCCTCGGCGAGGTTTTGTCTTCGGGCCGTAACGTCCGTACCGTTATTCTGGTCCAAGAGCAAGGATTGCTCGAGGAGCAGGATCGTGGCTCTGGTATCGGCGAGCTTCCGGTCGATGATCCGTTTGAGATCCGTCGGGTCCGCCGCGGTGTAACGTGCGGGATTCGGAGGAGCCGCAGGAACCCTGCTGTTGGTGGGGATCGTGTTCATGATGGTCTGGTTGTTCAGAGGTAAGGCCAAGAGCTTGCCGGAGGGCCGTGGCGGGGCAGAATGCTTGCCTCGCGCAGGTTACCCGGTTCTTGTCCCACTGTGCCGTACACGCCTGCGTAGAGGCGGTTCCCCTGATCGTGGCGCTCGCGCTCAGGTCTTGGGATTCACCGGCTGGTGCAACCGAGGCACACGGAGCAACGAGCGCGAACCTGCGTTCTCGTCATCCCCAAGCACGAAGCCCCAAGGCTCGAGGCCTGGCACCCGATCGAAGATCACCTTCAACATGGCGGTGAGCGGGATGGAGAGGAACATCCCGGGCACTCCCCATATCGCACCGCCTACCATCACGGCGATGATGGAGACGAGCGCGTTCAGTTCTACACGCGAGGCCACCACGCGCGGCACGATGAAATTGTTGTCCAGGAACTGTACGAACGTATAGAGCGCCAGCACCCAAAGCGCATCGCTCGGCTCCCCCGTGGCGAGCGCGATCACCATCGGCAGGATAGTGGCGATCATCATACCGATGTAGGGGATCAGATTGAGCACCGCGCCTATCACAGCGAGCAGAAGCGCGTATTCCACACCGATGACCAGGAGGCCCACCCAGTTGAGCGCGGCCACGATACCCGCCTCCAACATGAGCCCAACCAGGTAGCTCTGCACCACGCCTTTGGTGTTCTTCAACACGTCCTGCAGAACATCATGGTCCTTTGGAGGAAAGAGCTTCGCTATGAAGGTGAGCAACAGGCGCTTGTATAGCAGCAGCAAGAAGGTGAACACGGGCAACAGGAAGAAGAAGGCGAAGAGTGTGCCTACGGCGGTAAGCGTCTGTCCCACCAGCGATCCCCCCTTCTCCATGCCTTCGTTCTTCACCTTCTCTACGGCTTCGTTCATCTCGCGCTTACGCATGTTGAACGTGTCTTGTGCCCAGACCTGCGCCTCAGCGCCGAAAGCGTTCAATTTCTGCTTGAGCTGCGGCAGGCTCTCGCTGAAGTGGGCCGCCTGCGTACCGATGAAATAGGCCAGGCCCGCAAGCGCGAGCATGGCGAGCATCACCGCGATGGTGATGGCCAGCAAGCGCGGAAAACGCCACTTCTGGAGGCGCGTGACGAAGGGGTTCAGCAACATGGCGAGCAATAGGGCGAACATCATCGGCACGATGATGCCCGCCCCGACATACAGGCCGTGAACGAGCACGGCCAAGCCGAGCAATATGATGCTCAGTTTCTGGTATGGCGGTTGAACGATGCGCCGCCCGGCTTCCGTGGATCGGTCCATGTGTTTGATCCCGACATACCGGGAGTGCTAGCGAACGAGCCGCGTTCAGAGCAGGATGATGAGCAAAAGGATGATGATAATGATCCCGGCGGTGGAAATGTAGATGGTCGAGCCGTCGCGATTCGCCGCGGCCATTTCCTCTTTCAGGGTCTTCCACTCCGAGCGCAGCGCCTTCCGTTCTGTGCGGTCGAGTTGCGACCTGTCCGTGGCGATGATCGTCTCAAGCCGCGTCTTGATGTCCAGTACGTTCGACTGTTCATCACAGGTCAACTGCTCAAATCGGTCATTATCGATGATCACTTCGCGCGCAGGAAGTGCCAACGCCTGGGTGGTGCAGAGGCTTGCGATGAGGACAGCGGAGAGGAGCAAAGGGGGTCTCATGTGTTCGTTGGTGTTTTTCCAAGTGTGTCGGTGGCGTGATCGAGGGTGGGTCCGGCGAGCGGAAGAGGAGGCCTGGTTCGGCTCTTTTCCGTTGGTTACCTCTTAGACTCCACTCTCCAGATCCTGCTCCAGGTAGAGCAACATGCGGTCGCAAAGTGGGTCAGCGGTCGTGAAAGCGGTCATGGACAGAGAGGGGTGGTGTTCAGGTCCCGCGAAGCGTAGCTCGACGAAGAAATCGTTAATGGTGTAGAAAAGTGAAGAGGCCCTCTTCGCATGCCGCTCCAAGACGCAAGTTCCTCGCGCGTAGAGCATCCTGAGCTGACCATTGATATCTGCCGCTTCGAATTGTGCGTGGTGGAGCATGCCTTCGCTATAGATAGTTGCATGCCAGATATGCTTATGCTTGAATGTTGGCCAGCCCGCATATGCGGCAAGTGGCACTGCGGCGCTCCCGCTCCACACATTGGGAATTTTCTTCCACGCTCTTGGGCCGCTGCATACGCTATTTCTTCTTGAAGATCGTGTAGCCGATCACAAGGCTGCCCACGAACAGCACCAGGAAGAAGAAGAAAAGGATCTTCGCGATCCCGGCGGCACCAGCGGAAAGGTCTCCGAAACCGAAGACCGCCGCCACAAGGGCGATCACAAGGAAGATGGCTGCCCAACGGAGCATGGTGCATGTCTTTTCTGGTCGGTTTTTTTGCCGATCGGATGCCAAGGATGGACTCAGTCGGGTTTTTCTTTTTTACCGAAGAGCGACTTGAAGAGGCCGTTCCTCTTGTCCTCCTTTTGTTCCAGCGGCGTTCCGATGTTGACCTCACGGTCGATAGCGGGCTCCAACGCACGGATAAAAGCATTGCGAAGCAGATCGATGATGGCGACCCAGCTGCGCACCTTCGGATCGTCCAGTCTGCCTTGGAGCGGGATCTTCGTAGCTACCTGGTCCTTGCGTGGATTGGTGAGGATGGTGCCTGCGGTACCGACAGCGCCCTCCCAGATCTTGCGGAGAATGTTGTCCTTCCGATCCTCTTTTCCCAGTACGTCGAGATCCTTGATCACCGGCTTCACGTAACCGGTGAAGGCTCCGTCGCGCGTGGCGATCTCCGTGTACAGGGAGAGCGTGCCCTTGTTCACATCGAAGTCCGCGTACGCTTGGAAAAAGTCGTTCACCTCCGGCAGGTGCATATCTTCCACGGAGAAGTCCATGTCCCAGAGGCTGGTGCGGCTCAGTGGGTCCAACGCCATGTTGAACTTCACGGGCCCACCGTACAGCATCGCGGCCACATCGATGTTCGCTGGCAGCAACTTGTCCTCATCCTGAACCGATGTGAGGTTGCGGGCGATGCCATTCACCTCGGTAAGCGCCAGGTCCAGCGGTGGTCTGGACCCTTCGTCCACGTATTCGATCCGACCGTTGGTCATCACAAGCCGGTTGATGCGCAAAGGCATGAAGTCCTTCAACAGGTCACCCAAGCTGGCTGTGTCGGCCTGCACATCTTCAGGCTCCGCCTTTCCGCGGGTGAAGCGCAGCATCGGGGCCTCCGCATCCAATTCTCCAACGAGGTCGCCATCGAACAAGGCCTTCCACTCCACAGAGAGGCCGATGGTAAGAGCAGCGATGAACGGTGTCCTTTCCAACGTCGCGGTGTCCACACGGTCAAGGTAAAAGCTGTCCAGCTGGTAGGCCCCCTGTATCAAGGCCAGATCCAGATCCTGGATGTGGCCATAGTAACCTGGCATCTTGGAAAGTCGGTCATTCGCCACATGCAACAGGATGTAAGGCAGGGCGATGCGGATAGCGACCAGTGAGCCGATGATGATGAGCCAGAAGCGGCGTATTCGCTGGCGTTCGCGCTCGGGAGGGTTGGGCGGCATACTCAAGTCGGTGGGCTGACCCCCTATCAATACCGCGCCGGGACCTTCGGCTGGCGATCAGCAGCGTGCCGGATGGGCCAACCATGAATTGCCGGGGTGTGAATTCCACACATTTGGGGAATGAACTGCCGACCCAAATCCCCACGGCCCGGAGCTTATGCGGTACGGGGCGAGTTGCGGGCGAGGGCATGGTTTTTCGGCACCGCAAGGCTGTAAAACCACGTATCGACGCCAGGTACGGGTGGCCCCGATAGGATCACCGAAAGTCCAGATCGCATTCGCCGATGGAAAAACCAAAAATGATGAAGCACGCGCTGCTCGTGGATGATGAGCCGGAGATCTGCCAGTTGTTATCCAACATGCTTCGGCGAGTTGGGGCTGAGTGTGACATGGCGCACACCGTGGAGCAGGCGATAGCCAAACTGAACACCGGCACCTACGACGCGGTGTTCTTGGATATCCATTTGCCGGACGGGCTTGGCTATGACGTTATCCCGGAGGCTCGCAAGCGGAATCCGGACGCCCGGCTCATCGCCATCAGCGCCGTGGATGCCGAGCGGACCAACGCTGTGAATGCCGGGGCAGACCTGTTCGTGCCTAAACCTTTCAACCGCGAGATCATCCTGCGCTCTATCCAGGAGCTCGGGTTCTCGGCGTAGTCACTCTCCACGCTCTAACTTTCACCACATGGCCATTGCCCGCATTCTTGTTATCGACGATGATCAGGACATCTGCCTGTTGCTTTCGCGTTTCCTGGTGAAGAACGGCTACTCCGTGGAAACGGCCGGCCGCGGCAGCATCGCCAAAGAGCTGCTCGCCAAGGAGCGCTTTGACCTGGTGCTGTGCGACCACCGATTGCCGGATACCGACGCGATGCAGATGCTGCAGTACATCCGGGGCATCAGCGACCACACTCAGGTGATCATCATCACGGGGTATTCCGAAGTGCGCCTCGCCGTGGAGCTCATGCGTCGGGGGGCCTTCGATTACATCGGCAAGCCGTTGTACCCTGATGAGCTGCTGATGCGCGTGCAAGATGCGTTGGCCGCCAAAAATGAGGGCGCTGAGGCCGGCACATCCACCAGTGGTTCCGCTTCCCCCTCGGGTCGTCCGAAAGCCGCTGCTGGTGCGGCCTACGTGGACGGTACGGGAACGTCGGCACAGCTGATCGCCAAACACATCGCTTTGGTAGCACCCACGGACATGTCGGTACTCATCACCGGGGAGACCGGCACGGGCAAGGAGTTCGTTGCCAAGCGGATCCACCAGCAGAGCGCCCGTGCGGACAAGCCGTTCGTTGCTGTGGATTGCGGCGCGCTCCCGAAGGATCTGGCCGGCAGTGAACTGTTCGGGCACACCAAGGGGGCTTTTACTGGCGCCATCGCTGATCGCGCGGGGAGCTTTGAACAGGCCCATGGCGGAACGCTCTTCCTGGACGAGATCGGCAACCTCACCTACGAGAACCAGGTGAAACTGCTGCGCGTGCTGCAGGAGCGGAAGATCAGGCGCATCGGCGGCACCAAGGACGTGGATGTGGACGTACGGATCCTGGTGGCCACCAATGAAGACCTGCGCAAAGCCGTGACCGAAGGCCGCTTCCGCGAGGACCTGCTGCACCGGGTGCATGAATTCAGCATCCACCTGTTGCCTTTGCGCGAGCGCAAGGAGGATATTCCCCGGTTCGCCCAGCATTTCGTGGAGTTGGCGAACACACGGCTGAACCGCCAGGTGAAAGGCTTCGAAGAGTCCGCCATGCGCCGTCTGGCGGAGCACACCTGGAGTGGTAATCTGCGCGAGCTCGGCAACGTGATCAAGCGCGCGGTGCTGTTGAGCACAGGCGAACTGATCAGCCCGGATTGCCTGCCGGCGATGGTGCTCTCTGGTGCGCCCACACCGATGACCTCCGCGGCTTCAGAGCACAACATGGCAGGTGCTCCGCGCGTGGATGAGGGCTTGCGTGGCGTTGCTGCACAAGCCGAACGCGAGGCCATCCTCGCGGCTCTTGAGCGCAACGGATTCAACAAGTCGCGCACCGCGGACCAGCTGAACATCGACCGCAAGACGCTGTACAACAAGCTCAAGTCATACGGCCTGGAGGTATAAGGAGCAACAACTTCCGATAAACAAGAAGGGCCACGGTCAACGCGGCACTTCTTCTTCGGACCATCCCTGTTCCGCGGCCAAGCCGATGGCCCGGTAAAATTGGGCCACGGAGATGCGGGCGTCGCCCATGTGGAACTTCGCACCATTGCCAGAGGCGAGTTTCGCCAGATCGTAGTTGTAGCTCACACCGATCCGGGCATTCTTGTCTTCCACCTCCTCGCCTTCGTTGAGCAGGTTGCTGTGGTTCTGGCCGCCCTTGAATTCGGCCGTGCTGCCGGAAGACTGGGCGCTAGCGTTTCAAGCGGCCAGGACCAGGGTGATTGCTGTGACCGATAGTGCGGTGTGGCGCATGTGGTCTGGTTTTGTTGGTAGAGGGTGTTTACCGACCTTGACCAATTCATACCAAAGCCATCCAGCCACGATCTTGTGACGCCGTTCGGGGAAGGAGGGCCGTGGGTACGGTACCTATTCCCCGTGATCGTGGAACGCTCGCCCCAACCTCCATGCCGTTGACCCGTTACAACAAAGCCCGCGAAGAGCGCCGCCTCATCGTATTCCTGTACATGGGGACGTTGTTGCTGCTGTTGATCCTGCTCTACGCCACGTGGAAGAACATGAGCGGCTACCAGCGGTCCACGGAAGCCATCCGCAGCCACAACTTCTCGATCATCGAACTGGATGGGATCATGGGGTCCTTGCGTGATCAAGAGACCGGTGCCCGGGGATTCCTCCTTTCTGGCGACTCCAGCTATCTCGAACCGTTCCGCCGCTCCGAGTCAGAATACCTGGTGTACTTGGCGGTCTTGGACAGCATTCACTCCGGAAAGAAACAGGTCGCCCTGGACTCGTTGCGCGTGCTGGCGGACAGTGTGCGGGCCTGCATGACTGGTCTGATCATCGCCACGGACACGGTATTCAAAGCGCGGCCGGAAGACGCCGTGCGGCTGAAGCGCGCGAAAGGAGTGATGGATCGCACCCGGGCCGCGCAAGGGCGTCTTGTCCGCCACATTCGCGCTGAACGTGAAACATTGCTCGCCGCCGAGGAGACCAAGGGGATGAATGCTCCGGCGATGATCATCCTTTATTCGACGCTGGCGCTGGCCGCAACGGCGCTGCTGTTCTGGCGGTTGTTCCGGTCGCTCAACAAGAACGAACGGATGAACCTGGAGTTGAACCTGAAAGTGCACGACCTGGACCAGGAGATGAACGTGCGTCGCCGTGTACAGGCCCTGCTGGAAAAGGTGCAGGACACCTCTCCCAACGGCATCATGAGTTTCGCTGCAGTGCGCAATGCGGCTGGCCGCATCATGGATTTCACCTTCATCACAACCAACCGCATGGCCAACAGGTTGGTGAAACGCGAGGATCTGATAGGGAAGCAATTACTGGAGGAAATGCCGGAAAACCGATCAACTGGCCTGTTCAAGGGCTATGTCCAGGTCGTGGAAACGGGACAACCCTACAAGCGTGAACTGCGGTATGACGGAGAGGGCGTGGACTTATGGGTCGCGGTGCATGCGGTGAAGCTGGACGACGGCTTCATGGTCACCTTCACCGATATCTCTGACCAAAAGCGGGCCCAAGAACTCACGATAGAGGCGGATCGTGTGGCGCTCACTGGGCAGATCACACGCACAGTGGCGCACGAGGTGCGCAATCCGCTCACGAACATCCACCTGGCCTTGGAGCAGTTACATGATGAGATCGTGGACCGGGACGAAGAGACGCGGCCATTCTTCGGTATCATCCATCGCAACCTGGAACGCATCGGCACGCTGATCCGCGAAATGCTCGAGTCCTCGAAGAAGCGTGACCTTGTGTTGGCACCTTGCCGTATAGCGGACCTCGCTGATCGAGCGATAGCGCGAGTGGGCGACCGTTTGCGGCTAAAAGGCATGCGGAATACGGTGGACGTACCACCTGGAATGCCAGCCGTGATGGCCGATCGCGACCTGATCGAGCTGGCTATCACGAACATCGCCGTGAACGCGATCGAAGCGATGGAACCCGGAAAGGGAGAGTTGCGCTTCAGTGTGCGCCGCGCAGGGGAAGAGGTAGTGCTGGAGATCATGGACAACGGCAAGGGCATACCTCCAGAGGGCATCGCACGATTGTTCGAGCCGTTCTATTCGGGCCGTCCAGGGGGTCTTGGTCTTGGTCTCACCACCACGCGCAGCATCCTCAACAGCCATGGTATAGGCTTGGATGTACGCAGCACCGTGGGCCTCGGAACCACCTTCTCATTGCGTTTCCCGACGAAGCGCTTGGCGCAGATCCACTAAATGCACACGCGGCTTACGCTTCCTTCCGGTGCGTTTCCTCCAACTCGATGTGGCCCACGATGTGGTCGTTGAATTCCTCCAGTTCTTCCGCTGGGACCCACAGCTCATCGTGGATCGCACCTCCGACGTTCTGAACGGTGAACCGCTTCAGGTACTTCGCATCCACATCAAAACGGACCACGTGGCCGGTGCCCTTGGCGGGCACATTCCATTCTTGACTGATCTGACGTGCATAGGCCAGGTTCATCACAGGATAAAAGATCGGTTGTTCGGGCAGTCTTGGCGGGAAACGCTTCCAGCCGGAAGCCTCGATCAGGTCGAGCTCAATTTGTCCCAATGGACGATAGAGGGTGACAACAGCCATCAGAAGTCGGCTGTATTCATCGGTGGAATAGCCTGGAGCGTTGCCCTCTAAACCAGATTCAACCTCTTGGCCAGCTCATCCTTGTAGCTGCCGCCGATCGGGATGATCTTCTTGTCGTTCTCCAGTATCAGGTTGGGCTGCTCGATGGCCACGATCTTGTCGATGCGCACGATGAATGAACGGTGTACACGAAGGAATTCCACCTCGGGCAGCTTCGCTTCGATGTCCTTCATGGTGCTGTGGATGGTGTAACGCGTGTTGAGCGTGTTGATCACCACGTAGTCCTTCAGCGCTTCAATGAAGTAGATATCGCTCGTGCGCAACTTCACCAGTCGGCTGTTGCTCTTCACGAACAGCAGGTCCTTACCGGCGCTTTGGCCCTCCACCAGGCTGAAAAGCAGGTCACGCTCCTTGAGGACCTCGGCCTCCTTCTTGTGCTTGTAGAGTGCCATCTCGATCGACGTGTGGATATCGATCTCCTTGAATGGCTTGATGATGTAGCCGTAGGGCTGTGTCACCTTCGCCTTGTTCAGCGTGCTCTCGTCAGCGTATGCTGTAAGAAAGATGACTGGAATATTGGTTTCCGCACGGATCTGCGTGGCGGCTTCGATACCATTCATCTCACCCTTTAGCATGATGTCCATGAGGATGATGTCCGGCATGGTCTCCACGGCGAGCTTCACGGCCTGATCGCCGCTGCTGGCGGCACCCACCACGTTGTAGCCGAGCTTCTTGAGGCTGTGCTGGATATCCTTGCTCACGATGCTCTCATCCTCTACCACCAGTACGTTCGTCTGCGCCATGACCTGTGCTTCTTAAGCGTTCTTGTTGAACCCGATCCGACCAAAAGTAAGGAAATACGCTACCCCGTTTTGGTCGTCGGAGGGCCTCCTACGTTCGATGCGGCCATCAAGTTGCCCGATGAGTGTCTCCACGAGCTGCAATCCGAGGTTGGAATCGCGCTCCAGATCGAAGTTCAGGGGCAGCCCGGGTCCGTTGTCGGCGATGGAGATCTCCACGCGTTCATCGTGGGTCTTCAGGCCGATCTTTATACGGCCGGCGGCACCATCAGGAAAAGCGTGTTTGAGTGAGTTGCTGATCAGTTCGTTCAGGATGAGGCCGCACGGGATGGCCTGGTCCAAGACGAGTTCTACGGGTTCAAGGTCCTTCACAAGCTCCACCTTGCCGCTGAGGCTGTAGCTCATCATCAGGTTGCGGGTGAGTCCATCAATATAGGTGGCCAGGTCCACGTGGCTGAAATTCTTTGTCTGGTAGAGGCTCTCGTGGATAAAGGACATGCTGCGGATGCGGTCCTGGCTGTCACGCAACAGTTCCAGGGCGCGGGGGTGGTCGTCCACGTATTGTTTCTGCAGGTTGAATATGCTGGAGATGATCTGCAAATTGTTCTTCACGCGGTGGTGGACCTCCTTGAGGAGGACCTCTTTTTCGTGCAGGCTGTCCAGGAGCTTTCGCTGGCTCTCCTTCTTGTCGGTGATACCGAAGGCCTGGCAACTGATCTCCACTACCTCACCGTCCACCATGATCGGGTTCAGGAAATTCTCCACCCAGAGCGATCGGCTTTTGTGGTTCTTCAACTCCACCTCGAACTGCTGTGGTTTGCCCTTGAGGGCGGCGGTAAATCGGTCCACTACGGCCTGGTAGCGCTTGTCGGCCACACGATCCGTGAGCATGCGGATGAAGTTGTCACCGAGCTTGAACGATACGCCCATGGCGCGCTCGTTGCTGAAGACAAAGTGCTCGTTCATGGAGGTGATCCGGAAGTCGTGGTCGAGCGTCCAGATCATCATGTTGGCGCTATTCTCGAAGATGGCCTTGAGGCGGGCCGCCTGTTCGCGCACCAGGTCCTCAGCCTGCTTCTGCTCGGTGATCTCGTGGCCGATACCAAAGACCTCTTCGACACTTCCGTCAGCCTCGAACACGGGGCTGAGGAAGATCTCGTTGCATACGCGCTCGCCGTTCCTGTCCAGCACATCGGTCTCGAAGCGCAGGGCCTTGCCGAGGAAAGCCTCGGCGTACTTGTCCTCCCAGAACGTATGGTACTCCTCGCTGGCGAACCGTTTCCGCGGTTGCTGCGGGTCGCTGTTGAGTTCGGGTCGTGTGCCGTAAAGCCGCTCGATCATGTCCCCGTAACCACGGTTGAAATTGGTCATGGCGATGCGCCGATCAACGGTCCAGAAC
>JANOPI010000482.1:0-3534 GCA_031421755.1 Flavobacteriales bacterium | reverse complement strand
CCGACTTCTTCCGCAGCATGGAGGATGCCAGCGGCGTGGACCTGGACTGGTTCTGGCGCGGCTGGTTCTACACCACCGACCACGTGGACATCAGCATCGAGAACCTGAAGTACAAGCGCATGGACCCGCGCGATCCGTTGCAGGCCGAGAAGCTGAAACGCGAGGACAAGTCGCGCGAGGTGCCGGATATCAGCCGTGAGCGCAACAAGACCGATGTGGCGCACGTGGTGGTAGAGCGCGATCCGAGCACCAAGGATTTCTACAACCGCTACGACCCGATCACCGCTACCGAGCGCGACGTAACCGAGTTCGAGAAATGGAAGAAGGGATTGAAGCCCGAAGAGTTCGCCCTGTTGAACGAGGACCTGCACCTGTACGAACTCTCGTTCAAGAACATCGGCGGCCTGGTGATGCCCGTGATCCTGGAATGGGTGTATGCTGATGGCACCAAGGAAACGGAACGCATCCCCGCCGAGATCTGGAAGACCAGCGACGAGGTGAGCAAGGTCTTCGTGAAACGCAAAGAGGCAAAGAACGTCACGCTCGACCCCTTCCTCGAAACCGCTGACTGCGACCTGAACAACAACAGCTGGCCGCCGCGCATGGTGCCCACGCGCTTCGACATCTTCAAGGAGCGGGAATGGAAGCAGCCCAACCCGATGCAGATGGAACGGAAGCAGTTGGAGATGAAGGGGCAGTGATCATCTACTGCATCGCACATGAGCGCGTCCGATCGCCACATCCTTTTCGTTACCATGGCGGCACTCGTGCTTGCATGTGGCCCTGATGCAGGCAACAACCTTGAAGTCGAAGTGCCGGGGCCCGTCACGCAAGAACAGATCGACTCGATCGTTTCCAAGTACGCGTTCATCTACGAGTCCCCAATTCTTCCGGACAGCGGCACGCACGCCCTGATGCCCATGAGCATCCAAGAAGATGGTCGCGGGAGCAAAGTCAGCCTATCGAGTTCCTATGCGTACGAAGGAACCCACGCCCCGCGCTTCTGGAACATCCTCTTCCTCGATCGGAGAACACGCCGAACGCACCTGTTGACCGAGCAGAAACTGCGGATCGATGCGGTCCATGTCCACACGCGCGAGCAAGGCAAGGAGCTCTCGAGGAACATCCTGTACACGATCATCGATACGGACGTGAACAACGACGGTAAGCTCGACTATGGCGATCCATCCCACCTGAGCATCTCCTCTTTGGACGGTAGTGGACTAAGAGCCATCACCCCGGTTGATGAGGACTTGCTGGGTTGGGATGTTGTCAAAGGTGAAGACCTTATCGTGATCCGTACCCGGGTGGACAATGACGCCGACGGCAAACACGAAAACCACGAGGACATCCGTGTTCATGTGTTCGATGTCGCCAGCGGCAATTTGGAAGAGGTGATCACCGATGACCTGCAAAAGAAGGTGAACACGCTGTTCTTCGAGCAGTGGCTGAAAAAAGCGAAGTGAACCATAACGACCATGGTCGCTCGTGAGGAGATCGTCCGGTTCGTGGAGGATAGGCTTGGCTTCATACCTACCACGAAAACCACGTTTTAGTGGGGAACTGGCGCCGCAGGGCTGGATGCCTGCACCTTCATGCAGGAATTCGCCGACCACTACGGGGTCGACATGGAAAATGCGGGCCTCGGCTTCGACCACGGGGACAGCGATGTGCCTTTGGCCGACGCGCTCGATCGGCTTTGGAAGCGCATCACCTTTCGCCCCGTGCCCAAGGTGAACCACTTCACAATCGACCATCTTGTAGAGGTCGCGAACCGCAAGAAGTGGTTCGATCCGTAGATCTATAAGTGGCCAAATGTGCCATTCCAAGGATACATTTGGCCACTTATAAATGGCAGGTCACGAGGTCATCATCGGCCGGAAAGAGGAGTGCGAACTTCTGTTGCGCGCACTGCGCACGCCGCGCCCGGAGCTTATCGCCGTCTTCGGCCGGCGCAGGATCGGCAAGACGTTCCTCATTCGCAACCTGTACAAGGAACAGCTGTTGCTGGAGTGGTCCGGCATACACCGCGGAACGCTCGGTGATCAGTTGAAAGCCTTCCACGAGGCACTTAAAAAGAAGCGCAAGTACGCACCCCTTCCCACCGATTGGATGGATGCCTTCGCACTGCTGGCCAAATACATCAGTAGCCAGCGCTCCCAGAAGAAGAAGGTGATCTTCATCGATGAGTTCCCTTGGCTGGACAGTCGCCGCTCGCGTTTCCTTTCAGCCTTCAGCCACTTCTGGAACAGCTTCGCCAGCACCCGCACCGATCTGGTGGTGGTGATCTGCGGCTCAGCGGCCTCGTACATGATCAACAAGGTGATCAACGACAAAGGCGGCCTGCACAACCGCGTCACACAGCGCATCCGGCTGGCGCCCTTCACCTTGGGCGAGACCGAGCAACTCCTCCACCGCAAGCGGGTGCGGCTCACGCGCTACGACATCATCCAGCTGTACATGGCGGTGGGCGGTGTGCCGCACTATCTGCAGCAAGTGGAACCCGGCGAAAGCGTGCCCCAGGCCATCGATCGGCTCTGCTTCGACCGCAACGAATACCTGCGCAGCGAGTTCGGTAATGTATTCGCCTCGCTCTTCGAGCACGCCGATAACCACGAAGCGGTAGTTCGCACACTGGCCTCCGTGCGGCGCGGCCTCACGCGTACGGCCATCGCCAAGAAAAGCAAGCGACACTCCGGCGGTCGGCTCACCACCACACTCACCGAGCTGGAGCAGTCGGGCTTCATCGAGAACTACACCCCGTACAAAGGCGTGAAGGACCCGCTGTACCGACTCACCGACGAGTACACCATGTTCTACCTCCGGTACGTGGAGCGCACCAAACCCTCCAAGCGCGGTGTGTGGTCCAAACTGAGTCAGACGCCCGCGTACAAGGCGTGGGCGGGTTTCACCTTCGAGACCATCTGCATGAAGCATGTGGAGGAGATCAAGGACGCATTGCGCATCTCCGGCATCCATTCCTCGGAAGGCAGCTGGATCGGAAAAGGCGACGAGAGCGGCGCGCAAGTTGACCTGCTCATCGACCGCGATGACAATGTGATCAACCTCTGCGAAATGAAGTTCAGCAATGCGCCCTTCCGCATCGACAAGAAGTACGCAACGGAACTCTCCGCGAAGGTGCGCGCCTTCACCTCCGCCACGCGCACCCGCAAGAGCGTGTTCGTCACGTTCATCACCACATACGGCCTTGAACGGAACGCGTACAGCGCCCAGATCGTGCAGAACGAATTGACGTCAGATACGTTTTTCGATGTTCTATAAGTGGCCAAATGTGCGTTTCGAATGGCACATTTGGCCACTTATGATCCAACATCCAGAAGTTGTTACCGGCTTCACACATTCATGCGGTCGGATATGATAAGGCCGTTCACATCCGCTTCCTGCTAAGTTCGCACGGACGAACAAAGCAGCTTCGGCATCCATCGAATGGAGTACCGCAACGTCTACGACATCACCACCGACCCACCGTTCGATACCGCTGCGGCATGGCTGGCGGGCGGCTTCGTTCTTCTG
>JANOPI010000481.1:0-3984 GCA_031421755.1 Flavobacteriales bacterium | reverse complement strand
GGTGGCGCTGCAGGAAGCGGCGGACCTGGTGAAGGAGGTGTTGAAGTAACGTAGGCACAACAGGGCCGGCATGTTCGGTTTTTTGGTCACCTTGGTGCTGGTGTTCTGCGGTTTCATGAAGTGGCTCCGTAGCGATGCACTATTGTGGTGGTTGCTCATCGCAACGATAATTCTGGCGACCATTGGTGTGATCAACCGTGTTCCGGAGAACCCACGTTTGAATTCATGGGATGGTCTGACCGGCCCCTTGGTCTATGTATCAGCCTATGCGCTGCTCAGGTGGCTGTACAAGAGCATCTACCGGCGCGAACCAACATACATGTATGCGAGCCGGTACGACTGGGAGGACCGACGAAAACTGGATGCGCTTGACTACGTGGTCCATGTAGGTCCAACGCTCTTGGCATTGTTCACTCCAGCTGTCCTTACCAAGATTCTGGGCTAAGCCAGGCGACCAGCGATCAAGTGAGTTATTGATACGCTTGGGACGCCGTTGTCGCTAGAGTACTTTCTCGTACGCCCTGCGCGCACTTCTCCGGAAGTACACTTCGCCACAATACGTGTAGCCGAGCTTCTCCAAGATCCGCAGCATCGGCTTGTTGTCGAAGTTGGTGTCCACCTTGATGCTCGGTACGCCCTGCGCCCGGCAGAGGTCTTCGGCCATGCGGAAGAACACCGTGCCGATCCCTTGCCCTGCGGCTTTCGGCGAGACGGCTACCCGATGCAGCACCATGTAGGGGCCTTCGGTGAGCCAACGCCCTTCGATCGCCGCATAGGCCGGCTCCGGCTCGAAGATCACGGCCGCATAGAGCAACAGTTCGCCGTTCTGTTCCAGGGCGTACGCATGGCCGTGTTCCAAGTCGGCTTCCAGCGTACCCGAGTTCGGGTAACCATCCTGCCATTGCTGGCTGCCGTCCAGCCGGCGCTGCTCGATGGCGTGCTGGATGATCGTCCAGATAGCCGGTAGATCGGCACGTTCGACTTTCCTCAGCACCATGGTGTTGTGCGGTCCGTTATTCCGTGGGATGATGCGGCGACCAAGCTATCAGCCCTCACACCAACGCCATCGCCGTAGATGTTCGCACCGCACCGCGGCTACCTTGCCGCCATGAACCTCTTGCTCCTGCATGGTGCTCTTGGAAGCGCCCGCCAACTGAAGCCGCTGCAAGAGCGCATGGGCGGCATCGCCATCGATCTCACTGGTCACGGTGACCGCGAGATTCCCTTAGGAGTCCTCACGTTCGATCACTTCATCGCTGACATCGATCGCGCGTTCGCTGAGCAGAAATGGAAGAGCGCCCACCTCTTCGGCTACAGCATGGGCGGCTATGTGGCGCTGCTCTATGCGGCGAAATATCCCGAACGCGTGGAGAGCGTGGCCACCGTTGGCACCAAGTTGCTCTGGACCGAGGAAGGCTTGCAGAAGGAACTGCGCAAGCTCGACCCGGACATGATGGAAGCCAAGGTGCCCGCGTTCGCGAACGCATTGGCCGAAGTGCATGGAAGGGATCGCTGGCGTGATGTAGTGAAGGCCATCGCGAAGAGCATGAGCGAACTGGCAGCAGCGCCACTGCTGACACGGGAAGTGTGCTCACGCATTGAATGCCAAGTGCTCCTCTGTGTCGGTGACGGAGACACCACGGCCGTGCCGCATGACACACGCATTTTCGCCAGCGGCCTCAAGCGGGCCAACGTCGAGGTCCTGCGCAACACGCGCCATCCTTTCGAGGAAGTGGATATGAACGTGCTGGAAAAATTGCTGGAGGGCTTCTGGGGACTTGCGCACTGAACACCCACGCGCACCTCTCACATCGTGATCTTCAACCGTGTGCCCTCAGGCAGCGCATAGAAGTAATAGCGCCGATGTGCCTTGTTGATGTGCTTCTCTTGGAGAAAGACCACTTCCATCGCACTGCGCTTGCGGCCTTTACCATTCGGTCGTTGGGCGGTGAGCGTGACATGCTTTTCCGGATCATCGAAGACCTCGCCCATGCTGTATGTGCCGATGCGCAAGGTGTCACCCGGTTGTATCGCGAACGAGCCGGACGGTAAGGCCGGCGAAGCCTGCTTGGCTTCCACCTTCAGTAAGCAAGGCCATTTCGTCGCGTTCACGGCGAAGACCTCGTTGACGAACATGCGCTGTTCTTCCACCACTTCCTGCTTCGGTGGTTCGAGAATGGTCGGCATGGTCGTAACGCGCACACCCGGCCCCGGAATGATCCCATCATTGTCATGCCCCTGCTCGGTGAAGCCGGTCCTGTTGCCTTGCTCATCGAACGTGGTCGTGCTGCGGTACCACTGGATCCCACCGTCCGGCGCGTCGCTCACTTCTGCTTTACTGACGGCACCGTTGCTGTGGTAGCTGAAGTGGATGCTGGCATGCCCGCCGATCTTGCGCGTCTGGTAGTTGATCAGCTCCCTGCTATCCCTGGCGAAGGCCTGACTGCGGCCCCAGCGATCGTCCTTATCCATCCACTCCTTGGTGCTCAGCTGGCCCGTAGTGAAGTAGTGCAGCACTATGCGGCCGCTGTCCGTGTTCTGGATCTTCTCGCGGCCTTGGGCGTGTACCAAGGTGATGGAGGATAGGAAGAGGATCGTGGAAATGAGGCGCATTCTGTGCCGAAGTTGCCAAACATCAGGCCAGCACCCTTGAGCTATCATGGGTAGTGGCTTTATCTTCGCCGTACAATGACGCTCGCGCGGAATAAGAAAGACCAACTGGTCATCACCCTTGAAAGCAAGGTGGACCCGGCGGCGGTGCAACGCTTGTTGGATCGCTTGGAGTTCATGGATCTGGCCACTGGTACCAAGCGTGTCTCGCAAGAGCGCGCCGAACGCGTCGCTGAGGAGATCAAAGCATCCTGGTGGGCGAAATACGAAAAGGTCTACCGTGCTCAAGGTCGTCGTTGATGCTAACGTGCTTATCAGCGTTTTGATGAGGCCGTCCGGTGCGGTGGCCAGTGTTCTATATGACGCGAAAGACAGGGTCGAACTCCTTGCCCCTGAATTCATCATGGAAGAATTGCGGGAGCATCAGGAAAGACTCATTCTGGAGCTCGGACTCCAGCCGGAGAAATTCCATCGGGCGTTGGAACTGCTTTTTTCTTGGATGACCATCGTTAGAACGGAGGTGATACCGCAATCCGCGCGCGAACAGGCTGATGATCTGGCGAAGCGAGTAGACCCGAAGGATGTCGCCTACGTAGCCCTTGCTTTGAGCCAGCAAGCGTTGCTTTGGACTCTTGATCAGAAGCTCGCCCGTGGGTTGGCCCGAAAAAAGGTGAATATCGCCATAGACACCCCCTACATGCGGATGCTCGTTGATCAGGCGAACCCTTGACCGCAGCTGTTCTCCCCATTTTCACCCCGTGACCAACAAGAAGATCCAAAAGCTCCTCGTCGCCAACCGCGGCGAGATCGCCCTGCGCGTGATGCGCTCCGCCAAGGAAATGGGCATCAGCACCGTGGCCGTCTATTCCGAAGCGGACCGCAATGCACCGTTCGTGCGGTTCGCCGACGAAGCCGTGTGGATCGGTCCCGCGCCCAGCAAGGAGAGCTACCTCGTGTTCGACAAGATCATCAAGGTCTGCACGGACCTGAAGGTGGATGCCGTTCATCCTGGTTATGGCTTCCTCAGCGAGAACGGCGATTTCTGCCGGGCGTTGGAGAAGGCGGGTGTCACGTTCGTCGGGCCTTCACCCCACGCCATGAAGGTGATGGGAGACAAGCTCGCCGCGAAAGAGGCGGTGAAGAACCACGGTGTTCCGCTCGTGCCCGGAACGGAAGGAGCGGTGAGCGGCTTGGAAGAAGCGATCAAGGTGGCCAAGACGATCACCTTCCCGATCCTCATCAAGGCCGCTGCGGGCGGTGGTGGCAAGGGCATGCGCATCGTGGAGCAGGAGAGCGAGTTGAAGGAAGGTCTCGAGCGCGCCATCAGCGAAGCGCAGAACGCCTTCGGTGACGGCAGCGTCTTCATCGAGAAGT
>JANOPI010000480.1:0-2824 GCA_031421755.1 Flavobacteriales bacterium | reverse complement strand
CCGGCCCCTGAGGCGATCCAGGAACCTCGAACCCCGAACGCATTCCGTGCATGGCCTCTCGGAATAGCTTCGCGGCCGTGAACCGGAACGAGATCGTTTCATTGCTGCAACTGGAATGGCGCTTGGACCGCCGCCAGAAGCACGCTTGGGGCAGCATGGCCTTGTACGTGGTGAGCACGGTATACACTTGCTACCTCGGTGTGAAGCAGCTCAATACCGTAGCCACGTGGAACGCGTTGTTCTGGATCATCGTGCTGTTCGCGGCGTTCAATGCCTTGGGGCGCTCCTTTCAGCGGGAAGAAGGCGGCCGGCAGAGCTACTTGCACACCTTGGCCCACCCGCGCAACGTGGTGCTGGCGCGTACACTGTACAACGCGGGAACGATGGTGGTCCTCGGTGCAGTGAGCCTTGGAGCGTACACACTGTTTATCGGTGATCGTGTGCTGGCGGAAGCTGACCTCGGGCTGTTCTTCTGCTCGGTGCTGCTGGGCTCCATCGGTTTCGCCTGTGCGCTCACCTTGATCGCGGCGATCGCTGCAAGAGCCGGAAGTGGTCTCGGCCTGATGGCGATTCTGGGTTTCCCGATCGTGCTGCCGATGTTGTTGGCCACCCTGCGCGCGAGCAAGCTGGCATTGGACGGCGTGGCCTGGTCCGTGGCCGGGAATTATCTCCTTGCCGTGCTGGCGATCGACGTGCTCGCCGTGGCCTTGTCCGCAATTCTCTTCCCCTACCTTTGGCGCGACTGATGAAGGGCCTCAGGTGGAAGGTGTTGGCAACCGCGCTGTTGCTGTACGTGGTGATCGTCGGTCTGCGCACGCCGCTTCGTCCGGCAATCGTTCAAACCTCTGTTTCGCGCATCGCTCCAGGGGAGTTGACGCTGGACGTTTGGGGCTACAACACGCACTTCCTTGATACGACTTTGCGCGTGTGGATAGAGAACGACAGCCAGCATGTCTGTGCTTTATCCGTGGAAGCGTTGAGTGAAGACCATCTCCGCGCCAACTTCACAGTGCCAGCGGGCTTACGGAGTGAGATGAGCCACCTGATCACCTATTGTGATCATGACTGGGAAGTCGCGCGCTTGGGAGCGTTTTTCACGGAAGGCCGCGGAAACGGCATCATTGACCAACCATGCAGGATCGTTTCCTACGCTTCGTCCCAAGGAAAGATCAACGGGGACTTGGCTTTCCCGAACCGCAACATCCTGAACGAGAGCATTCGGAACCTCTTCTTCCACGTGCCCATGTGGTTCACCATGGTGGTGCTCATGTCCATCGGTGTGTGGAAGAGCATCCGGGTGTTGCGCACGAACAGTTTGGAAGATGATGGTGCGGCGTCGGTGGCTGTTCAGGTGGGACTGGTCTTCGGAGCGTTGGGCCTGATCACCGGCTCGTTGTGGGCGCGTGTAACATGGGAAACCTGGTGGACCAGCGATCCCAAATTGAACGGTGCTGCGGCGGGTGTTTTGATCTACTTGGCGTACCTGGTTCTTCGCGGAAGCGTGCCTGAACCAGCGAAACGCGCGCGTCTGGCGGCCATCTACAGCATTTTCGCCTACAGCTTCATGCTGCTGTTCTTCTTCGTGCTCCCACGCCTGAATGATTCGCTGCACCCCGGCAACGGAGGCAATCCGGCCTTCGGCACGTACGATCTGGACAACCGGCTGCGCACCGTCTTCTACCCAGCTTGCTTGGGCTGGATCCTCTTCGGGGTCTGGATGTATGACCTGCGCAACCGGCTGCTACGCCTTCAAAACCGACTTTCCGATGCGAACGATCAGTAGGACGTTGACGTTCATCACCGCAAGCCTTTTCAGCGCGGCTACCTTCGCGCAGCAAAGCCAGGAAGGCTGGCTGGTGGAAACCATGTACAAGAGCGGGAAGATCAACAGTGTTGTGGCGGTAATGGCGGTGCTTATCGCCGGACTGGCCGCGTGGATGTTCATGATGGACCGGAAGGTTCGTCGCATGGAAAAGGACATGAACAAGCGCTGAGCGCAAATCCATGAAGCGCAGCCACATCATCGCCATCGTGATCATCGCCGTCGCCGTGGCCATGCTGATGGGTTCGTTGTTGGACAGCAGTACCTACGCGAACGTGACGCAAGCGGCCGCTGAACCGGGTGAAGAATTCCACGTGGTGGGCACATTGGACCGTTCGCAACCCGTGGTGTACGAACCGAGCGTGAACTCCAGCTTGACCGAATTCGCCATCAACGACCTCGAAGGCCGCAACTGCCGGGTGAAATTGGCGATGCCCAAACCGAACGACCTGGACCGCAGCGAGCGCGTGGTGCTCATCGGCTCCATGGGCAAGGACGGCACCTTCCACGCGAAGGAGATGCTGCTGAAGTGCCCGAGCAAGTACAACGAGGAGAACAGGATCACTGGCTGAGGCCGACCAACTGCTTTGCCTGAGATCGATCACATCGGAGAACACACCTTCGCAGGGCAACTGGGCCACTGGCTCGCGCTGATCTCTTTCGTGAGCGCGGTGTTCGCGGGTATCGGTTATCTGCTGCACACACTGAACGGACAAGACGGTTGGCGCTCATTGGGGCGTCTCTTCTTCCGGCTGCACACCGTTGCGGTATTGGGCATCATCGTCACGCTGTTCGTGATGCTCTTCAACCATTGGTACGAGTTCGACTACGTGTGGAAACACAGCAACTCGGCCATGCCCTTGCAGTACATCGCCAGTTGTTTCTGGGAAGGGCAGGAAGGCTCGTTCCTCTTGTTCACCTTTTGGAATGTGGTACTGGCGAACATCCTGATCTTCCGTGCGAAGGAGTGGGAAGGCCCGGTGCTGGCGGTGTTCGCGCTCA
>JANOPI010000479.1:0-6478 GCA_031421755.1 Flavobacteriales bacterium | reverse complement strand
CTTCGGAGTCTTGCGATCGGTCTGTCCAGCTTACGCATGATCAAGGGTGTTTGGTGGTTTGGAAGGAGCAGCAATGTACCTCAGAACAACTTCTCCTGCCCCTTCTTCCCTGTCTCCTTCTTCGCCTTCGTGAATTTCCGGTCCGGCACTTGGTCATTCATCCTCATTCAGTAAAGAGGTCAAGTTCATTGGTCACTGGCGCTTCCATTCGCTCACCGATCCTCGACCAGTCGAGGAGGTTGAGCACGCTGGTCTTAATAGGGCGCTTCTCGTCCCAGAAGATCAGTGAGACAAGGAATTTCTGTGCCGCTTCAGTTAGCAACCTATCGAGGACCGCGTTCGCTTCGGCCTTTGTATTAAAGGATACGTAGTACACCGTGTCGTCGAACATGACTGGCCGCCCCTCCATTGGGCCGATCATGCGGAATGAGAGACGCTTGTACAAGCCACAGATCGCGATGCGCCATGGGCGGAAAGCATACTCACCGACACCAAAGACAGCGAAGCGCGGGTTCTTCAAATAGATGGAACTACCACGGGCGTCGAGCGCCGATGCATGATCCAGCAAGTACTTCCAGGTCAATGGTGCGCGCTGTTCGATCGATGCGGTAGGCTCACCGACCTTGCGCTGGGTAACCAGCATGTACTTGCCGCGCCATGTTTTGTCGCTGCCGATATCGGAACCTTTCAATAGTGGGAAAAGAAAGTCGGACTCCAACTCAACCGTTTCACCCAGCCCGTTGGTAAATCTGCCTTCTGAGGCAGTGAACTCCATGACCGCAGACAAGTCATGCTTAACCCCCGAACGCCACTTCTGCGGACTTTGCCCCAAGAGGTGTTCATGCGCTTTGAAGATGTCCAGATCATTCACCGTCAAACCGAACCGGTGGCCCACACACCTGCCTTGGTCCGAGTCGAGGTGTTCATAGACGGTATAATCAGTGGCTGATGGCGAAGTGTCACCGCTCATGCGCATGACCAGCAAGCAAGCCTCCACAGATGCGTCGAACTCCTTCTTGGTTTCAATAGTAAATAAATGTGCCTCGCGCATACCGAACGGCCGGCGTTGGACATGTGCAAGCACCTTACGCGCAGTGGCTGTTTTGATCAGCATTGCGATGTCACCTTCCCGATCCCTGAACCAGCGCACAACTTCCATCATCATCGCTTCACTGATGTCGAAATTCGCCTTGCCGCTGATCGCATCAAACCCTTTGTGCTGCTGATAGTTCGACTTCTCAGGCAGATTCGCACCGCCGATGGTGCCTTGTGCGGAGTTTGTGACCCATGGGAAGTTGCCGATCACGAGCAGAGGGCTGTTCACCCCGACCAATCGAACGCGCCAATCGGTACCGAAAAAATCTGCTTGTTGCAAGATCACCCGTTCATTCCCAGCAATTTGGTCATGAACGGTCTTCAAGTATGCCTCGTTGTACTCATAGCCCAAGATCAACGCGTTCGGAAAGGATGTGGCAGAGGCGTGAACGAAGGCACCCACTCCACAAGTGGGCTCTACCACCGTTGCTGGGCTGATACCAAGCTCGATGAGTTTATCACAGACGCGTTGCGCTAAACCGACGGGGGTTTGCCAGTCGCCGAATTCGATGCGTTGTTCGCGAGTGCGGCTCATGGCCTGATGCTTCGATGTATGGCGGTCACACCGCTCACCGTTCCCGCCTCTTCGATCACACGCCGATATTGCAATCGCCACTGAAGCGCGTTCGAAATAGTGAGGTAGCCCTGAACAGGTCGACGTTCCATGATATCGATGGTCAACTTTTCCAGTCCGATTTCATCCATAGGAAGATTGCGGTCAGACAACAAGGCGCGGATATCGTCCTCGTTACCGTCGCCATCCAATACCTCCAAGAGCTGCTTCGTCATCCGGAAATCACCCGTTCGTTCCGCTTCAACGAAGATGGTATCCGTTATGCGGAGCATACCTGTGCGTGTACCATCATCATCCACCTTGTCGTAGACGAACACGATCAGGGAGTAGCCTAGCCCGTAGATCTTCTGCCGGGCTGAACGGAACGGGCAGGAGGACTGCGGCTGCCGGATGCTGGTGACCTTCATGTCCACGCCCAAGCCCGGAAAATCGATACCATTCGCCGAGTTGCCTTCTTGGAAGGTGTAGCCCATATGCAGCAGGTAGGCGCGGAACTTCTGCTCAAGGTAGGTGCCGATGGCCTTGCCGTCCGTTACGCCATAGAGCGTGGGTTCAGGATAGCGGCTCTCATCAATGGAGAACCGGCGGGCCTCTTCACAGAGCAGCGCGTTGGTCAGTTCCGGCATGCCTCAAAGATGGCTTTTCGCCGGTTGTTACAGGCCGCTTCGCCTAACGTTCATTCACCCCCGGCGATGCTCCGCGAAGTTGGTGGCACTGGTGATGCGCCGTTGCTGCTTCACCATGTCACGGCTGTAAAAGGTATCGGCATCCACTTGGTAGGTGGTGTGCATGGCTTCGCCGTTCTTGGCCTCGATGCGCAAGCGCCGCTCATAGCGCCACCACGCTTGGGCATAAGGTTCTTCGGGCAGTGCGTTGCTGTGTACGGCGCGAACGAAGGCGTGCTGCGCATCGTTCAGCCGCACCAAGCGGCCGCTGGCCAAGGCTTGCAACCAATGGCCCCAGCGGGTGATGATGGCGTACTGCTCATCGGTGAAGAGGCGCGGATCGCACCGGAAGGAGAAATCCCGCATGCGGGCAAAGGCCAGGTGTTGGGGGTTGACGGTTTTCATGGCACACGCTCAACCCCAATGTAAGGAACTCGGTCGATCGCTACATTCGTGTGCGCTTTGCTCCAGCGCAGGAGAACGCTCGCAAAGGATTCCGGAAGAATCGGCCGCAAGGTGGTTCGAGGTACGGGCCTGATGCGGGTGTTCTTCGTTTGGTGCTTCGGGTCTTCAGGTATTCGGCTCAGGGGTTCTGGGTTCTTGGCCTTTGGCTGGGCTTCCTGGTTTTTGGTCTTGGTCGTATTCTCTTCGGTGGTTCTTGGCTCGTGGTCGGTTCCGCCTGTGTACAACCCTGTGCGCAATGAAGCGCACCCGCGCGGGGTTCTCCATTGAAAGAAACCTACCTTGGTGGATGTTAAGTTGCCGGTACGATCCGCTCTCCCGTACCCGGCCTGGGTCCACGTAAACCACCAGGCGACATGTCAGGGGAGCACGGCCGGAGCATTCGGCGCAGCGGGTCTTTGTCGGTAGCCGGGTCGGCACCTATCCGGGTGGCCCTTGTGCATGGCGGTGCGGTAGCGCGCGCGGGCTTGCGGGTGCTGCTGGAGCAGGGGGGCGCTTTCGTGGTGGTGGCGGAAGCGGGCAAAGGGGCGGTTCTGGCGCAGGTGTTCCCGGAGAAGGGAGTGGTGCAGGTAGCGGTGGTGGAACTGCGCGCACCCTTTGATGCGGTGCGGGATACGGTGCGTTGGCTGCTGCGTGAACGGGCCATTCCCGTGCTCGCGTTCGGCGACCTTACCGAGCGGGTGGCGGCAGAGCTGCTGGACCATGGCGTGTGCGGCCTGTTGCCCGCCGATGTGGAAGCGGACGAATTGCAGCGGGCATGTACCGTGGCCAGTGCCGGGGGCTACCACGTGAATACCTGGATCAAGGGACCGGTGGCGCGGGGTGGCAAGGGCAAGGCCCAGCGCGGCGCGGGCGACCCCACCGCCAAACAGCTGGAGATGTTGAAGTGGCTGTACACGGGCCTCACCTTGGAGGGTATCGGGGTGAAGATGCACATCGGCCGCCGCGGTGTGGAAACCCACCGGGATGCTTTGTTCCGGAAGTTCGGGGTACACAAGCTACCACTGCTGTTGCGCGTGGCGATGGAGCGGCGTTTGGTCTGAATCGAACTTCAGCACCGGGCGCTACACCATACCATACTTAGTTGAACGCGCGTGCGACCGCGCCACTTCGGTCCGCGACCTGTACTGCTGGGCTCGAGGTCAGGGCTAACGGGTCTTGGATCAAGGCGCGGGGATCCTGCCTGAACCTCCCATACGCTCCACAGATGACGCAGATGTCACAGATAGCGCCTTCCGGCGCTTCGATCGCGCAGACCGCTTGCGGTCCATCTGTGACATCTGCGTCATCTGCGGACAGCACTAGCGCAAACGATCCCGTGGTCCATCTGTGACATCTGCGTCATCTGTGGACAGCACTTGCGCAAGCGATCCCGTGGATGCACGCGGGTTTATGACCCGATAGCCGTGGGATCGTGGTTGCCGATCCGCGGCATAGAGGTACCAACGATCCGGCCGCAGGTACCGACCACCGGTTTGTTGGTACCCCTGAGCGCATCATCGGTAGCCGCGATCGGTTCGCAGGTGCCCACAAGCCGCGTACAGGTACCCGCGATCAGTTTGTGGGTACCCCCGATGGGAACATAGGTACCCGCGATCAGTTAGCGGGTACCCCCGATGGGAACATAGGTCCCCCTGATCGGTTCGTGGGTACCCGCGATCGGATCATCGGTACCCGCGATCGGGTTGTGGGTACCTACGATCGGTTCATCGGTACCCGTGATCGGTTTGTTGGCACCTGCGCTCGTATCAGAGGTACCCGCGATCGGTTTGTTGGCACCGATGATCGGATCATAGGTACCCGCGATCGGTGTGTTGGTACCCGCAATTCAGGTATCGTCGGTGGTTCGGCCGCTGGTCGCGCATTCTTTCCGATCCGGACCGGCCTGCGTTGGAACCTTCGTCCAGTGCGGCCCACAGGGGCTACCCACCGTTGAATGACGGTAGCGTGATCACCGTTCAATAACGGTGAAGCGTGTGCCCGTTCGCAACGCGGGGGGCGATCAGCGCATACAAAGGCAAAACTTCAAAAAAGGCGGAAGCCCAAAGATCATGAAAAGAGTGTATTACGTAGTACGGCCGGGTGTGGATCGCGTCACACCCTACGCGATCCTGGTAAAGACGCGGAACACGGCAACGGCGATGTCGGGCAACCCGACCTTCCCGAACCCTGTTCCAGCACTTCCGGGGGTGATCACCGCCTGCAACGACCTGGAAGCGGCCATCGCCGCGTACGACCTGAACCCCGGCCCGCGTGAGCGTTCCGAACGGGCGCAAGCCTTCGATGTGGTGAAGGGCATGTACCTGGACCTCTGCGCCTATGTGCAGGCGGTGAGCAACGGGGCGCTGTCCATCATCGAGAGCGCAGGCTGTGAGGTGAAGCGCAGCAGCACGCCCGTGGGCCAGTTGCCGCCCCCAGCACATCTGTTGTCCCACACCACCGTCTTCCCCGGTCGCATCGACATCCGTTGGGGTGGTGTTTCGGGCCGTTCGGGCTACAACGTGTTCATCTGCACCAGCGATCCGGAAGTTCCGGCCAACTGGTCGCACCTGGTGTTCACCACCCGCAACCACTATTCAGCCACGGGGCTCAACACGGACAAGGTGTACTACTTCCGCGTGAACGCCATCGGCGCTGCCGGTGCGAGCGGAATGAGCGATCTGGCCTTTGCCAAGGCGGCCTGATCCCACCTCTTCTTCCCTGCGAGAACCCCCCGATCTATCGGGGGGTTCTTCGCGTTTGGACCCTGGTGAAGGCGCAGGGTGCGGTCAGGTTCGGGAACAGAAATCCACCGCCGGGCGACGACCATGGGGTTGAAATGGGAGTTGGAGTTGTCCGCCAAAACGCGCACCTTTACGAGAGCGCTTTGAACCTACAACTACCACGACCATGAAGAAACTTGCGCTCGTATTCCTGCTAACAAGCACAGCCTGCACCACGACATTGGTTGCGCAGGTGATACCGGACCACAAGAACCAGGCGATCTCCAAGGGCATCGCCTTTATGCCCGATATGGGCCAGGTCGCCGACACGGACCATGATCCCGTGCTTGGAATGGAGTACGCCAGTACCGGCAATCCGCTTCAGCTGTTCCTGCTCAATGGCCCTGAGTTTGGATTCGTACACCGCAAGCTCCATGCGGACACGGCCGTGCAGGATACCACCTTCCGGGTGGATATGTGGTTCATCGGCGAGAACACGCAAGGGAATGTCAGTGCAACGCCGTACCTGGAAACTACATGGTACCACAACTACTACCTGCCGCAATGCCCGGCAGGATTAACGGGCATACATGGGAACCAGTACTTGGTGTATGAGGATGTGTACCCGAACATCGATGTGCATGTGACCAGCAACGCATGGGGCTACAAGTTCTATTTCGTTGTGCGCCCGGGCGGCGACCCGAACCATATACGTATGCGCTTCAGCGGGCAGGACGAGCTGGAAGTGGATGTGGTGGAAGGGCTACGGATGCTCTTGGAGGATGAATGGATCCGCATACCGCAAGCGATCGCTTACCAGATCGATGGCAACACCACCATCGGAGTACCCTGGACGGTAGGCTACCAGGAAGTAACGCCGGATCTGGTGGTGCGCTTGCAGTTCGGTGAATATGACCCGACCAAAACACTCGTATTCGATATCAGCGAGAATACCCCGCTCGGTGGTACACCACCATTGC
>JANOPI010000478.1:0-4571 GCA_031421755.1 Flavobacteriales bacterium | reverse complement strand
CATTCAAGGAAGCCACAACTACAAGAAGGTGGATTACCCCACGATGAGCGGCCCGGTGACGCTCGAGGATGGTTCGTGGATAGGGGCCGGGGCGATGGTGATGCTCGGCGTCACCATGAAGAGCCACAGCGTGCTATCAGCAGGCAGTGTCGCTACCAAAGACCTGGAAGCATACTCGATCTATCAGGGGAACCCCGCACTGCCTGTTCGTACACGATCGATCGATCCGTGAAGATCTCGATCATCACCATCTGCTACAACGCCGCCGAGCATATCGACGAGACCATCCGCAGTGTGGTGGTCCAGGACCACACTGACATTGAGCACATCGTGGTCGATGGCGGCAGCACGGATGGAACACAGCTCCGGATCGAGCGCTACCGGGAGGTGATCGCGCACTTCACCAGTGAGAAGGACAAGGGTGTGTATGATGCGATGAACAAAGGCTTGCGCGCCGCGACAGGTGAGGTGATCGCCTTCGTGAATGCCGGCGATATGATCGCGCACCGGAGTTGTATCTCTGAAATGGCCGCAGAGTTCAGCCATGGCGATGCTGATGCGATCTTCGGCGATGCCTACATGGTGGACCCGCACGACATCAAGAAGGTGAAACGCTTCTGGAAGGGCGGTACCTATGACCGGGAGAAGTTCCGTAGCGGCTGGATGCCTCCGCACTTGGGTACCTATATCCGCAAAGAGGTTTACGACCGCTTCGGCCATTTCCGGGAAGACCTCAAGGTGAGCGCGGACTATGAATTGATGTTCCGCTTCATGTTCAAGCACCGTATCCGCGTGCGCTACGTGCCGAAAGTGCTCGTGCGTTTCAGGCTCGGTGGTGTGAGCAACCGTTCGCTGGCGCACATTTGGCGCGCGAACCTGGAGGTGTACAAGGCATGGAAGTTGAACGGGGAACGCGTCAGCCCCTTCATTGTTCTGGCAAAGCCGATGCGGAAGGTCGCGCAGTACTTCAACCGCTCAGGTCGGAGTTGAACCGTGTGGCAGGGCCGGTCCCGGAGCTACATTTCACCCATGGCGCGCACGTTCTGTTGCCTTGCGGTTCCGACGCTGCGTACTGCTGTCATAGCTGTGGTCGCCATCGCTGCGGGCTTGGCCAATGCCCAGTTCTGGCCACAAGTAGTGATCGAAGCGCCCAATGGCACAAGCTCCGGGAGCCGCTTCGGATCGGCCATGGCCATGGAAGGTGACTGGCTCCTGATCGGCGCCCCCAGCATGGACGATGGTGCGCCCGGTACCGGTGCAGCGTTCCTATTCAACCGCTATGAAGGTGGTGAGAACGCTTGGGGATTCGTGAAAAAGCTCGAACCACCCGCGTTGCAGGCAGGGTCGGCGTTCGGGAGCGCGGTCGAACTCTCCGATGGCAGAGCGTTCGTGTCAGCACCAGGAGAGCCATGGACCGTGCTCCCGGTTGGCGCAGTGCATGTATTCGAACAGGATCTGGGCGGCACCGATCAATGGGAGCATCGGCAGCGCATCATGCCGGCCAACGTTCAAGCAGGCATGGAGTTCGGTGCCACCTTCTCTGTCAGGAACGACCTCCTGGTGGTGAACAGCCCACGCTACGATGAGGATCCCACGGACCAGCAGCTCGTCGGTGCAGGTCTCATCATCGGATTCATCCGGGAGAGCTCGGGTCTGTATTCCGAGCGCAGGTCCGTCCGTGGGGATTCGCTCATGCCGACATGTGCTTACCGGCCTTGCGCCGGGGAGCGCACAGCATTGGTGAACGGGGTGGTCATGTTCGCAGGAAGAAATGGATTATATTATCTTGAATCAGGTATATTACAGGAGCAATCCAGCGGCCCCGTTCAAGCTTCCCCAGTCCTCCTGGCCAATGACTTCGGCATCCCGCCGGATCCGGTATGGTATACCGGTATCGCAGCAGCTGATGGTGTGGTGGTCACCTGCATGCGTACTACGGGTTTCGTCCATCCGCGTGCCGTTTCCTTCGCTGAGGTCGATGCCCAAGATGGGCCCCACCAAGAGGGCGTTATGCATCCGGACTCGAACACCTTCCTGGATTGGTGGCTTGACGGCGGTTGGGGCGAAGCGATGGACATGCACGGTGACGTCGTAGCAGTGGGCGCTTTTGGTCATCCGACGTTCACGCCCTTGGGCCATGTCGATGTCTACGTTCGTGACGAGGGAGTTGCGGAGCGTTGGCGCTTTCTCCAGCGGATCTCACCGTCGGATCCGGCCACAGGCGACATGTTCGGCTACAGCGTGGCGGTACATGGAGATGTGGTTGCGGCCGGTGCGCCCGGGGCCGGATACGACAATGCTGGAAGGGCCTATGTGTTCACCGATCCGACCGTTGGCGTGGAAGAGGGCTACCGTGAACACAACCTGGTGGTACATCCGAATCCGGCACGTTGCGGTCAGGGTCACGTACGGATCCGTTTTCCCGGTGGAAATGCAGGAAGGACGGTGCTACTGCATGCCCAGGATGGAGCTGTCATGGGCCTGTACCCAGTTCAAGATGGAGTTCTTCCGATCGATGCGCTTGTACCGGGCATGTACCTGGCACGATCCCAAGGCACCTCGGCGTGCGCACGATTCATCATCCTGCCATGATCCGGACGACGACCGTCCACCATTGCCGCCTGCACCGAGCGCTCTTTATCGTGCTCGGCATGGGTGCCGCTCTTGTTGCCCGAGCGCAGGACTGGTCTCCCTCTGCTGCTGTGGATGCCGGACTTTTCACCGCTCATGCCCGCGTAGCGATCGCCTCAGAAAATGACCTGCTTGTGCTGGCCGTGGCACATGCGGGTGGTGGGAACGTGCAATTGCGCGGACGACATCAAGGCGGGTTCGATCAATGGGGTGTCATGGCCTCCATCCAGGATGCGACTCCTTGGTATGGTTCTTCCGTGGCGCTGCGCCCAGGCCTGCTCGCCGTGGGATCCCCCGGGGATGCCGCTGGTGGGGCCTTCACTGGCGCCGTTCATCTCTACGCCATTGATACCGCACCCGGTGAAGAGCAGTTGGATCTCATCCAATCGCTTCAGATGCCGGATGCCTCAGCCAACGAACGCGGGGGGTACTCGGTGCGATGGATCGGGGATACGTTGGTGACCGGTTTCGTGAGCCGTTCTTCATTTCGATCGATCGGCGGACTCACTTGTTTCGTTCCGGAAGACGGCACGTATGTCACCAGCGAGCCGTTGGCCATCGGCCAGATCAGTTATCCTGTGCCTTTTATCCGATGGTTCGGGGCCAGCATCGCGGCCAGCGGCGCGCGACTGGCGGTGGCCGCTCCCTTCTCCGGGTTCGAATCCACGAACGCTCAGCAGAACCTCGGTTCCATCCATATGTACTACCGCGATAGTGGAAGTCCCTCCGGTTGGTCACCGGATACCGCTTGGTCAGACCTCACCTTGGACGGTCTCGCATCCTGCGCCTTCGAGCGTATGGAACTCGGTAGATGGGGGATGGCTTTTGTGAATGGCGGACTCATCATTGATCAGTCCGTCAGGTATGATGGTGGATCCGGTGATGCGTTGGACCCATGGATGACGCCAATGGACAGCTCAGGCGCTTGCTCGGCATGCGGACTTCGTATCGTGCGCCAGAATGGTAGCATCTGGGACTTCGATGGTGCCCAAGCGCCAGCCGGCTCTGGACCGCCATTACGCCGCGCTCCCGCTGCCTGGTGTGCCGAGGGGGATTCCCTGATCATCTCCACGTTCGATCCTGTGGAAGACACGTGGCGCAGCACATTGCATCGCCGGGATGAAGGTGGAAGCGATGCATGGGGTGCCGCGTCCGTGCTCGCCACAGGTGAAGCATGTGATACGCCATCGGGACCCATCCTCCTTGCACCGGCCCGCCTGATCCGCGTGAACGCCAGGAGCGGTACCCCATGTTCGGTACCGCAAGGAATGATGCGCCTGACGTTGGAGGTCTTCGACCGGTGACCGGCCCGCGGTTACGGCAGTTGCTGTATGCGGGTATTGTTCGGCGTGGTGCTGCCGACGGTCAGAAGGATCGGGTCGCGATCATTCCCCGATCCGGTGTACTTCACTGAGGCATCCATGTTCGTGTCCAACAACGAATACTGGTTCAGCAAGGTGTTGTTCGGTGTGGTGGAGCCCACCGCCGTGAGTATCGCGTCCCGGTCGTTGCTCGTTCCGGTGTATTTCACCTGACCATTGTTACCGGTTTCACCGGCCCAAAGCGCGCGGCGTGTGGTGGCCACTGTGGCCGTTGGTTCTGTGCCGAACAACAGCGTGCTGGTCTGGGTCAGGTCCAGGTTGATCGCGGTACCGGTGGCCGTGAGCGTATTGGCGGTCATTACAGGCAGGTGATTCCTGTGCCGAACAGCCACTTTGCAATCGCGCATGGGGAAGATCAGGCTCGGCACCGCTCCGCTGCTGGTCACCACATCCCCATCCCGCTGCACCAGCATCACATGTTTGTAGAGGGCCACGTTCGTGGTACCGTGCCGCAGTTCCACCATGATCCAATCCACGATGGCGTTATTTCCGGTGGTGGTGAGGTTCGCTGTGATCGCGTAGCTCGTGGACCAGAAGCCCGTGAAACCGAGATCGTCA
>JANOPI010000477.1:0-11449 GCA_031421755.1 Flavobacteriales bacterium | reverse complement strand
AGCGCATCGAACCCCTCGTGGGCGGCCCGGATCAGGTCAGACGGTTCGTTCTGGCCGGTAACCGCAACGATGAAGGCTTTGGAGCCCCAACCACTGCGTCGCATTTCCATGCACACTTCATGGCCTGAGAGGTCCGGCAAGCCGATATCGAGAAAAACGACGGTGGGTCGGAAACGAGCCCCCTTCTCCAGCGCTTCATGGGCCTGATTGGCGACTTGCACGGTGTATCCCAGTTGCTTCAGCAACAAGGCCAGTCCCATGGCCACATCCTCACGATCATCCACCACCAGTGCGCGCAGCGGTGGTTGCGCGATGATCTCTCGCTCTATCGTCCGGTCTTCCATTGTTCCTGTTCAGCGGTCCACAGCCAAGGAACATGCCGGAGGGTTCCGGTGCGGAACGAACGTGCTAAGGTGTACCGCAACCCAAGGGAGGCGAACGAAGTGCGAAGCGGTATGCTCCGTGAATGCTTTGAGCAACTTGCACCTCGAAGGCGGGTGCTGGATGCCCATAGATGGGGTTGAAGGATCGATCCGCCGCACAACTATCGTTCGTTCGGCATGGTCCGCGAATTGCGCAACCGGAACGGAACCCGTTCCGCATGCCCAACTTACCAGTTCCTTCCTCGCGCCCGCCTTGGCGCTTCTCCTACTTCCCCCCACGGTCAACCACGTCCCGGAATATCGAGCGATTGACAACCATTCTACTGGTGATCGGCACCGTGTTCTTCTTGATCGCCACCATCAGCTTGTGAGAACGGCGGACACGCTATCCCACTTGAGAATAATCCGGCCGGACCCGGATCCAGTGCCACAGCTACTGGCGGGAAGGTGAGGTGGCCAACGGCGATGCTAAGGGCTGCACAACCGGGAACACCTCAACCACCTTCTCCGCAATCACGGACCGGCAATGCCAATTTAGCGCCTTCTTCAGCAAGTACACACGGAGCGCGGACTGTCTGGAGGTCACCCGACCGAACCTGTACTAGACCACACGTTGACCGGATCCATCGGACCTTTTGGCAAGGGCTTTTTCATACGTGTCCTGTTCACGCGCTTGGATCTTGTGCTGGCTATTGATCATGCTCAACAAACCGAATAAATACGCTCCGAAGATCACAGATCCGAGGATGAAGAGCCAGATTTCGCTCATGGTCGGACTTTGGCATACTCCAGTTTGAAGTAGATGCCTGCAGCGAGAATGGAGGGCACCCAAATGCCGACGAATTGACCTTCTTCCTTGCGGCCTGAAAACCAAAGGGAGACCGAGAGAAGGAAACTAACGAACGCCAGGATCATGGGGTAGAAACGTTTGAAAAACTCCATCATCATTGTTTGTGGTATAACATCCACAAAGCGGCATTGTTCGCTCAACAGGGCCGATCACGCGCTGCACTTCTCGCAGGCGTCCATTCCATCGGACCCGTCATGCGAACGATGGCGAACTTTCCAGAGCCAACCTCGGCTTGCAACGCCGATCGAAGCACGCCACGGCTGGTGAAAAATGGCCACATCGACCTACGGGGCTCGGTCCGGCGCTGCGATCTTTGACCGCAGCGCGCAGAGCTGCAACCACCTCATGTCATCAACACACGACCGCATCATCATTATTGGGGGCGGCGCTGCAGGGTACATGGCGGCGATCAGCGCGAAGACACATGATCCCACGGCGGAGGTACTGCTGTTGGAGAAGAGCGACAAGTGGCTGGCCAAGGTGCGGATCAGTGGGGGCGGCCGATGCAACGTGACGCACCACTGCGCGGAACCGCGCAAGCTCGCGCGGCACTATCCGCGCGGAGAGGTGTTCCTGCGCAAGGTGTTCACCGCGTGGGGCCAACCGCATGCGGTGGACTGGTTCGCACGGCACGGCGTAACGCTGAAGATCGAAAGCGATGGACGCATGTTCCCGGTGACCGATGATTCGCGCACAGTGATCGATGCGTTGCAGGATGCTGCTCGTGCATTGGGGGTGTTGGCGCGATCGCATTGTCCGGTAGTGAAAATGGAACACATCGGGATCAACGGAGGAGGAACACGATGGTCGCTGACCACACCCGGTGGTGAGCAACCCGCGCATCGGGTGGTGGTGGCCACGGGCGGATCTCCGAAAGATGCGGGCCTGTCCTGGTTGCACGCGCTGGGGCATGAAGTGGTGCCTGCTGTACCCTCCCTGTTCACCTTCAACCTGCCGAACGAAGCGGTACGGGAACTGATGGGCGTGGTAGCACCGCACGTGCGGCTGCGCATCGCCGGCACCCGGTTGGAGAGCAGCGGACCACTGCTCATCACCCACTGGGGCTTCAGCGGGCCGGCCGTTCTACGATTGAGCGCATTCGGCGCACGGGTGCTGCACGACATGGGCTATTCGTATACGGTTCAAGTGGACTGGCTCGGTGACGTGGACGAGCCAGCCGCGCGCGAGCGTTTGGTGTCTCGGATACGCGAACATCCCAAACGCCAAGTGGTGAACGCGGGCGTCTTCGCGCTGCCAGCACGACTGTGGAGCTACGTGTTGCAACGCGCCGGCATCGCGTTGGAAAAACCGTTGGGCGAGTTGGGCAAGAAGCACATGGACCGCCTACTGGACGTGCTGACGAACGATCGGTACGGCGCGAGCGGCAAGACCACATTCAAGGACGAATTCGTGACCGCTGGTGGCATCGCTTTGCACCAGGTGAACCCGGCCACCATGGAAAGTCGCGTGGTGCCTGGTCTGCATTTCGCAGGTGAAGTGCTGGACATCGACGGCATCACCGGCGGCTTCAATTTCCAAGCGGCATGGAGCACGGGCTGGTTGGCCGGTCGCGGGGCAGCGATCGGAGCCTGAGTTCCAGCCGCACACGGCATCCTGCACCCGCCCGAGCAGCGCACTACCAGCGATCGGGTGCGCAGTGACCTAGCTTTCGCTCCACCGAACAGAAGATCCATGAAGACCGTAGTGATCAGCCAGCTCGCCCAACTCATCCGGGCAAAGAAGGACGCCTTGTTGGCACGTTGGCGGGACCAGGTGCGCGCGCTGCCCTCGGCCGCACACTTGGACATCCCAACGCTGAACGATCATATCCCCGCATTGCTTATCGAGCTCGCCGAAGCACTGGCCGATCCGTCCGAGGAGACGATCGCAGAGACACTCGAGGAGGGCACCCCACCCGAGCACGGCATCCAGCGGTTCGAGGACGGCTTCGACGTGCGGGAAGTGGTATCGGAATACAACATCCTGCGTGGTTGCGTCCATGATCTGGCACAGGAGCATGGCCTTTCGTTGGAAGGCGAACCGTTCCACATCCTGAACCGGGTGCTGGACGAGGCGATCGGGCTCGCGGTTGAGACGCACTCCGAGCAACAGGCACTGGCCGTGAAGCGTCGCCGCGAAGAGTACCTGTCCTTCGTGGCGCATGACCTGCGTAACCCACTCACGGCGATCTCCCTGGCCGCGAGTGTACTGGAGATGACCTTGCAGGAGCAGACCGGGAACGTCGAGAGCGCGCAGATGATCAAAACCTTGCACCGCAACGTAGGTCAATTGGAAACGCTGGTGGCCAAAGTGCTTGAAGAAAACACCGAACAGGGACCCGAAGAAGGCTCCCCGCCCGTGTATCGGCATTTTGACCTGTGGCCGCTGGTGCAGGCGATCATGCTGGCCATGAAACCCATGGCCCAGGCCGCAGACACCAAACTCATCAACCTGGTAGCGGACGACATGGTGATGTACGCGGATTCCGGCCAGTTGCGGCGTGTGTTCCAGAACCTCCTCAGCAACGCGATCACCTACTCCCCCGGGGGTGAGGTGCGCGTTGGCGGTCGCATGAACACGGAAGACGGCACCATCATGTGCTGGGTCGCGGACAACGGCACGGGCATACCGGCGGACAGGTTGGAGAAGTTATTCGAGAAAGGTGAGGGCGATCCGGAGCGCCCGATGAGCACGGGCCTTGGCCTGGCGATCGTAAGGACCTTCGTGGAAGCGCACGGCGGTGAAGTGCATGCGGAAAGTCCGGAAGGACAAGGCACCACCATCCGGTTCACGATCCCAGGATCCAAGTAGTTGGTTCGCCACACGATGATGCCGGCCCCTCTCATTTACCGTGCGTTGCACCTGCGTTCTTTCCTGCTCGGCATCCTGCCATTCCTGGCACACGCGCTATCCGCCCAATGGACCGTCACCTCCGCGCCGAACAATGGCGTGCGAAAAGATGACCTGAGCTTCATCGGGCCTGACACGGGCTGGGTGGCCGGCGGCGCGAACGGCTACATCCTGCGCACATACGACGGTGGGGAAACTTGGCAGGAGGTATACAGCGGCCCGGACCATCTGCGCAGCATCGAATTCGCGACAAAGGATGTGGGCTTCAGCGGCAGCGTGAGCGGCACGTTCCTGCGCACACTGGACGGCGGGGATACCTGGCAGGACATCACTGATTCGATACCAGCACCATCGAGCATCTGTGGTCTGTGCGCGGCCACGCCGGAGCTCATCTTCGGGTGCGGCGTGTGGTTCCAACCCGCATACGTGATCCGCAGTACGGACGGCGGCATGAACTGGGACAAGACGAACCTGGGCAGCATGGCCAGCGCGCTCATCGACGTGCTGTTCCTCAACGCGGATACTGGATTCGTTTCGGGCAAGGCGCAACCGCCATCCTTGGGCGGTATCATTCTGGCTACCGTGGACGGAGGAGACACCTGGAGCGTACGCCACCTGACAGGCCACCACGACGATTACATCTGGAAACTGCAGACGCCGGACAGCCTGCACATCTACGGCTCGGTGGAAGCCGTGGTAGGCACGGGCACACGCATCGTACGCAGTGGTAACGCAGGTGCCACCTGGACCACACAGGCGGTGACCCCGCTGGTGCCGTACATGCAAGTGATGGGCTTCCTGGATACGCTGCACGGCTTTGTTGGCGGCAACCAGATCCTGCTGGAAACGCTGAATGGTGGCCAGACCTGGCAGAGCATCGCACTGGATGCGGGCTACGATCGTTTCCAACGGATCAGCGGAACAGAGGCGTACATGTGCGGCAACGGCGTGTACAAATGGGGCGATGCCTCCGTGGGTACACCGGCGATCCGCCCGAAGCGCCTGGAATGGATAGAGGTCCGCCCAAATCCGGCCACGGGCCGGTCGAGCGTATCAGTGCGTGTGCATGCGCGGTCGCAGGTGGAGATCATCGTCTGCGATGGGGATGGCCGCGAGTTGAAACGCGTCTTCACGGGGGCATTGGCCGCCGGGGATCACCTGTTCGAACTTGGCCAGGAACCCGCAGCCTCCGGCAACCGCATCGCTGTGATGCGCACCAACCAAGGGCAGACCACATACCCCTTTGTAACGCGCTGACATTCGCCCATGCAACCGGGCGCGGCCGTTGAACGTCCACCACCATGATGCGACCCTACCTCCTCCTCCTGCTCACCGTGATCTCATGTATGCGCGGCACCGCGCAAGTGCTTGTCTACGGCATCGGCGATCCGGCCGCAACGGCGATCGTACACTTGAGCGGAGCGAACGTGACGCTCATGAACGCCTTCAGCCAGACGGTGGATCCTCAGCAGGTGGGTGTGTTCAGCGACAGCACCATGAGCATCGGCCTGGATTCGGGCCTGGTCATCAGCACGGGGATCGCTTTTGGTGTGATGGGCCCGAACAACATCCCGAACATGACCTTCGGCGGGGGCTTCGGCGCGTACGACCCGGACATCATGCTGATGAGTCTCCCGAACGTGAGCGGAATGTTCGATCCCGGGATCATTCAAATGGACCTGGTGCCCGAGGGTGACACGCTGGAGGTGCGCTATGTATTCGGTTCGGAGGAGTATGATGAATATGTATGTACCGACAAGGACGACCGATTCGGCCTGTTCTTGAGCGGCCCGGGGCTGTTGGGGCAATTCTCGAACGGCTCCATCAACATGGCCACCTTGCCCGCCAGCGGTCTGCCTGTAACAGTGAACACTCTGAACCGTGGTATCAACGGAAGCGAGGGCAACACGGCGCTGTGCAACATCAATCCGGGCTGGTTGGCGGACACCATCTATTACATCAACAACGACTTCGGCATGGGCACTCAGCTGGACGGCTACTCCGTTGTGCTCACCGCCCGAGCGGTGGTGGTGCCCGGCATGTCCTACCACCTGAAGATCGCCATCGCCGACCTCACCGACGGGAACTTCGATTCGGCGGTCTTCTTTCCGGAAGGCGCCATCCGCTGTTCAGACCTTTCAACAGGAGTGCGCACATCTGGTGCAGGGCATGCCCCCGCATTCGTGTTCAACGAGCAGGACGGGACCATTCAGGTGCGTGGTTTGACCCCGAGCGGCGGCTCGGTCATGGTGGAAGCGTTCGATGCGACCGGCAGGCTGGTACAGCGCACCACCGCTCAACCTGATGGCAGCGTTTGGACCGCTCCCTTGTCGGGCATCGCCACCGGGCTGCTCGTCTTGCGTGCATCACAGCTGGAGCGTGTGGTTCGCGGCAACGTGTTCGTGCGCTAACGTGCGCGTGCGACGGTCATTCGACCGCGTCCCTCCAATTTGTGGGATCATCGATCGATCCGGTCCATCTGCGGGAAGCGCACCGTCGAGGAACCTGTAGGCCAGGGCACTGATCGGTTTCCATGAACTGATCATCGGCATCACGCTGGCGCTGGCGCTGTGGAAATACGGCCTCTGTTCTTCGGTGCGTTCATGGATCTGCGAAGACCGGGCATGCCGAGGGAGTACGTCATATACCGTGCTGCCCACCACTTCGGTCTGTTCAAGGGTTGAAAGTGGCCATATGGGGTGATCGTCAAACAGCACCAGAAAACTGATGATCACTTTGGCCGGAACAGGAACCCGATCAATTGTACCTCCGGTCCGCGGATGGATCCCATACCGGGCCGCAACGCCGGATACTGTTCGCCCGATGTCCAAAGGCATTTATCAGACGGCTACTACCCTCAGGACGGGATACCTGATACCCGGCATGTTGTCCCGGTCGTGCCATAGGCCTGTTTCGTCGCGAACAATACCGGTGCTCGTCTGTTTCTTAGTGGATCGTATGTCGGCCGGTATCATTCCGCAACGATCTTTGCGCCATGTCGAAGAAGAACAACACAACCGAACAAGACAGTATGTCGCTGCCGAGCGCTTTCCAGCGCATGTTGCAGCAGCCTGACATCTGGGGGCCTCTGAAGCTCGCCAAACAGTCCATCCTGAACATGCGCGTGCGCATGAACAAAGGGGATCATCCAACCCGTGACCTGATGCACGATTGGCTCGGCCGCGCCGGCTGGAAGTGCATGGTGGAAGAGGTGTGGGGTCCTGGCCCGAAGTGGAAGGCGAAACCAGTGGTGGGCCGTGGTCGCCCCAAGGGTTCGGTGAAATCCGCCAAGCCGGCCAAGGCTGCTCAGAAAGCCGCTGCGCCGAAAGGCAAGAAAGGAAAGAAGGGAAAGAAGCGCTGAACGCGCTGACCACTACAAGCAACGCCCCGTGGACCGAAGGTTCCGGGGCGTTGTGCATTCCAGCACGTACACGTTCCCCTGCAGCACCTCCCACCCGCCCACATTCATTCGGGCTCCAGGCTAAGCAGCGTGCTGGTCGAATCGATATCGTAGTCGCGGAGGGTGGCGATACTCAGGTTCACGGCTCTCCCCTTAACAGGACCAGCAAGTTCATAATACAGGCTATCCGCGGTGCGTCGGCTGTTGCCGAAATCCACCTCCAGGCTGTCCATGCTGGCGCGCAGGTCGGCGAGGTCGATCCCGAGCATGAACATGGCGCTATCCGCTTGGGCAGTAGAACGGATCAAGGTGGTCTTCATCCGCAGTTGCACACGGGCCTCCGGTGCCCACGCGGTGTTGGTGCAGCTCTTGCCGAAGATCATGAATGACATGATGGTGCCCAGGCCGATGCCGAGCATGAACAATCGTAGGCGCCTACCGAAGTTCATAGTGGACCCCTGTCAGAAAGCGGCAAGCAGGATGTCCAGATCCTTGTAAGGCAGGCGGAAGGCTTCAGAGAGCACCTCGCTGGTAAGCGCACCATTGAACAGGTACACACCGTGTCGCAGGCCAAGATCACGCTTGATGAGCTCTTCGAAACCACCGACGTCTCCCATGCCCAGGAGCAAGGGCGCGAAGATGTTGGTGAGGGCGTACGTAGCGGTGCGGGGCACCCGACTGGCGATGTTGGGCACGCAGTAGTGTACCACGCCGAACTTCTTGAAGACAGGATCGCTGAGGTTGGTGATGCGGCTGGTCTCGAAGCAGCCGCCGCGGTCGATGCTGACGTCCACGATCACGCTGCCGTTCTTCATTTCGCGCACCATGTCCTCATTCACCACCATGGGCGTACGGCCATGCTCGGGGCGGAGCGCACCGATGGCCACGTCCGCCTGTTGGAGCGCGCGCTTCAGTTCGTCCGGTTGGATCACACTCGTGTAGATGCGCTGTGAGAGATCGCTTTGAAGTCGGCGCAGGCGGTAGATGCTCTTGTCAAAAACCTTCACGCTGGCTCCGAGGCCGAGCGCGGCACGAGTAGCGAATTCGCCCACGGTCCCGGCGCCGATGATCACCACTTCCGCCGGGGCCACACCACTGATGCCACCGAGCATGAGGCCCGGGCCGCCCTTATCGGTGCTCATGTATTCCGCGGCGATCTGCACGCTGGTGTTGCCGGCGATCTCGCCCATGGCGCGGATGATCGGGTAGATGCCCTCGCGGTCCTTGATGAAGTCCCAGGCCACGGCGGTCACGCGCTTGTCCATCATCTTGCGCAGCGTGTCCTTGGGCTGCGTGGTCATCTGCAACGCGCTGATCAGGATCTGTTTGGGTCGAAGGAGATCGATCTCCTTCTGGCTGGGCGGGGCCACTTTGAGGATCAGGTCGGCCTTGAACACCTCTTCGGCGCTTTCGGCGAGCATGGCTCCGGCCTCGGTGTAGTCGTTATCCTGGAATTGCACGGCCTGGCCCACACCGCGCTCCACCACTACATCATTGCCGCGCCCCACGAGCACCGCCACGCTGGACGGAGTGAGTGGGACACGGTGTTCCTGGAAGGTGGTCTCCTTGGGGATACCGATAAAGAGGCTCTTGTTGCGCGTACCGACGGCCAGCGCTTGTTCTTGTGGCGATAGCGCGACCTCGCGCGCCAATTGCTTCAGCAGTTCAGAACTGGTACTCATGTGCGGGGGCACTGTTGCGGCCGTTCATGTCCTTCATCGTATTCATCCTTGGTTCCTTCGTGGATGGCACGCCCGGAAGGCTCGCCTCACAGAGCGAGTTCAACCGTGCGGTCACCGGATGCGGCCAATTTCATGCGCACACGCACAGCGTCGTGAGGCAAAAGGTTCTTGGCCAGTTCAGGCCATTCCACGAAGCAGTACTTGCCGCTGTCGAGGTATTCGGTGAAGCCGATGCCTTCGAGTTCGGCCACGTCCTTCAAGCGGAAGAGGTCGAAGTGGTAGACGGTCTCATTGCCCGTGGTGCGGTATTCGTTCACGATGCTGAAGCTGGGACTGCCGGTTCCTTGCTCCACGCCGAGTTCGCAGCACATGGCTTTGATGAGCGTGGTCTTTCCAGCGCCCAGATCGCCATGGAATGCGAAAACGCGGCGCTTGCCACAGGCGCTGAGCATGGCTGCGGCCAGGTCCGTGGCCTCGTCAGCATTGTGGAGTTGCATCAATGTACTCATCCGTGGTAGAGTTGGGAAGGCGTGGGAAGCTGGACTGGTCGAAGATGGTAGCGGAAGGTGATCAGTTGGTGGATCACCGTGGTTTGAGCGTGATCACGGGCACCATCATCTCTTCCATGGAAATGCCGCCGTGCTGGAAGGTATTGCGGAAGAAGTTGACAAAGTGGTTGTAGTTGTTGGGGTACACGAAGTAGAAGTCGCGTTTGGTGAACACATAGGTGGTGCTCACGTTGGCGCGGGGCAGCAGGGCCTTGGCGGGATCCTTCACGGCGAAGACGTCCTTCGCTTCGTAGGTGAGGTTCTTACCGTGCTTGTACCGCAGGTTGCTGTTGGTATTGCGGTCGCCCACCACTTTGCTAGGCTCCGTAACGCGGATGGTGCCGTGGTCGGTAGTGATCACCATACGGCAGCCCTTCTCGGCGATGAACTTCATCATGTCCAACAGTGGCGAATGCTCGAACCAGCTCTTGGTGAGTGAACGGTAGGCGGGCTCGTCCTCGGCCAGCTCACGGATCATTTCCATCTCCGTGCGGGCATGGCTCAGCATGTCCACAAAATTGTAGACGATCACATTCAGCGGGTTGTCCATCAGGGTGTGCATGCTCTCAGCGAGCTTCTTCCCTGCGGTGATGTTGGTGATCTTGTGGTAGCTGTGCTTGACGTTCTTGCCCAGGCTCTTCAGTTGGGCGGCGAGGAATTCATCCTCGTGCGCGTTCTTGCTGCCTTCTTCATCCTCATTGATCCACTTGCCGGGGAATCGCTTCTCGATCTCCGACGGCATCATACCGGCGAAGAGCGCGTTGCGGGCGTACTGCGTGGCCGTGGGCAGGATGCTGTAGAACATGCCCTGGTCTTCCACCTTGAAGTACTCGCTCACGATGGGTTCGATCACACGCCACTGGTCCAAGCGGAGGTTGTCGATCAACAACATGAAGAGCGGGGGCTGCTTCTCATCGATCAGTGGAGCCACCTTCGCCTTGAACACATTGTGCGATTGCAGCGGAGCGTCCTTGGCCTGGCCGCTGAGCCAGTTCAGGTAGTTGTTCTCCACGAAACGGCAGAAGAGATCATTCGCTTCGGCCCACTGGCTGCGGAGGATCTCGGCCATGCTCTGGTCCGGGTTCGCACTAAGTTGCAGTTCCCAGCGCACCAGCTCATCATAGAGCACCATCCAATCCTGGGCGCTCAACCGATCGCTCAGGCGCATGCCTAAGCGGCCGAAATTCTGTTGGTAGTTCGTGTTGGTCTTTTCGCTCACCAGGCGTTTGCCGTCCAGGTGCTTTTTCAGGGCGAGCAGGATCTGGTTGGGGTTCACCGGCTTGATCAGGTAGTCGCTGATCTTCCCGCCGATGGCGTCCTCCATGATGGACTCCTCCTCGCTTTTGGTGATCATGATCACCGGTGTGCGGGCGGACATGTTCTTGATCCGGGTGAGCGTTTCCAAGCCACTGAGGCCCGGCATATTCTCGTCCAGGAAGATGATGTCGAACTCCTGTTTGCCCACCAGATCCACGGCGTCCAATCCATTGTTCACGGTCTTCACATCGTAGCCCTTCTGCTCCAGGAAAAGGACGTGGGGTTTCAGCAGATCGATCTCGTCGTCGGCCCAGAGTATGCTCGGGTTCATCAGGGGGTTGGCTTTGTTTCCGGAGAGAACGCGCCGATACGGAATGGAGTGTGCCGGAAAAGCCGTCTATTTTCGGTGCGTGAAATTAGGCCCTTTCCACCTGTTTCCTTCCCGGCTTCCGGTGAGATGGGTGGGAAGCCGCGCCGGG
>JANOPI010000476.1:0-15995 GCA_031421755.1 Flavobacteriales bacterium | reverse complement strand
GGCCACAGCGCTGGCAGCAGCGATCTCCTCCGGGTTCCATTCATGCCCGCACTCGGCGCACATCTGGGAAGATCCCGTTGGATAGGTGATCGCGGATCGGCATTCGGGGCAGGCAGGGCTATCGCTCATGTGGTGTGATCGGGCACGAAGCTAGGGTGTGGGCCGCCCCTCAGGCGTTTGTGCCGTTAAGATGCCAAGTGTGTCGGGGAATTTCGGATGAACGCACGAACGGCCTGACCAGGGTAAAATGATCGGCTGGTGCGATCTACGGCAACTGCTCTGGCCGCACGTTGTTCGGCGAAGTGCTGCCGACGGTCTGCAGCACGCGGTCGCGGTCGTTGCCGGTGCCGGTATATTTTACTGTTCCGTCCAGGTTGAGATCAGCGGCATTGTAAAGCCCATTTACGATGTTATTGGGGCTGGTGCTTCCAACGGCCACCAATATCGGGTCGCGATCGTTGCTCGAGCCGGTGTACTTCGCGGCTTTGTTCAGGTTGACATCACCTGTCCAGAGCGCTTGCGTCTGGAAGGTGCCATTGATGGACCTGCGTGCATCCAAGCCATACATGGCGGTGGAGATCGACGTGAAGTCAACAAGGACCGGAGAGATATTGAGATGGACGCTTCCTTCGGTCATACCCCCCAGATGATTGCGATGTCGGACAGCCACATAGTAGATGCCCGCCGACAAGGAGAACTCCACAGGTGAAGCGCCATCCATCGCTACCACATCCCCATCCCGCTGGAGCAGGGCACCGTGGGTGGCCAGCACCACTGCCGGATCGTACAAGGCGCGCAATTCCACAACTACCCAATCCACGATGGCATTGTTGCCGGCAATGGCCAGAACCGGAGCGGTTGTGGTCTCTCCTCCTCCACCGATATGTACATAGCCGAGTGCGGAATAAGGTTCTTGGGCTGGCAGCAGGCCAGCTGCACGCAACGCATCGTTCATCAGTCCGTTCACAGCGTTGTAAGGACCCTCGAGCATCACCCGAGGCGATACCGTCAAATAGGAGGTCGTAACCAGAATATCTACTGTACCCGTAGTAACCCATGCCCCACCTGCACCGGTGTTGCCCTGGTCATTCACCGTGATGCTGAGGCTGGCCGGACCGCCTTGGTCCGGTGTGGGCACGAAGGTGACCTGGGCGATCGCTGCATTCACTTCCGCCAGTGTTGCGGTGAAGATCATGGACGCGTCCGAGGTGCCGTCCCCTATTGAAAAGTCAAGAGCTGTTGGCGCACCGAGCGTGCAGGTGCCGTTGGTCACATCCAAGGTGACCTCCAATTCACTGGTTCCTGCATCAACATCGGCGATGGATAGCGCGTTGTCATTTGCCGCGGAGAAGACCAGGGGTGTGTTCGCTTGCGTGGTCTGCGGAAGTGGCATCAATTCCACCGGCGGGTCATTCATGGGGATCACGTTGATGGGTAGGAAGTCCACATCACTCAATGGCCCGCCACTACCAGAGTTGCCTAGGTCGTTTGTGCTGATGGTCAGCAAGGTGGTGCCGCTGTGGTCCGGAGCTGGCACATATAGCAGCCCATCGAGTGCTGAACTGATGGAAGCGACCGATCCAGTGAAAGTCATGGATGAAGTGCCATCCGCACCTGCGGTGAAGGTGATACCGAAGGTGTTGCCCATGTACAAAGCACCAGAGCCTTGGGGTATGGCGAGGGACACCTGCACTGGGGAGGGTCCGGCGTCCGGATCGCTCACGGAGAGCGCTGTACCATCGATGCTGGACAGCATGATGGGCAGGTCCTCCTCCGTGGTTTGTGGCCCTGGAACAGCGTTCAATGGCGGCAAGTTGGCCACGAAGGCGAGCGAAGCCACATCCTTGGCGAAGGAGAAGGGCGTGGAACCGCCATTCACCGCAGGGTTCGCTGTACCCCCATTGGTTCCAGCGGTCATATCCCAAGCACGGAAAGTGAGGGCCGCTGGAATATCCGTGCTGAAGCCTGGGGCGGCCTGGAAATACACGCGGGTGTTCGCATCAGCCGCGAGCAACCTGCACACCGTGTTGCTGGGTATTCCGAGAGGACCCCAGGAACCGCCGTTGTTGAGCGAATAGTACCAGCTGCCATTCGCGACGTAGGCGGCGGTAACCGCGATGCCGTATGCGGACGCACCGTTCAGGTCGTGCAGGTTGTCCATCCCTCCGGAGGTATTGGCCGGATCGATGAGCGCAGAGACCAAGGTACCCACGGGTCCATTGGGAGGCGGAGCGTTCGCGGCTACCGGGTTCAACACCGGGGCGCGTGTGTTGTCCAGCATGGGCGCGCTGTTTCGCAACTGCCAGGCCACGGTGGCTGTGGCACCGGCATCCGCTGCGAACGTTGTGGCCGCTTGGGCCGTGTACGGTCCAGTAGTGCCGGCGCTGGTTCGGAAGACCTGGTTCAGTTCCATGGACACGCCACTGATGGTAGCGCCGCTGCTCGCGCGGTCCGCGGCTTCGGTCATTCCTACGGGTGGGGTCCAGGCAACGGAATTGGCGAATTCATGTACGCTCGTTATAAATGCCGGAATAACGGTAGGAAGCACGGCCGGGGCCGTGTGGGCAAATCCTGCTGGCGTGGCCTGGGATGCGAAAACCTGCGCCGGGGATGCGCCGCTCGTATTCAGCCCGGGCAAGGCCATGCTGCAGGCCACGTAGGCCGTGCTCGCACCCAAGGTCACGGAATAGGTCGGTTCAGAAGCGGTTCGCACCCGCCACCCCACGTAGAGCCGACTGGTGGTGGGGCTGGTCTGCACCTGATCGAGCACGGTGGTGAACTGTGGGGCACTTACTGTCTGCGCAGTGCTGTTGGCTATGAAAAGCACGATCACATCCCCGGCCTGGGCGCTGCTGAGAAAGGGCACGCTTACCACGGCGCTGGCGGGGGAACCGATGGTGGCCACTTGTCGAATGCCGAACACATAACCTGTGGCGACATCGGTATTGATGGAAAAAGCCGTTGTACCGCCGTTGATGGTCGTATTGACCTGGCTACCGTTGGAACCGGACGAGCGGTCCCACGCACGGAATTGGATGCTGGTTTCAGTAGTTCCTGTTGCCGTGTGGAAATAGAGTCGGGTCGCCGCGTCAGCCGCCAGCAGGAGGGCGGTCGTGGAAGATACGGCGGTCACCACGTTCCATGTCGCACAGTTGTTCGTGGTATAATACCAGGTGCCGCCCGCGCTCACACTTGTCAGGGCGATGCCGAGCTGGGCCCAGGCCGTTTCGTTCTCGGCAGCATCCGTGTCCAGCACGTTATCGACTCCATCCACGGGCAGGTAGGCATCCACCAGCAAGGCGATCGGCGAACCTGCCAGAGTGCCGTTCACCGGAGGACCAAGCCCCGCGCAGGTCTCCAATAGTACCGGACTCTTGGTAATGTCCAGTACCGGTGCTTCGTTCTGGCCCGGCGTAGGGATCGGTCTGGGCGGTTCCGCTGCAGGGGCGTTAACGCCACACATTCCACAGATCCAGCACACAAGTGCTTTCAGAACAAAGGATACCGCGCTTCGCATCGGGTGGAGAGGGGGGCACCACGACATAAGCCCCCTCAAGCAGCGCTCGACCCACCCATTCCTTCCGGTCGGTATCATGCGGTCGAAGGTATCTTTTCGTCCTTCGTGATCCACCTTGCCGACCGTACACGTGAAGGCGGGTCGATCGCTCCGGGAATTCGCCCGTGATCATGCTGACCCGGCTGGAAGGTAATGGTCCTCGCGCACATGGCCATGTATCCTGGACGGCCGATACCTCCTTGGACCGGTGTCGGCCAAACAGCTGGCGGCCGTCCGTGGCCGTTCACAGCTTGCGCTATCCAGCGCTGGTGGGGTCCTGGGCCGTTCATCCGCCCAGATGGGAAATGGGCGGAATGCAGCAAGGGCCCAGGCGAAAGGCAACCAGCGTCCCCCGAACCGTCTACTCGCGGGATCAGGCGAGCGCGCAGGCAGGCGGAATGGATGACCGATGAGGGTGAACCCCTACTTTGGCCCAGCACCGAGCCACGGCTCCCTTGCCGCGGATCCACAGGTTCAACAACCGGATATTGGTACGGAACCGTGAGGTCAACACCCTTACAGTCAGACAAACCCATCACCCGCTATGGTCACATGCGATCCTTCCTCCCATCGCCTGTTCCTGTTGATCGCCACGGTCAACGTATGCACAATGCTCATGGGCCAAGGCCCGCTGAAGCGCTTCGCGGCGGGTGAAACACACCCGCATTGGGTGGGATTCGAGCCTGGGCTCGCTCCGGCTGAATTGCCACGAACATTGGCGTCCACGCTGGCATGGCCGGCCTCCAATGGACTGCGCGATCAGGGGCGTCCGATCTCGGATCGGTTCGGGCAGGTCCACGATCGGTACGACCGGCTATTCAACGGAATACCAGTTCATGGAGCGGTCGTGGTCATACACAACGTGAACGGGCAGGTAAAGGCCGTGAACGGAAGTCTTGTGCCGATCACTGGCCCGAAGGTCCAAGAGCCTGCACGGTTGGTCCCTATGGCAGCGTTGGAAAATGCCAAGCGCCATGTGGGCGCAAGCGCGTACATGTGGGAATCCCCCGAAATGGAAGCTTTTCTTCAGCGCGAACGCCGCGATAGTCAAGCCACCTTCCTTCCGAAGGCCCTTGTCATTTACTACCCCGTAAAGCGAGGGGACATTGGTGGTGAACTACGGCTGGCCTACAAACTGGACATACACGCCCGGAAGCCATTGTCCCGACAAGACGTTGTGGTGGACGCCATAACGGGCGAAATACTCGCGTCCCTGGAGCGGATCCATCACATCGATGAGCCGGGCACGGCACAGACCGCGTACAGCGGCAACCGACCGATCATGACCTACCGCGCGGGCACCACATCGAACTACGAACTGCGCGACATGTCGCGCGGTTCCGGGATCGTGACCTACGACTGCTTCGATACGGACGATTACGCGAACGCACAGACTCCTGCCCAGGCCACCAACACTTGGAACTACGGGAACCTGCAGGACAATACGATCCTGGACGCCCACTGGGGCACGGAGAAGACCTATGACTTCTATCTGAACAACCTGAACTGGGACTCCTATGACAACGCGGGCGCGGAGCTGCTGAGCTATGTTCATTTCAACCTGATCGATTTCGGCTACTCCAACAACAACAACGCGTTCTGGGATGGCAGCCGGATGACCTATGGCGACGGGGACGGGATCACCTTCAACCCATTGACGGCGTTGGACGTTACCGGACACGAGATCACGCACGGTGTAACTGAATTCTCCGCGGCGCTGGAGTACAGCGATGAATCAGGCGCGTTGAACGAATCCTTCAGCGACATTTTTGGTGCCTGCGTGGAGCACTACGCCAAACCAGAGGATTTCTCGTGGCGATTGGGAAACGACATGAGCGTGAACGGCGAGGCCTTCCGGGACATGAGCGACCCGAACCAGTTCGAGGATCCGGATACCTACCAGGGGGACCATTGGGACGGCTTCGGATCCGTGCATACCAATAGCGGGGTACAGAACTTCTGGTTCTACCTCCTCAGCGACGGCGGCAACGGTGTGAACGACAACGGCGATGCGTATGCGGTCCAGGGTATCGGAATGGATGATGCGGCGGCGATCGCCTTCCGCAACCTGAGCGTTTACCTCACCGTGTTCTCGGACTATGCCGAAGCGCGCACATGGTCCATCCAAGCGGCCCTGGACCTGTTCGGAGCCTGCTCGGACCAGGTGGTGTCCGTAACGAACGCATGGCACGCGGTGGGCGTGGGGAATCCCTTCGATGGTGCGGTCACCGCGCTGTTCACACCATCGAGCCTTTACCGCTGCAGCGTACCGGCGGATGTGTCCTTCTCCAACAGTTCCACGAATGCCAGCGGCTACCAGTGGTCCTTCGGTGATGGGGGAACGAGTACGCTGACCAGCCCCACGCATACCTACACGTCACCAGGCACCTACGTGGCTTCGCTGATCGTTACGGGATCGAGCGCATGCAATACGTCCGACACGGCTTGGTCCATGCCTATCGTGGTCGAGGATCTCCTGGCCATGGTGCCTGCGGCGTGTTCGCCCACTGCAGCGAACCCCACGAGCACTGGGGGCATCTTCCGTTTCGAAATGGCGGGCCTGGACAGGACCAGCCTAGGGGCGATGGCGGGCTATGAGGATATGACCTGTGAATCCGACTTGTCGGTTACAGAAGGGTTCAGCTATCCGATGGAGGTGCAATTGAGCGCCTCGGGAAATGTGGCGATGTGGATCGATCTGGACAATGACGGGGCATTCGAGGCCAACGAACGCGTTTTCGCCAGCGTTGCGGCTGCTCCGTTCCACCAAGCGGAGGTGATCATTCCGGGTGGAGCGGTGTTCGACACGCGTTTGCGTTTGCGCGTGGTCTCCGATGTCGCCACCATCGCCTCCACCTGCTCCATCACCAATGGTCAGGCGGAGGACTACGCAATGCTGGTCGGTGACAATACCGCTCCGCCGATCGCGGACTTTACGGCGAGCGCGACCACCGTGCTCCCTGGTACCGCTGTGGACTTCCAGGACCTCTCGTTGAACGTGCCCACCGGCTGGGCCTGGTTCTTCCCGGGTGCGGATATCACCACATCGACCTCGAATGCGCCACAGGTCACCTACAATACACTGGGAACCTACGATGTCCACTTGATCGCGAGCAATGCATTCGGCAGCGATACGCTCCTGATCCCAGGGTATATCCAAGTGATCAACTCGGTGGACATGTGCGATGTTCCCACGGTCCTGGCGGAGTCGGGGATCTTCTATGACCCGGGCGGATCCACGGGCGCCTATTCCGATAGCGAGAACTGCACCTTGCTCATCGCGCCGCCATGCGCAGAAACGATCACGGTGACCTTCAACTCGTTCGCCACGGAAAGCTGCTGTGACCATTTGTACATTTATGACGGTATAAATGAACAGGCTCCGCAGATCGGTTACTTCAGCGGCAGCGCCCTCCCGGGGGCCGTCACTTCCACCGGCGGCTCATTGTTCGTCAGGTGGCTCACCGACAACAGTGTGACCGCGGCCGGCTTCGCGGCGGAATGGGACGCGGTTGTCGGATCGCAGGACACACTCACCACGATCGCATCCGTGGACAACAACACACCCGCTTTCGGGGCACCGGTCCAATTCACTGACAACAGCGTGGAAGCGCCCTACGCCTGGCTATGGGACTTCGGTGATGGCGCAACGAGCGTTGAGCAGAACCCTCTATACAACTACTTGTCCAGCGGCCCGAAGACCGTGACGTTGACGGCCACCAATTGCGTGAGTATCGATGTGGACACATTGCAACTCAGCGTACAGCCGCCACCTGGGATATCCATCGTACCAAGTTCCTTGAATGTGGTCTTCCCCAACTGTGAAGATTCCATGGCGACCACTTTGTGGATCGTGAACACCGGGAATGGCGAACTCCAGTTCGAACAAGGGGCCGCGGCCATAACGGATGATTTTGAAGGGACAGTGGTCAACCCTGATATCTGGTTCTCCACCAGCGGGCAGTTGACGGATGACTGCGGAACGAACACGGGGGCCAGTGCGCTGTACTTTGATGCGAGCGGGGCGCGCAATGCGACAACACTGCCACTCACATTGACGAGCGGGGCGGAGATCAGGTTCTTCTTGAAATATGGAACGGGCAGTTCGCCGTGCGAAGCGGTCGACTCCGGAGAGAACGTGGTATTGGAATGCAGCGTGGACGGGGATCCTTTCCAGACGATAATAGCACTCACGGACATCAGTGCCTTCACGGACTTCACCGAGGTCTCCGCAGCGGTTCCGGCCGCAGCGATCGGGGTACCGACAACCTACCGCATCCGGCAAATAGACTTCTCCGGTTCGGTGTCCGACCATTGGGCGATGGACGATTTCAGCATATCGGGCAGCAACGCCAGCGTGAGCATGACGCCACCGTCCGCCAACGTGGCCGCAGGAGACAGCGTGGAGGTGCAGGTAATGATCCAGCGTGAAGACCTGACCGCTGGCAGCTACCAGACCGAATTTCAGATCGGAACGAACGTTCCCGGCGCGCCTGTTATCGTGGTACCTATCACTTTGCAGATCCAAGGCCTCGGCATCTTGCGCATGGACTCGTCCTGCGTACAATTCACCGAGATACCGGAAAACACCAGCATCCAGGACAGCATATTGGTCGGCAACACTGGATGTGCGCCATTGGTGCTTTCCAACTTCACCACCAGTTCACCGTTCGTGGTGGGCACCGGCACGATCACCATTGAACCGAACGACTCGGTGTACGTGTTGCTGGATTTCAGTCCGGACGTTTTCGGTTCCTATGTCGGGGAGTTGACTTTCGAAGCCAATGGCGGACCGGTCACGCGCTGCCTACAAGGCTCATCCTATGGAGCCCCGGACATTACGGTGAGCCCGGACACGCTGGTACTTTCCGGGACCAACTGCCCCGACTCGATCTCCGGCACGATCACCCTATCCAATCCTGGCAATGGACCACTGGAGTGGGTGGTCGGTGGAACCACAGCGGACGATTTCGAAGGCACGCAAATGAACACCGCTATCTGGGAAAGTTCCACCGGGGTGAACAGCACGAACTGCGGTGCGCATCTGGGGACCAAAAGCCACTGGTTCAACTCCAGCGGTGTGCGGTACATCCGGACGCTGCCTTTCAGCATAAGCACCGGCACGCACTTTTCGTTCTACCTGCAATACGCTGCCGGATCGTCCCCGTGCGAATTGCTGGATGCGGGTGAGCATGTGGCGCTGGAATACTCCTTGAACGGGTCCACATGGACCATCATCAATGAATACGACGTGGTGGCGGATTATTTCATGTGGACCCTTATCGACGAACAGATGCCGCCCGGTGCATCGGGCCCACAAACGCGGCTGCGCCTGGTACAGTATTCCAACAGCGGCTCGGCCTATGACAATTGGAACATTGATGACGCGATGCTCACGGTGAGCGGAATGGGTGGCGTGGTGGCCTCACCCCCATCAGGCACTGTCCCTGTCGGCGGCACCACGGTGGTGGACATAACACTGGACGCGGACCTGATCGATGCCGGAAGTTACCTTGATTCGGTGATCATCTTGACGAACATCCCAGGAAACCCATCCGTGGCGGTACCACTGGTGATCTCCATCCAGGGAAGCGCGCAATTGACAGCCGACCTGCAGGGCTGCCTGGACCTCGGGGCCATCTTCACCACGACAAGCTCCACGGACAGCATATACATCTCCAACACGGGATGCGCCCCACTGCAGATCTCGTCCATCGGTACGGACAACCCGGAGTTCAGTGTGGCCAGTGCTCCCGCGATACTGGCATCCGAAGAAGGCGCATGGGTACAGGTGGAGTTCAACCCGATCTCCGTGGGTGAGCTCACTGCGACGCTGAACATCGAGAGTACGGGAGGGGACCTGTCCTTGTGCATCGAAGGCGAAGGCCTGGCTGCACCGGTCCTCCAAGTGGCACCCGCATTCCTTCAGGTGGACTTCACCGCATGCACGGATACGGTCATTGCCCAAATAACCCTACAGAACACAGGTGGGTCGGACCTCGACTTCGACTTTCTGTACAATGACGAAGAGACTTCACTGGATTCGGTGTTGGCCCGTTGGACCAGCGGGAACCAGCAGGTGTTGGACCAATTGCCGGCACCCTTCCTCTTCACCAATGGCGTCACGAGCTACTACATCTCTGACGGCGGGTCCAACATGTATGACAACGGGAACTACCTGAACACCGACCTCTATTCATACATCAACTACGCGAACAACACGATCGGTGGATCCGGGGAGTTCGGTGCGAGCGGCCAGTACTTCACGAGCAAAGTGAGCGGTATGTTCATGCTGGCCGCGGATCTGGACGGTGTGGACGAATTCAACGTGTTGGGCACACCCGGACAGTACGGCAATGGCGCGGTGGATGTGGCCACGTTGACCCATCAAGCCGCAGGTCGCCAGTTCACGGGTTACCTCAAACGCGTTCACGGTCATACCACTCCCTCGATCAACCAATTGATCATCGTGGAAACGGACCCGGGGATCCAGCGGACCTATGGCATGGACACCTACACGGACGACCACTTCGTGAGCGGGCTCACCGGCACCGGACGCTTGTACTACCTGCTCTTCAGCACCGCGTCCGGCGCGTACGTCACCGGTCCTCAGGCCCAAGCCATCCTGGCCAGCTTCCTGGGGGTCATCTACTCCAATGTGGCCACCGATATCGACCCGGCTACCGGAACCATTCTACCGGGCGGATCCCAGACGGTGGACATCACCTTCGTGAACGACAACGCTGTGGCAGGCACCTACAATTCCACGCTCTACATTACTACCAATGCGCCCGGTTCCCCGATGGTAGAAATACCGGTGATCATCAACGTACCGGACATGCCCTGCGCCTCGTTCATGTTCGACTACGCCAACGGGTGCCAAGGCGAATTCCTGTTCACCAATACCACGGTGAATGATGCGGGGACATGGCATTGGGACTTCGGGGACGGCACCACCTCCGTGAACCAGAACCCGCAACATCTGTATGCATCAACGGGCTTCTACACCGTGACCCTCACCGTGGGCACTGAGCCGCTGACCAGCCAATACAGCATGGAGGTCTTCGCGCAGCCCGTAGCGGCATCGTTCATCCATACGGCACCCACGGCAGGGGGGCTGGTGCAATTCGCCTCCACCTCACCCACCGCGGAGCAGTGGTTGTGGAACTTCGGGGATGGCGGCACATCTATCGAGGAAGCACCCACCCATGTGTACCAAAATGAAGGGACCTATTTGGTAACGCTCACCGTGTGGGATGCGAACGGATGCTTGGGCTCGATCACGGCGACGGTGGTGTACGGTGATGTGGGCGTGGCGGAAACCATCATGGACGGCCTCAACGTTTTCCCCAACCCGACCACTGGAAGATTCACCATCCATAGCGAGGTCGCGGGTACTGGGATCCTGGCCTCCGTTCTCGATGGCACGGGCCGAGTCGTTATCACGGAGCGGCCCATCGGCAAGGGCGATACCACCATGGACATCGGCCATCTGGCCAATGGGATCTACCTGCTGCGCTTGCGTATCGGGGGACACGAACAACAGGTGCGCTTGACCAAGCAATAGTTGACGATCTAAACACTGCGCGGTGATAAGCAACGCCTCGCCGTGTTTGGTCGATCTGTGGCAACCGGCCGATGGATAACACGCTGTTGCCGCGTGTTCGTGGAAAAACTGAGCAGACCCTTACCGGCTATCGGTATGGCCACATACGTTCATGCCCTACGCCACTTGCAAGGCGTGCTCCACCTTCTCCTTCAGCAGTGCATGCTTCACCACTTCGATCATCTCGGTCACGTAGGTGAAGCGCATGCCCTTGGTGTAGCGCGTGTCGATGTCCTCGATGTCCTTGCGGTTGTCGGCGCTGAGGATGATCTCCTTGATGCCGGCGCGTTTGGCGGCGAGGATCTTTTCCTTGATGCCACCTACTGGAAGCACCTTGCCACGGAGGGTGATCTCGCCCGTCATGGCCACGAACTTGCGCACCTTCTGCTGGGTGAAGGCACTGGCGATGCTGGTGAGCATGGCGATGCCTGCTGACGGACCGTCCTTAGGCGTAGCGCCCTCGGGCACGTGTACGTGGACGTTCCAGCGTTTGAACACGTCGCCGTCCAAGCCGATGATGTCACTATGTGCTTTCAGGTATTCGAGGCCGAGCATGGCGCTCTCCTTCATCACATCGCCGAGGTTGCCGGTGAGCGTGAGTTTGCCCTCCCCTTTCGTGATGCTCGTTTCGATGAAGAGGATGTCGCCGCCCGTTGGCGTCCATGCGAGACCGGTGACCACACCGGCCACGTCGTTGCCCTGGTACTTGTCGCGGGCATGGCTGGGGCCGAAGATCTTGACGAGTTCATCCTTCGTGATGGTGATCTCGTGCTTCTGGCGCATAGCGATCTGCTTGGCGCGGTAGCGGATCAGTTTGGCGATGCGCTTGTCCAGCGTGCGCACTCCGCTTTCGTCGGTATAATCTTCAACGATCGCCTCCAACAAGCCCGCCCCGAACTTGATCTGCTTGGCTTTCACAGCCGTCTCTTTCAGTTGCTTGGGGATCAGGTGGCGTTTGGCGATCTCCAGCTTCTCCTCCAGTGTATAGCCGTTCACCTCAATGATCTCCATGCGGTCGCGCAGGGCCGGGTGGATGGTGCTGAGGCTGTTGGCCGTAGCCACGAACATCACGCGGCTCAGGTCATAGTCCACCTCCACGAAGTTGTCGTGGAAAGCATGGTTCTGTTCGGGATCCAGCACTTCCAGCAGGGCGCTGGCGGGATCGCCGTGGAAGTCTTTGCCCACCTTGTCGATCTCGTCGAGCACGAAGAGCGGATTGCTCGTGCCGGCCTTCTTGAGGCTTTGGATCAGGCGGCCCGGCATGGCGCCGATGTAGGTCTTGCGGTGCCCGCGGATCTCCGCTTCATCGTGCAAGCCGCCAAGGCTCATGCGCACGTACTTGCGGCCGAGCGCTTCGGCCATGCTCTTGCCAAGGCTCGTCTTGCCCACGCCGGGAGGCCCGTACAGGCAGATGATCGGCGCTTTCATGTCGCCTTTCAGCTTCAGCACGGCGAGGTGCTCAATGATGCGCTCCTTCACCTTCTCCAGCCCGAAGTGGTCGCGCTCAAGTATCGCAGCGGAGTGCTTCAGGTCGAACTTGTCGGTGCTGTACTCGCCCCACGGCAGGTCCAGCAGGAGAGAAACGTAGTTGTACTGCACACTGAATTCCGCGCCGGCCGGGTTCATACGCTGCAACTTGTTGATCTCCTTGTCGAAGACTTCGCTCACCTTCTCGCTCCACTTTTTCTTGGAAGCGCGTGCGCGCATGTCCTCCAGCTCCTGCTCGATGGGATTGCCGCCGAGCTCATCCTGGATGGTCTTGATCTGCTGGTGCAGGAAGTACTCGCGCTGCTGGCGGTCCACCTCGGTGCGCACCTTGCTTTGGATCTCGTTCTTCATCTCCAGCATCTGCAGCTCCTTGGTGAGATAGGCGAGCAGGAGGTTGGCGCGTTCACGCAGATCGGCCACCTCGAGCATCTTCTGCTTCTCGGCCACCTCCGCGTTCATGTTGCTGCTGATGAAGTTCACCAGGAAGCTGGGCGAGTCGATGTTCTTGATAGCGAACCCGGCCTCCGTGGGGATATTCGGACTGGCCTTGATGATCAAAATGGCCAGGTCCTTCAAACTGCTTACCAACGCCTCGAAACTCTTGTCGCCTTTCAACGGCCGCTGCTCGGTGAATTCCTTCACCTGCGCGGTGAAATAGGGATCGGTCTTCACCACTTCGGTGATCTCGAAGCGCTTCTTGCCCTGGATGATCGCCGTGGTGCTGCCGTCCGGCATGCGCAACATGCGGATGATCGTGGCAATCGTACCGATGCGGTTCAGGTCCTCCGGGCGGGGATCCTCGATGCTGCTGTCCTTTTGGCTGGCCACACCGAGGGTCTTGTTCCCGCGGTACACCTCCTGGATCAGGCGGATGCTGCGGTCCCGGCCAACGGTAATGGGGATCACCACGCCCGGGAAGAGCACGGTGTTGCGCAACGGCAGGATGGGCAACTCTGGCGGCGTCTGTTCCGCGTTCATCTGCTCCTCGTCCTCGGCGGTAATGAGCGGAATGAGCTCGGTCTCGTTCTCGATCTGCTCGGAGGACAACAGAAGGCCGTCAGGGGGAATGCGGTCGTTCATCAAAAGGAGTTCGGTGCCAGAATGGCGCTCGGCGAAATTACTCCGATAGGGAGGGCGCGCCGGGCGGGATGTTTCAACAGGATGCGCGACCGGTTCCAACGACCGTGCCTGTGGAACACACCTGCTAAGCTGTCAGCTATGCTAACACCATAGTATCTCGTCCGGTAGCGTCAGTCCATCTTGACGAAAGGAGCCGCACCCATATGTCCAACGCGTTGATCACGTAGGACCACCTGGTAACACCCAGCAGCCAAGCCCTCCAGCGAAAGCGTGATTTCTTGATCTGATGGATCCACGTCAGCCGAACGCAGCATCCGACCAGAAGGGTCAACGATCCAAAGTGCGGCGTCACGTCGGAGGGTCGTTCTTACGGTGATCGTGTTCGAAGCCGGGTTGGGAAACACGCTTAAGGTTCCAGAGTACATGGCTGCGTCGTCCTGCACGCTTTGCACGATCGTGTAGCACGTATCCGCCGGCGCATCCAGCGGCCACGCCCCGATATTCTGCCGGTCCCACTCCCAGGGGTAGACATAAGCGAACAGCGTATCCGGTGATGCGGCCAGGCTACGGACCTGGAAGATCTCATTCGTGCCGATCACACAGAGGTGTTCGCCGTCGTATGCGGCGATCCGGTATACGCCCGGTAGCCCTTGTGCCATGAACGGCCCGCAGAAATAAAGCTTGTCATTCGCCACCAACAGTTCCAGACCCGCCGCAGTGGATTCGATCTGCGGGAAAGGATCGGCCCATTGAGTGCCATCCCAGGTCATCAGCCCCGTTGCCGCATTACCCGCTGCGCTGAAGAACTCCCCGGCCACCCATAGCTTGCCATCGAAGACCTCCAGATCGTTCACCCATGCGTCACCTTGTATGCCTGGCCCAACCTCCTCCCACGTATCCACGTTGAGCAAGGCAAGATCGTTGGGCACATTCCAGTGCTGGAAGTTACCACCGACGTAACGCTGGCCGTTGTAATCCACCACCTGGTTGATCTGGCCGGAATAGCCGAATGGGAAAAGTTCGGCGGTGTCGCCGGGAACCCACTGATCTATGTCCCATGCAGCCCAACTCTTGATCTCCACATCATCAATGGTCCAATCCATTCCGCCAAAAAGATGTGGCTTGCCATCAATGTTTCTCCAAGACCTGACCAGACTTAATGCCTGTGCGCTGGAATCAATGCCCATTGAGTACCACTCTCCACTGCGCCACTCAGCGACGTACGAAGTCGAAGGTTGCCAATCGACCTTCTTGAACGAACCAGCAATAAGAATTGACTCATCGAAAGTTCCTATGGAGAAGACTGGGCTGACCAAGGCACCGACCGTGTCCGATACACCGCCGTTCAGCGCATGCCAACACCCAGCCGCGTAGTACCCGATACCATTGATCTGTACCGGAGGATCACCAACGTAACGTATAGTGCCTCCCAAATAGAGCTGACCAGAGTCCTGCTGATACTCAAGATCGTGAATTTGCCCATTCTGGAAACCGCCGCCAACCAGGCTCCATTGCGCAGGGCAATGAACCGCCGCCAAGAGCAGCACAGAGGTTAGCCAGCCTTTCATCGTGCGAGCACAAAGGCCACCGATCCAGAGAAGGTGCCTGCTCGGTCAGATAGGTTCGCACGGTATGCACCAGGTGCAAGCATCTCCAAATGCAAAGGAAGTCTGCCGGATCGTAGAAGAAGTTGATCACGGAGGACCACGCGACCAAGCGCGTCGAAGACATCCAGTTGAACTTGCGCTTCGCCCAGTTCGGCGCACAAAATCGTGATCAACCCGTCTGACGGGTTCGGCACAACGAATAGTGGCGCTTCCGTGCCGATGTGCTCCTGCAGCCCAACAACCTGAGGGGTGATGATCTTGAGCTGCCCATAGAAGATGTCACCGCCACCGCTCTGGTCAAACACGCACCATGGCGGTTCATTACCTGATTGCGGGGGACAATTCAATGGGAACAAGGCAGGTACGTCGGCTTGGCCGGCCACATAGTACCGGCCCTGTGGATTCATCGCCACTGCAACCAATTGATCCAAGCCGAGACCACCATACTTGCTTCCGTAGAAAAGACCGGACTGGTCAAAGCCCAGCACCAGTTGGCCACCGGCATCCCCAGGGTCAAGGGCGGTGAAGAAATCCGGTTCATCGGCCAGGAAAGATGTACCAACGGGAACAAGCGGGTTCGCCCCTACATACACCGTGCGTTCGTAACTGGTCACATCCTTCGGCTCCAAGTGGGTGAGCGCCGTACTCCACGTCAACT
>JANOPI010000475.1:0-2516 GCA_031421755.1 Flavobacteriales bacterium | reverse complement strand
CCGATCCGTTTTTACGGACCGGCACGCGACGTTTATTATTGGCCCCCTTTTTTCCCTACACATGCGCAAACTCTACCCGTTGGCACTGGCCGCTTTCCTTGGTCTGAAGTCGCAAGCCCAAGTCTACACCCTGCTCAATGCCCCGGAACTGCCCCTGCCGGGTGTGAAGAAGGTGGCCGTATTGAATTTCTCCACCGGCTACGACTACTACGCCAAAGGCCGCTTGGCCACGGATAAGCTTACCCAGCACTTGATGGACGACAAGCGCATGGGCTGGGGCAAAGCCCGTGGTGGGCTGTTCGCGCAGATCCGCGCTGCGGCCAACCAGCGCCCCACGCTGCAAGTGGACGCACACAGCGCGATCTTCTCCATCGCCGAGCGCAGCCAATTGGAACGGGTGCTGGCCGAACAACGCTTGAGCAATAGCGGTGTGGTGGATGATACCCAGGCCGCCGAACTCGGCAAGGTCCTCGGCATCGATGCCATGATCAGCGGAAGTACGGCCTACACCGCCAGCACCGGGTACAAGACCCAGAGCGACGGCAAGTACACACGCACCCGCACCGTGAAGAGCTCCCTCACCGTGAAGGTGATCAGCGTTAGCACCGCCCAGATCCTCGGCATCAAGACCTTCGAGGACATCCAGGAAGCCTCCGCCGCTACCAACCAGAACCTGCTCGATGAGAACGTGATGGCAGACAACGGCATCGACGCCCTCACCCGCTTGGCTGCCAACTGGGTCTGCCCCTACTTCGCCAGCCACGAACTGGAATGCGTGAAGGTGAAGACGAAGGAATTCGCTGACAAGGCCAAGGAGGCCCGCGAGATCTGCGAGGACAAGGGCGACCTGCAGCGCGCCTTCGCCATGTACAAGGAGATGTACACCACCGACCCCTACTGCGCCGAATGCGTGTACAACATGGGCACCATCGCTGGTGGCTACGGCAACTACGCCGAAGCGCTGGACTACTTCAAGAAGGCCGCTGAACTGGACGAGAAGGAGTACGGCAAGTTCGTGACCTGGGCCCAGGAAAAGCAGAACGAGTTGCTCGTGCTCGCCTCCATCGGTGTCGATCCCAAACCAACGGAACTCGGGACGGCCTCCGCTGCGGCCTCCGCTGCCGTGGCCAAGGCCCACACGCGCGGCAATAAGGCCGACAAGTACAAAGTATTCGCCATGCCCAGCCCCACCAGCGAAGTGGAGGCCCAGGTGCCCGGAGATACCGACTTCCAGATCATCGAAACTCAGGGCGAGTGGCTCCTGATCAAACTCCTCGGTGGTAAGCAAGGCTATATCAACAAGGACGATGTGAAGCTCTGAGCGATCGTTCCTTGACCATCACTGAATGGCCGATCCTCACGGGGTCGGCCATTTTGTTCGGGCCACATCCGGCCATTCGCCCTGCTGTCGAAAACTTGGGATGACCTTCCCGTCCTCACACCGTCCGAAAGCAAACCTTCGCGGGCCCGCTCCGTTGTACTGGCGTGCCTTTTCCCTACCCACGTTCCCCAATGAGCAAAGCACCCTACCTGAAGTGGCTCCACGAAGTTGAACTCAGCGACATCCCCACCGTGGGCGGCAAGAATGCCAGCCTCGGGGAGATGATCCAGAACTTGGGCAAGCTCGGTGTGAAAGTGCCCGGCGGCTTTGTAGTAACCGTGGCCAGCTACGAGGCGTTCATTGAGCATAACGTACTGGACCAGAAGATCCGCGACATCGTGGCGAAGCTGGACGTGGACGATGTGGAGAACATCCGCCGAACCGGTCTCGCTGTGCGCACACTGGTGAAGAACGGCAAGTTCCCGGAGGAGATCTGGAAGGGCATCCTTCAGCGTTACGATGAGATGAGCCTGCAGTACGGACAAGAAGCCACCGACGTGGCCGTTCGTTCCAGCGCTACCGCTGAAGACCTTCCCGATGCATCGTTCGCCGGGCAGCAGGAAACGTTCCTCAACATCCGCGGCCACCAGGATCTGATCAGTGCGGTTCGGAACTGCTTCGCTTCGCTCTTCACCGATCGCGCCATCGTGTACCGCGAAAGTCTTGGCTACGATCACTTCCAGGTGGGCCTCAGCGTGGGTATCCAGAAAATGGTGCGATCCGATGTGGGCAGCAGCGGTGTGGCCTTCAGCCTTGATACCGAAAGTGGTTTCAAGGATGTGGTGCTCATCAACGGCAGCTATGGCTTGGGCGAAATGGTGGTGCAAGGCGCGGTGAGCCCGGACGAGTTCCTGGTGTTCAAGCCCACACTGAACGAAGGATTCAGCAGCATCATCGAAAAGAAGCTCGGTAACAAGGACCGCAAAATGGTCTATGGTGGTGAACCCGGTAAACCCACCTCCATCATCCCCATCGAACGCGCCCAGCGCAACCGGTTCTGTATCAGCGATGACCAGGCGCTGGAGATCGCCCGCAGCGTAACGTCCATCGAGAAGTACTACAGCGACAAGAAAGGCCACTGGTGCCCCATGGACGTGGAGTGGGCCGTGGACGGATTGACGAAGCAGCTCTTCAT
>JANOPI010000474.1:0-34006 GCA_031421755.1 Flavobacteriales bacterium | reverse complement strand
CACGGTGACCGCCGGCATCACCTACCAGACCGTGGACAGCGAAGCGCAGCTCTACAGCGGCGATCCGGACGGCAACGGGCAGAACAACGCGAGCACCTATGCCGGGTACCTCCAGATCGACAAGAAATTCCTGCGGGAACGGCTGGCATTCAGTGCCGGCGTGCGCTACGAGAACTTCAAGGTGAACACGTACCAGAAGGGCCAGCCGGTGTATCGCGCCGGAGCGACCTACCGCGTTCTGAAGGCCACTTACCTGCGGGCGAGTTATGGGCAGGGCTTCCGGTTCCCCACCATCGGCGAGCGCTACATCAAGACCAGTGTGGGCAAATTGAACATCTTCCCGAACGAGGACCTGGAGCCCGAGTTCAGCGTGAACGTGGAAGGCGGGGTGAAGCAGGGCTTCCGGATCGGGGGCTTTACCGGGTACGTGGATGCGGTGGTGTTCCAGCAGGACATCGATCGGTTCGTTGAGTTCACCTTCGGCGCATGGGCTCAGGCACCGATCAATGATCCGCTCGCAGGGCTGGGCTTCCGTTCGTTGAATACCGGCGGAGCGCGCATCACGGGCATGGAGTTCGAGGTGGCCGGCAAAGGCGCGATCGGCAAGGTGGAGATCACTGTGTTGATGGGTTACACACACACCACCCCCATCAGCACCACCCCGAACGAGACGTATGCCGTATCAAGAGGAAATCCACCCGTTCCTGTAAAATACCGCAACACGAGCTACGACACTACCGACCACATCCTGAAATACCGGGTGCGCAGCATGTTCCGGTCGGACATCGGGTTAACGTGGAAGAAGTTCAGCGGTGGTGCGAGCGTGCGATATAACAGCCACGTGCGCAACATCGACAAGGCCTTCGTCGACTTCGACAATCCAGCCTTCCTTCCCTCCAATGTGAGTGGCTGGATGCTCACGCACACCACCGGCGACTGGATCGTGGACGCGCGTTTCGGCTACGAACTGAGCGCCCAGGTGAAAGCCTCGTTGATCGTCGCGAACCTCGGCAACGAAGTGTACTCGATCCGCCCCATGGCGATCGAAGCGCCCCGGAGCTGGCAGGTGCAACTCTCCGTCGACCTATGAAGCCCCGCATCCTGGGTATCATTCCGGCGCGCTACGCCAGCAGCCGACTTCCAGGGAAACCCCTCGTGGATATCGGGGGCCGCAGCATGGTGATGCGCGTGTTCGATCAGGCGCGCCAGTGCGCCGCACTGAGCTCCGTCGTTGTGGCCACGGATGATGACCGCATCGTGGATCATGTGCTGCGGAACGGAGGCAACATCGTGATGACATCGCCGGATCATCCGAGCGGAACGGACCGCTGTTGGGAAGCCTTGCAGACGCTGGGTGAAGAGTCCTATGATGCCGTTCTGAACATCCAGGGAGACGAACCCTTCATCGTGCCCGCGCAGCTCGATGAGCTCTGCGGGGAGATCCGCAAACCGGACGCGGCCATTGCCACACTGGCACAGATCGTTACAGATGACAAGGACCTGGACGACCCAGGAGAAGTCCTGATCGCGACCGACATACACATGAACGCGCTGTACTTCAGCCGGGCGGCGATACCCTGCCTGAGGAACGCGCATAGTGGCCGGCGCTGTGACCAGTTCCGATACCTGAAGCATGTGGGACTCTATGCGTACACCACCGATGCGCTGTCACGGATCGTAGGGCTGAAGCCATCTTCCTTGGAACTGGCGGAATCATTGGAGCAGTTGCGCTGGCTGGAACACGGATTCCCCGTGCGCATCGGGCTTACTGACCATCCATCGTTCTGTGTGGATACGCCTGCCGATCTGGAAGAGGCCCGCCGTAGGATCAGTGCTGCGTAGTTTCGCCGTGGAATGGCCATTGAACGCGACCTGCACGAACTGCTGTACGCGCACGATTGTGTGATCGTGCCGCGCTTCGGCGGATTCCTTACGCACTACCGCCCGGCCCGGCTGGATGAGCAGCGCCGTTCGATACATCCACCCTCCAAAGACCTGAGCTTCAACCGTCACCTGATCCGCACGGACGGTCTGCTCACGGACCATGTAGCGAAGGTGGACGGGCTGGATTTCAACCAGGCCACGGCGGTGATCGATGGGGAGGTGGATGCTTGGCAGAGCAAATTGGATCGCGACGGAAGGTTGGAGTTGCCGCGGATCGGAACATTCTACCGGGATGCGGAACGCAACCTGCAGTTCGATCCGGACCGCCGGGTGAACTTCCTGAAGGATTCCTATGGCCTTCGCCCGGTGGCGGCCCTACCGTGTGCGGTTACCGCACCGGCACCGGCACCTTCCTTGCCGGAACCGAACGTGATACGGTTGGATCCGGAAGTGAGCACCACCGAAGGGAAATTCCCTTGGCTCGCAGCGGCTTCCGTGGCCGTGCTCATGATGACCGCCGGCACGTGGTGGATCGTTACGAGCAGATCCCCCAGCGGTGCGCAGATGAGCGGGTTCGAACTGTTCACGACCGCGGAACCGGGGATCTACCGGCCACGCGATGCCGATGGTGGTGCGGGCTTGGGACCAGTGGACACCACCATCTGGCAACTGCCGGTGAACCTCAACGGCACGCACGAAATACCGCTGCCCGGCGATCCGTCCGCCACCATGATCGTTGACCTTGGCTTGCCGGAAAAAGCAGAAAGCCCGACGCTTCCAGTGGTTCCCGAAAAGCAGGTGGCCGTGCCGGAGAGCACCGCCGTGGCGGTGCCCAGCCCGCAAAGCCGTTTCCACATCATCGGTGGTTGTTTCCTGCTGGAGGAGAACGCGGAGAGTTTCATGGCGAATCTCCGGGCGAAGGGCTTTGCGGCCAGCATCATCGACAAAAAGGGCGGCCTCTTCCGCGTGGCGATCGGCAGTTATCCACAGCGGGGCCTGGCGCTGGAGGCCTTGGCGGCCGTGCGCAAAGAAGAAGCCCCGCAGGCCTGGCTGTTGATCCGTTGATCCGGGCACTTGATCGCACCCCCGAATGGTCGGTTGATGGTTGCGGGAAGGCGCGGAGACCCCATTAGATTCGCACCCCTTTTCGGAGTTCATGACCAGTATCGAACTGAGCGCCTGCAAGCTCTCTTTCATCGAGGATGACATCGTGCATGCGCACTTCAAGGACGGACTGATCGCCGGTCCGGAAGCGGTGGATGAGATGTTCGCAGCCATCCGTGCGGCGCGCAACGGTCGCAAGGCGCTGCTGATGGTGACCGTGGGCAACGGCGCATCACTCAGCAACGAAGCACGCAGCCATGCGTCCAGTGAAGCGGGCAGCGAGATCCTGGCCGCCGATGCCATCGTGGTACGCGATTTCGGCCACCAGATGAGCGCCAACGCCTTCGTACGGCACAACAAGCCCAAACGACCGATCCAACTTTTTCCGGACGCCCCTTCCGCCATAATTTGGCTGCAGCAGCATCGTCATCTCATCAACAGCAACGCATGAACCGCACGCTCCTTCTGATCTTTGCGCTCAGTGCTTCCCTCCTTTCGCTGGGGCAGGCCGTGCTTGAGCCTGTTACGCGCATGATCCAGTGCGAGAAGGCCGAAGTGCTGTTTCTGACCATCGCGCCCAAAGGCGATCGCATCCTGGCAGGAACTGATAAAGGGGCGGATGTGATGGACCTCGCGTCCGGCAAGCCTGTGTATCACCTGGACTTCATGGAGGACAATAGCGAGGCGGTCTATTACGCGTTGTTCAATGAGAACGGCGAGTATGTGATGCTGGCGGGCTTTACGGGCAAACGGGAGATCTGGGATATGAAGACGGGCAAGAAGGAAGGCGGCAATCTGTCCAACTTCACGTGGATGCCGAATTCCTTGGCGATGAAGAAGCTCGATCTGAAAGTGGGGAATTCGCCGTTTGACCGCTATTATCAGCAGGAGAGAGCGGTACACGGGGAGCTTACGGCGCAAGCGGACAAGAACGGGACGATCTCCTTCATCGGAAAGGACGGGGCCTCAGTCCAAACATTGTTGTTCCCGGAGAACAAGGACCAGCAGCATCGATCGCCCTGCTTGTTCAACGGGAACGAATTCATCACCGGCACAGACAAGGGCAAGGTGTTGATCTACACCCTGCGCTGATCGGTGCGCCGGACTTCCGTCCGGCCCGAGTTTCAAGGGGTTTGTTCCGTTCTACTGGCCGAACGGGAGCCCGGCACACCCAGCCGCTTTCTTCTGTATTGGACCACGGCCAGCCCCAGCACAAGCGCCATCACCAACAGGCCAACAGCGCCGTACTTCCAGTCAAGCTGCTTGATAACGGCGAGGAACACCACGGCGATCAGCACGATGGTCGCGCCTTCGTTCCACAGCCGCAACCGGAACGATGACCACCGGATCTCATTGTTCCGGGCTTTCAGGTAGAGACCGTGGTTCTTGAAGTGGTAGACGAAGAGCAGGGCGATGAAGCCGAGCTTGGCGTGCATCCATGGTTGCTTGATCAACGCGGGGTTCAACCAGAACAACCCGATCCCGAAGACCGCCATGAGCACCAGAGACGGCCAGGTAATGATGTACCAAAGCTTGCGTTCCATCACGATCAACTGGCGGGAAAGGATGGTGCGGTCCGGCTCGAACTTGGACAAGGCCTCCTTGTGGTAGATGAAGAGACGCACGATGTAGAAGGTGCCCGCGAAGAAGGTCACCATGAAGATGATGTGCAGCGCCTTGATGATCGGGTACCACGATGCGTCCATGCGGGAAAGATATCTACCGGTGGTGCAAGGGTGCGAAAGTGGCTGGGTGGAAAAGTGCGCAACACGTTCCGCGCTGTCAGCCGCGTACAGCGCACCTTTACCCCCCGAACGTTGCACCTTACCATCCTCCATGGACCCCCGCCCCGCCAAAGACAGCCACGCCGAGACCACACACCTCGTACTGCCCAACGATACGAACACGCTCGCCAACCTCTTCGGCGGTCGGCTGCTGCAATGGCTGGACATCAGTTGTGCGATCAGCGCACATCGGCACTGCAAGCGGCAAGTGGTAACCGTAGCCGTGAACCATGTCAGCTTCGATCGGCCCATCAAGCTCGGTGATTTCGTGACCATCCAGAGCAAAGTGAGCCGCTGCTTCAGTTCCAGCATGGAGATCTGGGCGGATGTGTGGGTGGAAGACCAGGTGACCGGGGAGAAGATCGCCTGCAACAGCGCCATCTACACCTTCGTTGCGGTGGACAATACGGGCCGGCCGGTGAAGGTACCGGAGGTGGTACCGGAAACCGAGGATGAGCTCCGCCGCTATGCCGGGGCCTTGCGCCGCAGGCAACTGCGCTTGATCCTCAGCGGCAAGATGGAGCCGAAGGACGCGACCGAGTTGAAAGCCTTGTTCGCATGACGCCCGGCGTGGGGCGCTGGATCCCCTGCGCCTTGGGCCTGGCCCTTACGGGTTTCACACTGGGGCTGCACCTGCTGCCTTCCATGAACAGCATGCTGAACCTCGACGCTGAGTCCTGGCCCCTCGGCGACCGGTCGCTGAACATGGACTACCTCTCTTACAACGTGGAGGTACATCGTACGGAACCCGCCTTCGCACGTCGCCCGTGTACCACCTGGATCATCGATGCGGTGGATGCGGCCACAGGCATCGGCGCCGCCCGGGCGTTCATCGCAACCCAGTTCGTACTGCTCTTCGTTAGTGGGCTCTCCCTTTACCGATGCGCCCGCCGGTTGGGTTCCGGACCACGGCCGGCGCTGCTCGCCTTGGTAGCGTACCATTTGTCTTTTACGGTACTGTCCGGCTGGTTCCCGCCCATCTACACCTATGATGAGCCGCTGCAGTACACGTTGCTGTTCGGTGCCTTGGTGGCGTGTCATCAACGTCGTTGGTTGGTTTTCGCCTTGTTGTTCACGGCTGCTCTCTGCGTGCGGGAATCTTCGCTGCTGCTCCTTCCCTCGCTGTTCTTGTTCGGTTCAGATGGCGCATGGCGACCACGCACTTGGGGTACATGGGCAGGCGCCGCGAAAGCGTTCGCGTTCGTGTTGCCCGTGCTGCTCTACGGTCTTTTCGTCCTGTGGTACACCCACCACTTGGGTGCCGCCGAACGCATGACAGAAGACCTTGCTGGCCGTACCTCTTTCTTCGAGCAGAACTTCGGAGATGCTGAGCGGACTTGGGAAACGCTCATCTACCTCTACCTCGCCGTGGGCTTGCCCGCTACCCTGCTCTTCGGCATGGGTCCGCTCAGCGGTCCACAGCGGGAGGAGCTTGCCGTCTTCCGCCGCTCTTTCCTGCTGGCGTTATTGCTGAACACGGTGGTGGTACTGGTATCCACAAAGGCACGCGAAGCGCGGCTCTTCGCGCTGCCACTTCTGTTCGCGTGGCCGCTGTTGGGCAGCCTGCTCAACGAGCGTTGGGAACGCATGGTGGACCTTCCTGCCATCCGGGCCATGATGCGCCGCTGGGACTACGTGCTCGTCTTCGCGTTCGCCCTTGGTCTGCTGTTCCTGATCGTGGACCGGGGATGGAAGCTCAGTGATGGGAATGCGAGCGGCAACCTGTGGCATGAGTACTTCCTGGTGCAGAGCGCGATACTCCTGACCATCTTGCTGGGTCGCCATTGGCGCTCCTCCTCCACCGGCGTTTTACCTCCTTAGCGGTATAGGCTTTCAGTCCTCCCCGGCCATCTTCGTCCGGTATGCCTCCCGGGCCGCGTAACCGGTTTCCGGCGTATCCGCAACGAAGAACCCGCCGGTGCCGGTATCCAAGGCACGATGCCCGCTGGCCCTCACGATCGCTGCAACGCACGCTGCCGCATGTTCGCCGCCCTGCACGTGAATGGCGATGCACATGAGCTTGCGCGTGGCTTCGTCCAAGCTGAAACTCATGCTCAGGTCCACTTCGCCGGTGCGCACGAACAGCCGATCCTCGTCCTGCCGCTCGGCAAAGGGAACGGCCTCCAGGACGCGAGCGATCGTTTCCTCCCGGTTCCCTATCGGCTTCAGGCGGAAGTCCGACGGGATCTCTTCGATGGTCTTGACCGCAGGAAGGTCTTGGATGAAAATATCCCAGGACATTGCTCAGGTGCTCAAGCGCTCGGCGATCCGCATCGGATCCTGCTTCTCCATGCACCGGAAATGCCCACGCGGGCAGGCATCGAACCCGATCTTGGAACACGGACGGCACGGGAGGCCGGTCACTTCCATGATGTGCGCCCGCTCAGGGTGTTGCGGGATGTAAGGCCCCATGCCGAAGCTCGGCACCGTATTGCCCCAGATGCTCACCACGGTATACGCAGGGTCACCGTCTCGGGACCCTGCGAATGCCGCTGCCACGTGCATGGCCCCGCTGTCGTGCGTGATGGCGCTCTTCGCTTGCTTGATCATCGACGCGCTACCGAGCAGGTCATACTCACCTGTCGCGTCGAACGCCCGCGCCCCCACGGCATCAGCGATCGCGCGCGCGACCGGTCTATCCTCCGGACCGCCAATGATGACGATAGGGCCTTCCACATGAGAGGCCAACTCGATGAGCTTGTGCTCCGGTAGACGCTTGGTGAAGTGCGCCCCACCGATGCACAGTGCGACGTACCCGTTGCGATGGCTCTCCGGCAAGGTTGAAAGCGGCACTTCGCGTTCCGGAGGAATGAAGAGATCCAAACCCGCGCCATCGTTCTTCACGCCCAGATGAGCCACCGTGCCCATGTAGCGATCAACGATGTGGATATGCGGCATGCGGTCGCGCTTCAGGTGTACCAGCATCCACTTCTCGATGTTCAACTTCGGAAAGCTGTGCGACGGAACGCCCAACGCGCGCTTCACCTTCATCGTGCGCAGGTTGTGGTGCAGGTCGATGATCTCCGAAAAGCCTTCCTTCTTCAACGCGGGAAGAACCTCGCCCAGCTCGCTTCCGATCGTATGCACCTTGTCCACATAGGGCGAGTGTGCGACCAGGTCGCGGAATTGGGCTTTCGTAAGGAAGTGGATCTCCGCCCCCGGCCGCTGCTTCTTGAGGCATCGCAGCACTGGTGAGGTCAGTATGATGTCGCCGATGGACGAGAAACGGATAACAAGGATCTTCATTCATCCGCAAAGGTGCGCGTTGACGGGGCACGTTCGCAGGGCCTCTACTTTCGCGCTCCGATGTTCATCGATACCCACGCCCACCTCTACCACAAGCAATTCGACAGTGATCGCGAGGAGATGCTCGCCCGGGCCTCCGAGGCCGGAGTGAAGAAGCTCTTCCTGCCGAACATCGACCACGAAAGCATTGAAGGGATGCACGCGCTATGTGATGCCAACCCTGACCTCTGCTTCCCGATGATGGGCCTGCACCCGAGCCATGTAGCGCCTGACTTCGTGAAAGACCTCGCTGAGGTAGAGCGTTTGCTCAGCGATGGTCGTTATTATGCCGTGGGCGAGATCGGCATCGACCTTTACTGGGACAAGACCTTGCTCGTTCAACAGCAGGAGGCCTTCCGCACACAAGTGCGCTGGGCGAAGGAACTCGCCCTACCCATCGTGATCCATTGCCGCGAGAGTTTCAACGAGGTATTCAGTATTGTGGAGGACGAGAATGACAACTCCTTGCGCGGCGTGTTCCATTGCTTCACGGGCACTCCGCAACAGGCGCGGATGGTGATCGGGCTCGGTGGGTTCAAGCTGGGGATCGGCGGGGTGATCACCTTTCCCAAGAGCGGCTTGGCAGAGACCATGAGGGAGGTGGGCGCCGAACATTGCGTGCTTGAAACCGATGCACCATACCTGGCTCCGGTGCCGTACCGTGGCAAGCGCAATGAGAGCGGGTACGTACCCTTGGTCGCTCAGGTATTGGCCGCCGCTACGGAGCGCACGCTTGTTGAGGTCGCTCGCATCACCACGGCCAACGCCGAACAACTCTTCGCGAAATGAGCGATCGATCGAAGGTGCTCATCATCTATACCGGCGGCACCATCGGGATGATGGCCGACCCTCGTAGCGGGGCGCTCCAAGCGATGGATCTGGGGCACTTGGAAAAGCATGTTCCCGAACTGGAGCGAATGAACGTGCGGCTCGATGCGGTGTCGTTCGAGCGGCCCATCGACAGCAGCGATATGCGGCCGGAGGATCAGGTACGCATCGCCCAACTCATCGCGCGGCACTACGACGATCATGACGGGTTCGTTGTGCTGCACGGGAGCGACACGATGGCCTATACCGCCAGTGCGCTGAGCTATCTTCTGGAAGGCTTGGCCAAACCGGTGATCCTCACGGGGTCGCAGCTGCCGATCGGCACGATACGCACGGACGGAAAGGAGAATCTTCTAACGGCCATCGAGATCGCCGGGGCGCGTGTGAATGGCCGGCCGATGGTTGCGGAAGTCGCGGTCTATTTCGAGTACAGCTTGTACCGCGGGAACCGAACGGTGAAAGTACACGCCGAGCGCTTCGAGGCCTTCCGATCACCGAATTGGCCTGTACTGGCAGAAGCCGGGGTGCATATCCGTTATGATGCCCAAGCGGTCTTGCCGTTCCGCACAGGCGGGCTTCAGGCGCACGCGCGCTTGGACGACAACGTCGGTGTTATCCGGCTTTTCCCGGGCATACGCGCGGAATGGGTGCGCCACGCGCTGGCCATGCCGGGGCTGCGAGCGGTTGTGCTCACAACCTTCGGCAGCGGCAACGGACCAACGGACGAAGGATTCCTGAACGCGCTGCGATCAGGCCGCGATCGCGGTATCGTGATGGTGAACGTGACGCAGTGTGTCGGTGGCCGTGTTGAGCAGGGCCGCTACGTCACCGGTCGCGCATTCGCGGACATGGGTGTGGTGAGCGCTCACGATATGACGGTAGAAGCGAGCGTAACAAAACTGATGTTCCTGTTCGGACAGGGATCGGACGGTAGTATTGTACAAGCCCGGTTCGCCACGGACCTGTGCGGCGAGGTCACACTGTATTGAACGCCTTTCACGCCCCGTCGTCCCGGCGCGCTTCAGGTTTACCATTGCCGCTATCCTCCGCGGTCAGTTCATCGTCCGTTCGTCCGGTGTCCGCCGATGAGCCCATGCGATCATCGCTCTTGTGGACGGATCCGTCAACTGTCTCCGCTTTGTCGCCAGCGATGGTGTCCTGCACCTTCTCCCGCACTTCTTCAACCACACGCATGGTGGCCGCTCCGGCATCCTGAGCTGCTTCTCGCACGGCGTTCTCCACTTTGGACATCGGCTTCCGTACAGCGGCCTTCACCTTTTTCGCCACGGACCTCACCTTGCGCGTCACCTTCGCTATGGTGCGCTTCACCACGCTTTTCTTGGCGGCCTTCTTCACGTTGGCAACTACCCGCTTTGCGGGAGTCACTTTTTTTGCTGCCTTCTTGATGACCTTCACCGCCACTTTCTTGCCGACCTTCTTCACCGCCACTTTCTTGGCGGCCTTTTTCACCGCGACCTTCTTGGCAGCCTTCTTCACGACAACTTTCTTGGCGCCCTTCTTCATCGGGATCGCGGCGTTCTTCTTAACGGCCTTCTTGGTCACCTTCGCCGCTTTCCTTGCGACTTTCGTCACCACCATTTTCTTTACGGCCTTCGCCTGCTTCTTCTTGGTAGCCGGTTTCGTCGCTTTCTTGGTGGTCTTCGCTACGGACTTCTTCGTCGCCGTCTTTTTTGCGGGACGTTTTTTTGCTCGCTTCGCCATGGGTGGGATGTTTGCCGAAAGGTAGTGCAGCGGGAACGATAGTTAGAAGACGCCCGTGGAATAGACCCTTATCACAACCTATCGACAAGGACGAACCGCACATTGCGGCCCCCTTCGCACCGATGTCGACCGCACGAACTTCACACCAAGAACACAATGCACACCTCAACCTCGATCCAAAAATTGTTCCGCTATTACAAGGGGTTGGCGGAAAAGGCGGTAGCCCAGGTCGGGGATGCGGACCTTCATCGGGTGATCGGGGAGGACGGGAACAGCATCGACGTGCTCATGCGGCATATCGCTGGAAACGCACGGTCGCGCTTCACGGACTTTCTGACCAGTGATGGCGAAAAATCGTGGCGGGACCGGGAGGGCGAATTCACAGAAGGAACCGCTGAGCGTACCCGCTCAATGGCGGAATGGGAAGAAGGCTGGAAGGCCCTGTTCGACGCGATGGACGGTTTGGTTGAAGCGGACCTTGAGCGGATCGTGTACATCCGTAACGAAGGGCATACCGTGGAGGAGGCGCTTCACCGGCAACTCGCCCATTACGCCTACCACACAGGGCAGATCGTGCTCTTGGCGCGTGCATTCGTTGGTGCGGACTGGTCGTCATTGAGCATCCCGCGCGGAAAGTCAGGGGCGTTCAACGCCTTGAAATTCAACGTGGATGGTGAACCTCGGCACTTCACAGGATAGATCGGGACTATTCCAGGCTGTGCGGCGATGGTGTGAGCAGCCCGCTCCGCCGGAAGCACAGGAGGGTTGAACACAGCCGTGTGAGAAAGCACGCCGTTGTACCATAACCCGCCGGGAAGGTGCCGTTACCTTCGGCGCTGCCCCGGTGTGCCCATGCGCTTATCAAGCCTGCCCTTCCTCTTGCTGGTGTGCTGTCGCCTGTGTGCCCAGCCACTCAATGACGCCTGCGCGGACGCGGCCGTCCTGTGCGCGGGCCAGGCCTTGGTCGGCAATAACACGGGATCAGCCGAGGTGCTTCCGGCCATCTGCCCACCAGGCGGTGATCTTCTCTGGTACACCTTCACCACCAATAGCCTTGGTGGCCAAGTGGACCTGCATATGACAGGGATCTCCTGCACGGGCACGCCGGGCATGGACAATGAACTGAGCGTGGCGGTCCTGAATTTCGTGATCCCTTGCAACCCTGGCACGTACACTCTTTTGCAGCCGTGCGAAGTGGATTCTACGGACTTCGATGTGCAGATACCAGGCTTGTTGCCGAATACGCAGTACTGGATCGTCGTGGCGGGAATGCAGGACAACGGATCCACGCTCGCGGCCAACTGCGGGTTCAACATCGAGTTGGATGGCCCGGGCGCGGACATCGTAGGGGTGGACTTCACCGCAGGCCCTGACGTGACGTTGGACCTTGGCGGAAGTACGCAGTTGTTGGCCACGGGGCCGGGCACCACATGGGATTGGAGCCCGATCAGTGGCCTGAGCGGGAATGGCATACCCGATCCCATAGCAACGCCCAATGAAAGCACCACCTACACGGTGACCACCCAGATCGATGACTGCATTTATACGGACGATGTGTTCATAGAGGTGAACCGCCCGATCAACCCACCGAACACCATTACCCCGAACGGCGATGGCATCAACGATACCTGGGAGATCTTCGGCATTCAGGACTACCCGCAAGCTGCGGTAACGATCTACGATCGCTGGGGGCAAAAAGTATTCAGCAACGTAGGCTACAAAGTGCCTTTTGATGGGGGCGGACTTCCTGCGGCGACCTACTACTGGGTGATCCAGCTCAGCCAACTCGAAGGCGTATCCGAGCCTTACACAGGTTTTCTCACCATCGTGAATTGATGCGCGCGCGGACCCTGCTCCTGGCCCTGCTCTTGCTGGTCGCCCACGTGCGGGCCCAACAGATCGCCCAATACACCCAATACGTCTTCAACCAGTTCAGCGTGAATCCGGCCGTTGCGGGGAGCAAGGACTGCTTGGATGTGCGGCTGGGTTTCCGCAAGCAATGGGTGGGCTTCCCCGGCGCACCCACCACGGGCTGGGCCAGCCTGCACGGGTCCATCCGCGCAAAGGGCAAACCCTTTGTGAAAAATCGGCACGGCGTGGGCGCCTTTGTGGGGAGTGATGAGGCCGGGGCACTCGGCCATACGCAAGTTTATCTCGCATACGCGTACCACATGCAGATGGCGAAGGACCACTTCCTGAGCGTGGGCCTATTCGCCGGTGTTGTGCAGCAGAAGCTCGATCTGGGGGAGGTAACGGCGATCGACCCTACGGACCCTCTCCTGTCGAACGATGGCAGCGTGATCGTGTACCCCGAAGTGTGGCCGGGCGTATGGATGTACAGTAAGAATGGCTGGGCCGGCCTGTCCATCAGCCAGGTGCTGGGCAACAGGGTGAAGGACATGGGCGAGAATACGCGGCTGACGCGCCACTTCCTGGCGAGTGGCGGCCGCCGCATCCGCATCAACCGCACCATGGCGTTGGTGCCGAGCACGATGTTGAAATTCTCACCGAAGTCGCCCGTAGCGTTGGACCTGAACCTGAGCTTGGAATACCGGCGCAAGCTCGGCCTGGGCGTGAGCTACCGCAACCAGGATGCCGTGGCGTTCATGGTAAAGATCCCCTTCCTGAAGTTTTTCACGCTGGGCTACAGCTACGACGTTACCACCAGTCGGCTGCGGCTAGCGAGCAGTAATACCCACGAAGTGATCCTGGCGATCTACCCGTGCGGGAATGACGATCCGGCCAAGAACATCGTGCGATGCCCTGTTTTCGAATGAAGCCACAACGACCCCTCCTTCTAGCGGCCCTTCTCACCATCACCGCGTTCGCCGCCGATCCCGCTTCTGGCCAGCGCACAAAATACTGGGTAGGCGGTAGCGGCCATTGGAGCAACGCGGCGCATTGGTCCTTGAATGCGGGCGGAACCGGTGGGGCGGGGGCACCGCGAACGGACGAGCACGCCTCGATCCTGGGCCAAGGCGGCATCACGCTCACGATCGATGGCGACGCCCGCTGCCTCGACCTCAACATCGACGGGGCGCAAGGAGGGCTCACCATTGCCGGTGATCCATCCTCCACGGTATCGATCGGCGGTGGCTTCCGCGCGTACGGAACGATCAGCTGGCTCTTCACCGGAGGCCTGGTCCTGTTGGGCGATGGGGGTACCTTCCCGATCGACGCGCACGGGGTGCGGATGGCGAGTGATGTGACCCTTTCCGGAGACGCTGACTACGAATTGCGCAGCGCGCTGGTAACTACCGGAGACCTGATACTTCGGGAGGGCACCTTCCGGCTGTTCGACGGCGTGGTGGAAACAGGCGCTTTCCGCACGGAACAGCGCGCACGCAAGCGGATCGAGGCGGGGAACGCGTTCGTCAGCACCGGTTCGCTGGGTCTGGACATGGACCGCACCACCATCTCGGACGGGGGATCCATGGTGGTAGTGAACGGAGCGCTCGCGAACTGGGACGGCACGGCGCGCGACGCGGAAGAACTCCGGGGCATCACCAATTGCGGGGCTGGGCCGGGGCAAACGCCTTTCCAGGTCAACGCGTTCGTGACGAGCAGCTTTATCGGCGGCTTCGGGGTGAGCTGCAACGGCGCCTGCGACGGCGCGGTGAACGTGAGCGTGACAGGTGGCACGGGCAACTTCTCGATACAGTGGTCGGGCGGACCGAACTGCACCCCGTGCACATCACTTCCTTGGACCAGCCTATGCGCGGGGAACAAACTGGTCATCGTTACCGATATCGGCCAGAACGTGGGCTGCTTCGCAAGCACCCTCATCAACCCACCACCGCCACTCGGGGTGATCTTCTTCGGCCTGAATCCGCCGACCTGCGCGGATGTCTGCAATGGAACGGCTGTGACCTTCCCTGGCGGTGGCGCGGGCAGTGGCTACGTGTACAACTGGAACAACAACACCGAGACCTCCTCCAATCCGGTGCAACTATGTGCTGGGGTGAACACGCTGCAATTGCGCGATACGAACCTGTGTGTATTCGATACCTCCTTCACCATCGACCTGCAACCGTTGCTGGCAGCGCTCACCTTTACGGATGCCCTGTGCTCAGGTGATTGCAACGGGACCGGGCATGTGGATGTGAGCGGAGGCACGCCACAGTATGACTACGACTGGGAACCGGGAACACCCACGGGCGACGGAACTACGGACGTGAGCGGGCTATGCCCCGGTAATTGGTCCGTGCTGGTCACCGATGCGAATGGTTGCGACACCACCATCAGTTTTACCATCGCGGATCCTCCACCGATCACTCCGGATGTGACATTCGTGGATGCCACCTGCTTCAGCGCGTGCGATGGTTCGGCGGGCGCGGCCCCGAGCGGTGCGGCAGGTCCATTCACCTACGATTGGGGACCTGGAACGATCAACGGTGACGGCACGCCGAACGTGAGCGATCTGTGTGCAGGCGATTACACCGTGCTCATCACGGACCAAGCGACGGGCTGTGACACGTTGGTGCAATTCACCATCGGTTCGGCACCCGCGATCGATGTGCAGCTGACGGTTACCGGCGCCACCTGTTCGGGCGATTGTGATGGCGCAGCCGATATCGTGGTGAGTGGAGGTACACCAGGGTACACCATCCTTTGGGGTCCGGGGACGATTACGGGCCAAGGCACACCGAACGCCACGCAACTCTGCCCTGGCGACTACACTGTAACGGTAACGGATGCGGTCGGATGCGACACCACATTGCAGTTCACGATCGCACAACCGCCACCCATTCTTCCGAACGAGACCTTCACCGATGTGCGTTGCTTCGGCCAATGCAACGGCACGATCGACCTGGCCCCTACAGGCGGAACGGGATCATACACCTATGTCTGGGCGCCACCACCCCTGATCGGTGACGGAACCGCTTCGGGCGCCGGACTCTGCGCACAGGACTGGAGCATCACCATCGCCGACTCGTTGGGGTGCGACACTTCGGTCACGATCACCATCAACCAGCCGCCGCAACTGATCGTTGCACCCACGCAGACCAACATCACCTGCGGGGCGAACTGCGATGGCACCGCGGGCGTTACCGTTTCCGGTGGATCACCGGACTACACCTATGACTGGTCCGGCTCTCCGGCTGGCGACGGAACAAATGCGGTGAACGGTCTTTGTGCAGGTGTTTACACAGTGCAAGTACTGGACAGTGCGCTCTGTGAAGTCATCCAGACGTTCATCATAGAAGCGCCCCTGCCCATCGATGTCGTGGTTACCACGGCGGATGCCACCTGCCCCGACTTCTGCAACGGCACGGCTGATGCCACGGTGAGCGGCGGGAATGATCCGTACACTTTCGTATGGTCGCCTGGCGTCACCGGGCAAGGCACGCCGAACGCATCTGGCCTGTGCGCACAGGACTACACACTCACCGTCACAGACTCCGTTGGCTGCGACACCTCGGTCACCTTCACCATCAGCGCCCCCCTTCCGGTGGACGCTCAGGATTCAGTGACGAACGTGTCTTGTGCGGGCTCGTGTGATGGCAGCATCCTGCTCAACCCCCTGGGTGGTGCGGGCATCTTTACCTATACGTGGGTACCTGAGCCACCGAACGGCCCGGGAACGCAGCAGGCCACGGGACTTTGCGCGGGAACCTGGTCAGTAACGATCTCGGATGGAGTGTGCGACACCACGCTTGTTTTCGATATCACGGAACCATTGCCCATCGATGCGGGTCTTGTCATCACTCCGGCCGGTTGCGACGGGGCCTGTGACGGAACCGCTACGAGTACAACGAGCGGTGGCACACCTGGCTACATCTATGTGTGGTCACCAGCGCCCGGCGCGGGGCAGGGTTCACCTGCGGCTTCACAGCTCTGCCCTGGCAACTACACGCTCACCATCACCGATGCGGCGGGTTGCGACACCACCATCTCATTCATTATCACTCAGCCCCCGGCGATCCTGCCTACGATCACTACCACGGTGGCCAGCTGCGGGGGACCATGCGACGGCTCCGCCACGGTAGGCTTCACCGGCGGCACAGGAACGATCACCATCGTTTGGACCCCCGAACCGTTGATCGGAGGCCAAGGCACAACCTCCGCCACAGGCTTCTGCCCGGGAACGGGCAGCGTTACCCTCACGGACAGTTTGGGATGCGACACCACAGTGCAGTTCATCATCAATACGCCCAGCGGCATCGTGGCGGTACCGACGGTTTCAGATGCGAGCTGTTCGGACCTGTGCGATGGCACGATCACCTTGTCCGTAAGTGGCGGCGTGCCGGGCTACGACTTTACATGGACGCCACCCCCACAGCAGGGTGCTGACTCAAGCATAAGTGCGCTGTGCCCTGGGCAGTGGACGGTCCAGATCGGTGACCAAGCGGGTTGCGATACCACCCTGGTAATGACCATTGGGGCACCAAGCCCGATCCTCCCCAATGGCACATTCACGAACGAAACATGCAATGGACCTTGCGATGGCACGGCAAGCTTAAATCCGACCGGCGGTGCAGGCGGGTACACGTACTCATGGTCCCCCGTCCCACCGTGCGGTGCTGGCACATCAAGCAGCTCGTGCCTTTGCGCAGGCGATTGGAGCGTGACCATCACCGATGCGAGCGGCTGCGATACGACCTGGGCTTTCACCATACTTCCGGAGCAACCGATACTTCCGGACTTGACGGTAACTGACGCTACCTGTTTCAACATCTGTAACGGTGCGGCCTCCGTGGCACCGACCGGCGGATCCGGAGGCTTCACCTACCTCTGGACACCACAACCTCCACAGGGACAAGGCACCGATTCTGTTAGCGGGCTGTGCTTGGGTCTGTGGAACGTGACCATCACCGACTCGGTGGGTTGCGATACCACGGTGAGCTTCATCGTGAGCAAGCCTCCTCCGTTGACCACGAGTCTGGCGTTCAACGCGGCCACATGTGCCGGTCCTTGTACCGGTGAAGCAGCATCTTTCCCTTCTGGCGGCACTCCGGGCTACACCTTCTTCTGGCAGCCCGAACCAGGTTCAGGACAAGGTGAATTCTACGTTGACGGCCTCTGTGCGGGGACGACCTATTCACTCACCGTAACGGATACGCTCGGCTGCGACACCACGGATTCGTTCACCATACCGGCCTATGCACCGATAATTCCGAACCTGAGCACCACGCCAGCGACCTGCTCGGGCGTTTGCGACGGCACAGCCACCGTCTCCCCCACAGGAGGCAGTGGCGTGTACACCTACAATTGGGAACCGGCCCCCCAGAACGGGGACAGCACAAATACGGCCAGTGGTCTGTGTCCGGGTGTATATGATGTGACCATCGCGGACGCGGACGGTTGTGACACGGTGGTCAGCATCCTGATCACCTCACCGCCGGAGATCAGCCTTTCCCCTGTGGTGACGCCTGTAGCGTGCAACGGTGATTGCAATGGTTCGATCGCTTTGGGCGCTTCCGGGGGAAGCGGTACCCTGTCCTTCATCTGGAGCCCCCAACCGCCAGCAGGCCAAGGCACCGAGAACGCTTCGCAATTGTGCCCGGGTGATTGGAGTGTGACCATCACCGACTCCCTCGGCTGCGACACCACGGTCAACTTCACGCTGACTGACCCACCGGTGCTTACTACCTCGGCCGAGGTGGTTCAGAGCCAGTGCCAAGCCTGCGATGGATCGATCACCGTCCATGTTTCCGGGGGTGGAGGCGGTTACTTCTTCGCATGGGGGCCACCGATCAACCAGACCACCGCGGATTCCGTGCAAGCCAACCTCTGCGCGGGTATCTATACGGTGATCATCGGGGACGCCTCAGGTTGTGTTACCCAGATAGCGGTTCCGGTAGGGGACAGCGATGGCGAGGACCTGACCATCTCGAATGACACCGTGACCTGCCCCACGGATTGTGACGGCACCGTATCGGTCGACTTCAACTGCTCGGCACCCGCATGCGCGATCGCTTGGTTCGATGGACTGGGTACGAACCTGAATGCGAGCAACAACTCGCTCAATGGACTCTGCGCAGGGCTTTACCTGGTGCAGGTCACCAATGGCGATGGTTGTTTGACGATCGATTCGGCGCTCGTTGTGGCGCCAACACCGATCACCGCTCAATTCGGTACGACCCCGGCAAGCTGCGCAGGTGTGTGCGATGGTATCGCCACCCTTGGCATAAATGGCGGCGTTCCTCCCTATGTAGTGGTATGGAGCCCGCTTCCAGGATCCGGACAGGGAACGCCGAACGCTGGAGGCCTGTGTGCCGGGACGTATGATGCGACCATCACGGACGACAACGGATGCTCGATCACCGCGAGCGTGCTAATTCTGGGCCCGGCACCGATCGATGCCAACGCGACCGTACAGGACCTTTCTTGCGCGGGCGTGTGTGATGGCAGTATCCTCTTGAACACGCAAGGCGGATCGGGCACGTTCAGCTACGTGTGGGACCCGCAACCACCGAACGGCCAGGGTGGTGGAACGGCAACACAGTTGTGCGCCGGTGTATCCGTGGTCACGATCGTCGACGGGAACGGCTGCGATACCACGCTCACCTTCACGGTCGCTGAGCCGCAACCGCTCACGCTCACTCCTTCCTCCACACCCGCCCATTGTCAAGTTTGCGATGGTACGGGTACCATCGCGGTATCGGGTGGCACAGGCACGGTCGTGATCACCTGGACAGATGACGCTGGGACCGTGGTCGGCTCAGGCACAGCCCTCACCGGGCTTTGCGCGGGTATCTACACCGCGACCGGGCAAGACACGAACGGATGCGCAGCGCAGGCCGTGGTGGTGATCAGCGATGCGGCCGGCGAAACGCTCAGCGTGACCGATGGCCAGACCAGCTGCGCGAACAATTGTGATGGTGCTGTGTCCGTATCCTTCACCTGCTTGGACGGCCCCTGCACGATCTCCTGGTTTGATGGCGGAGGGACCTTATTGGCGCAGAACCAATTCACGCTGGAGGACCTTTGCACCGGCGACTACTTCGTACAAGTGTCGAACGATGCGGGTTGCACGGTGATCGACACGGCGAGCGTGCAGCCTTCGCAAACACTCATCGCGAACCTGGGCACCACCCAAGTGACCTGCACTGGCGCGTGCGATGGCACAGCGACGGTAGGTCCTGCCGGTGGCGTCGCCCCTTACACGTTCGACTGGGGACCAGGCCCCATCACAGGTGACGGCACTCCGACAGTGACCGGGCTCTGTGCGGGCACTTACACGTTGTTGTTGGCGGATTCGAGCGGCTGCGATACCGTCATCAATGTACTCATACTGGAACCAACCCCGATCGCGGTGATAGCCCAAGTAAATGATGCATCCTGCAATGCGACCTGCGACGGGGCGATATCGGTCATCACTTCGGGCGGCACCGGAATCCTATCCTACTTATGGGATCCTGTTCCGCCAGTCGGCCAAGGAACGGCCAACGCATCTGAACTCTGCGCCGGCGTCTGGACAGTGCTCATCAGCGATGATGCCGGTTGTGACACATCCATCACATTCACGATCGTGGAGCCCTCTCCACTGACCATATCCGCCACCAGTACCCAGAGCACCTGTGGCATCTGCTCCGGCACGATGACGGTAACGCCGGCCGGAGGCACACCCGGATACGTCTATGCGTGGACCCAGAACGGAGCCATCTACGGCACGGACAGCCTGCTGTCAGACGTTTGTGCAGGGCTTTATCAAGTGAGCGTTACGGACGCCAACGGATGCCAGGCACAACAAGCGGTACCGGTGAGCGATGCGGATGGCGAGATACTGACCGCCACAAATGACATCGTGACCTGTCCCGGTTCATGCGACGGTGCTGTTTCGGTCGACCTCATCTGCTCCGTGCCGAATTGCACGATCTCCTGGTACGATGGCCAGGGGACCGGCCTTGGGGAGAGTGGGCCTTTGCTCGATTCGCTCTGCGCAAGTTCATACTTCGTACAGGTGATCAATGGGAATGGCTGTCTATCCGTGGACACCGCGTTGGTGACCGAGCCACAAGCGATCCAACCGAACCTCGGCACCACGCCACCCTTATGCGCGGGCGGATGCGAGGGCACGGCCCAGGTAGCGCCCAGCGGCGGTGTGGGCCCTTACACGTATGACTGGTCACCGAACCCCATTACCGGGGATAGCACCTCTAGTGTTACTGATCTGTGCGGCGGCATCTATTCGGTGCTCATCACGGATTCGGTGGGGTGTTTGGCCATCGTGGATGTGATCATCACGGAACCCCAGCCTATCTCGGCAACTGGTCAGGTCACTGCTATCAGCTGCAACGGCGCGTGTGATGGTGCCATCCTCTTGACCTCCACCGGCGGGACGGGACAATTGGACTTCCTGTGGTCCCCTGATCCCGAGGGTCAAGGAACGGACAGCGTGTATGCGCTCTGCGCTGGGGAATGGAACGTGATCATCACGGATGGCAATGGTTGTGACAGTTCGTTCTTCTTCGCGCTCACGGATCCCCCGGCACTGATCGCCGATGTTTCCGCAGTGGACAACCCCTGTTTCGGCGACTGCATCGGGACCGCCACAGCGTCGGTTTCAGGGGGTACCGGGTCGTATGTGTTGACCTGGACCACGTCTAGCGGCACATTGATCGCGCAGGGCGATACGAGCGTTTCCGGACTGTGCTCGGGTGACTACATCCTGAACGTGAGCGACTCGAGCGGATGCGCTGTTCAGGTGCCGTTCACGATCAGCGAGGGCAACGCGATCACCGCTACGCTGGCATTCACAGGTGAAACGTGCAACGGCCCTTGCGATGGTGTGGCCAGCGTACAACCCGGCGGAGGTGCAGGCGGATACACCATCACTTGGACCGGTCCGGACGGCAACACGTTCGCTTCCGATACCACGGACGTGAGCGGCTTGTGCGCGGGCAACTGGAGCGTCACGATCCTGGACCCGCTCGGGTGCGACAGCACCTTCGCCTTCACACTGCTCCCCTATGTGGCGATCGCCTCGAACGGAGGGATCGAGCAGGTCACCTGCAATGCCGCATGTGACGGCTCGGTCACGCTCGCGGCCAGTGGCGGTATCGGTCCGCTCACCTTCGCTTGGGATCCGATACCCCCCAACGTGGATCCGCAGACGGGAACGGCCACCGGTCTCTGCCCTGGTGATTGGAGCCTGACCATTACCGACGCCGTGCAATGCGATACGACGGTGGTCTTCAACATCCTTGAGCCACCGGCCATCACGATCGCCATCGATGAGGTAGTGAACGCCAGCTGCAACACCGCGGCGGACGGTGCCATCAGTACCACCATCGATGGCGGCACACCGGGCCTCGACGTCACATGGACCGGGCCGGGCAGCTTCTCCGCTGACACAGCGGACATCAGCTCGCTCGTTCCAGGCGAATACATACTCATCATTGAGGATGCGAACAATTGCAGCGTGCAGCAGGAGGTGACCGTTGGAGCGCTGAGCACGGTGATCGCTGCGGCCGGGGAGGACATCAGCCAGTGTTTCGGGGCGGTGCTGATATTGAACGGCGCATCCAGCCAAGGCGCGGCGAATTACGTCTGGTCCGATACGCAAGGAGCAACACTGGGCACACAACCGCTACTGGACCTGGGTACGCCTTCGCCCGGGGCCTATACCTATCTCCTCACCGTGAGCGACGGTCCGTGTGAGGACACGGACACCATCCTTGTGAACATCCTTTCGCTTCCATTCGCGAACGCAGGGCAGGACCAGGACATTTTCGTGGACGGCACGGTCAACCTCGGCGGGCAGCCGGCAGGGCCGTCCGGCAGCAGCTTCCTTTGGAGCCCGGACTCGCTGATGGCGGACGCGACACTCCCGAACCCAGTCGTTTCGCCAGGGGCCACCACCTTGTTCATCTTGCAGGTGACCACGCCGAGCGGATGTACTAGCGCCGACTCGGTATTGATCACCGTTGTACCCGAGATCGTGATCCCCTCCGGCTTCACTCCCAATGGCGACGGAGCGAACGATGTTTGGCAGATCGACTTCATCGACCGGTTCCCGGATTGCACCGTGGAGGTCTATAACCGATGGGGAGAACAACTCTTCCGGAGCGTTGGGTACGGTGAACCATGGGACGGCACCTATAGCGGGGGCCTGGTACCTGTGGGCACCTACTACTACGCGATCGAACTGAACGACGCACGCTTCCCCGACCCATACACCGGTCCGCTGACCGTTATCCGCTGATCGCATGAAAACGCAACGCTTTCCGCTTCTTTTTTGCGCAGCGCTTTTGGCTGGCGCATCATGGGCGCAGCAGTTACCGCAGCTCAGCCAGTATGTGAGCCATGACTATCTGTTCTGTCCGGCCGTCGCTGGGAGCAGGCCTTGGTTCGAAATGCGGAGCGCGCACCGCAACCAATGGGTCGGCATCCAGGATGCGCCCCGCACGTTCATGTTGAGCGCTTCAACTCCGATCAGCGGCAACATGGGCGTGGGTGGCTCCCTTTACACGGACCACGTGGGGCCAACGCGGCGCACGGGCGCGCAGGCCAGCTATGCATATCACGTGCGGATCTCGGACGGGATACGCCTTGGCATGGGCCTTTCGGTCGGCCTGCAGCAATTCCTGATCGATGGTTCGAAGATCACCTTCCATGACAATTACGATCCCATCATGGACAACCAGTTGCGCGGAAGCACCGTACCTGATGCCAGCTTCTCGCTTTACGCATATGGCGAACGCTGGTGGGCCGGGGCCATGGCACCCCAACTGCTTGAAAGCAGGATCTGGTTCTACGATGACGCGGATGAGAGCCTGAGCACGCTTGCTCGGCACTATTACCTGATGGGCGGATACAAGTTGCCGCTCGGTGCCGATTTCCGACTGGAACCTTCCGTCCTGGTGAAATACGTCGATCCGGTACCCGCCAAGATCGACCTTACCGCAACAGTGCGTTACAAGGAGCAGCTTTGGCTCGGCGCCACATACAGGACGAATGATGCCATCAGCGTGATGCTCGGGTACTGGCTGAAAAAGACCTTCCAGTTCGGGTACAGCTATGACATCACCACCACCAACCTGAACCGATACAGCAGCGGTACACATGAGGTGATGCTGGCGATCACCTTCGGGAAGAAACCACCAGAGAAGAAGGCGGAACCCGCTCCTGCCGCACCACCGGCACCAGCTACTCCATGATCCTGAACGTGCTCGATCCCCTGAACAGGTGACTCGTGAAGCACTCACGCGTCTTCAGATCCGGAGCGTATGAGGAGAATTTTCAGCGAGGATTTTCAAAAGGTCGTCGAAAACTCGACCATATTCGTCGACAGGGCCAAGCGGGCGGGCGATCCGCTGGTGCCGAGCGGGCGGTGGCGCAGGCTACGCGCTAACTTGCACCGCCCCTTACCAGGGCTTGTTTACTTCCTCGTGCGTGTGCCCATCCCACTCCTGAATTCGATTCGGGCCGGCTGCTTGGCCGTCCTGTTCTCGTGGTACACGAACCAGGAGGCCTGCGCGCAAATTTTCCTGATGGCTGATGGAGCCCAGTGGGAAACTTGCACGGGAACGTTTTATGATAGCGGTGGCTCGGCTGGGAACTACGCTGGCAGCGAGAATATGACCGCTACGCTATGCCCTACCGGAGGGCCCGGATCCGGACCATTCACCAGTATCACCTTCACCGGTTGGGGCATCGGACTCACCGACTTGTTGGACAACCTGGTCATCCACAACGGAGCTAGTGCCAGCGATCCGGTATTGGCCATTGGATCCGGTCTTGTCCCATTGCTCGGCCAGACCTTCACATCCACCAACCCGAGCGGGTGCCTGACTTTTGTTTGGACGAGTGATCTGTTGCTGAACGGGAGCGGCTGGGCAGCAGAGATCCGCACCGGTCCTGATGCCGGGGCGGACGGGACGCGGATCGTCTGCAGTAATGCGGACGACTTCGACCTCTTCAGCGAGCTCAGCGGAACACCGGATGCGGGAGGCCAATGGACTTTCGGCGGGAACCTGGTCAGCAACACGTTCACCCCCGCTACGTCGCCAGGGGGGGAGTACACCTATACCGTTCCGGCCGTTTCTCCCTGCGTAGACGCGGTGGCGACCGTTTCGGTTACAAAGCAGACCGCAGCGGACGCCGGCTTTGACCAAACGATCACCGTGTGCAGTTCAGAGCCCTCCTTCAGTTTGCGTTCACGCTTGCTCGGATCACCACAACCCGGCGGAGTATGGACCCTTGCGGGCAACGTGGTGCCTGACCTGTTCGTACCGGACACTGATGCCGGGGGAACCTATCGATACATTCTAACAGGTACGGCGCCCTGCGTGAACGACACGTCCTTTCTCACGATCGGCCTGGTACAGGAGCCGAACGCTGGGACCGGGGGTGTACTCTCGGTCTGTTCAGTAGCGCCACCTCAAGATCTTTTTACCAGTCTTGGCGGAAGCCCTGGCCAAGGTGGTACATGGACAAGACCCGGGGATCTTCCTCACAGTGGCCAATTTGTTCCGGGCGTGGATCCCCAAGGCACCTACACGTACACGGTCGCCGGGCAGTCCCCTTGTGCCAATGCTTCATCAACGGTGAACGTTTCCGTTCAGGTCGCAGCTGATCCGGGCATGAGCACGGATACCACACTGTGTTCCAACGGCCCCTCGATCAACCTGAAGAACACGTTGGGAACCACCGCTTCAGGGACGTGGACCGGGCCCAGCACCGTAGCGAGCAACGTGTATAACCCCGTGACGATGGGCCCGGGAACATATTCGTTCAGCATCGCGGCTACGGGCGCGTGTCCATTGCTCACGGCATCGGTAGAGGTTTCTGAAACACAAGCGCCGGATGCGGGTGGGAATGGAACGTTGACCGTTTGCAGTTCGGGAGCGAACGTGGACCTGTTCACACGGCTGACCGGTTCACCGCAGGTGGGCGGGAGTTGGACAGCACCGGGTGGTGTCCCTTTCCCATCGGGCATCTTCATTCCTGGCACAAGCGCGGGCGGCAGTTATACATACACGTTAACGGGTAGCGCTCCCTGTGCTGCGGACGTGGCCACGGTTGCGGTCACACAGATCGCTGCCCCCTTCGCAGGGACCAATGGTTCGCTCACGCTTTGCAGCACCAGCCCCACTACGGACATGTTCACGGCCTTGGGGCCTGGCATCACTACGGGTGGCACCTGGTACAAGCCGGTCCCTCCCGGGGGTACGGTAGCGAATTCCTTCTACAATCCCGCATCCCCGGGCTTGCCCGCTGGTGTCTACACCTATGTGACGCCCACCACTGCGCCTTGCCCACGTGATACCGCTTCGGTCACCGTGATCGAGAACCAGCAACCGAACGCGGGGACCAATGGAAGCTTGACGCTGTGCAGCACGGGTGCACCCGTGAATCTGATCACTGCGCTCAGCGGCGCACCTGGAGGCGGGGGTTCCTGGTTGACCCCCACGAACCAGCCCTTCCCCACCGGTCAGTTCAATCCGGCCTCCGGCACGGCGGGTTCTTACAAATACATCGTCACAGGAGTGGTACCCTGTATCACTGACACCGGCTACGTCTCCGTGGCGGTGAATCAACAACCGAACGCGGGCTTCAGTGGAGACACGGTCGTGTGCAGTGATGGCGCGAACGTCCAACTGAACATCGTGCTGAACGGCTCCCCCGGGTCGGGCGGCCAATGGAACCCGGGGAATGGAACGTACGACCCCGGCACTGGACAGGCGGGCAGCTTCACGTATACCATCAGTGCGACAGCACCCTGCGTGAACGCAACGGCAGTGGCTACCGTCAACGAAGTACAACGGCCGAATGCTGGCGGCAACGGCACGGTCACGGTCTGCAGCACCGCACCACCCTTCAACCTGTTCGGGTCCCTCACTGGCACTCCGCAACCCGGGGGTACCTGGAACCCTGGCGCCCCCGGCGGTGTCTTCACTCCGGGCACGAGCACACAAGGCACATATACGTACACATTGTCGGGTACATCGCCGTGCGCGAATTCGTCCGCCACGGTCACGGTCATCCAGAACACCGCACCTTTCGCTGGTGTTGATGGGAACTTCACGATCTGCGCTGGAACAGGCACGTTGAACCTGTTCACTGCGCTGGGGGGTACACCAAGCTTGAGTGGCACGTGGACCTCCTTGGACAATATCGCACCGGGCACCATGACCAACGGTCTCTTCACCTATACGGGGGTTGGCGCCGGCGCCTACGACTTCCAGTACGCTGTGAATCCTAGCGGTGGCTGCCCCGGTGATGTGGCGAACGTACGCGTGACGATCACCGCCGCTCTGGATGCGGGCACCAATGGCAACTGCAACGTGTGCCGCACGAACAACGCGTACAACTTGTTCTCGTGCTTGAACGGCACACCTCAAGCGGGGGGCACGTGGAAACGACTGCCTGCCGGAACGGTGGTGCCCCAAACATTCAATGCAACGGCCGAAGCACCCGGCACCTACCAGTTCCGCTACGTGCTTACCGGTTCTATCGGCTGCCAATCAGATTCGGCCGTTGTTGGCATCACGGTGATCGCTGCGCCAGAGGCGGGTCCCACTACAGCCAGCGTGAGCTACTGCAGTGATGGTAATGTAGCCTCACTGATCACCGAACTTCCGGGCGCCCAGGGTGGAGGGGTATGGCGGAAACAGGGTCAGCCAGGGATGGGATCGGGGAATTATGATCCGCCCGGGACAGGCACTTTCGACAGTCCCGGTCTGTTCTATTACATCGTGTCCGGAACTGCACCCTGTGGGGCTGACACGGCACGGTTGACCGTAGGTGAAGTGACCGCGCCCGACCCTGGAGCAGGGGCCAATCTCACAAAGTGCTTGCTCAGCCCCGCGTTCGACATGACGGAAGAGTTGAACGGGACCCCGGCACCGAACGGGACCTGGACAACGCCAATGGGTGTCGCACACTCTTCTACGTTCGTCCCTGGGGTTGACCCGCCCGGGAACTGGACCTACACGGTTCCTGGCACTACCCCATGCGGGAACAGGTCGGCGACTTTGAGCATCACGATCAATCAGCAACCGAACGCAGGCCAAAGCGGCACGGAGAACGTCTGTTCCAATGCCCTGCCATTCTTGCTGTCCACGATCCTGAACGGGACCTTCGACGCCGGGGGTACGTGGTATGATTCGCTCGGCACAGTGGTGTCCTCCCAGTTGTTCACCCCAGGCCCGACCAATATCGGGGAGAACGTCTTCACCTATGTGCTGGGCGGTATCTCACCCTGCGTGAATGATACAGAGACGGTATATATATTCGTGAGCAAGGAGGCTGATGCCGGGATCTCCACCAGTGTTGAACACTGCCCATCGAATGGAGCGCTGGATCTTTTCTCGGTGCTCGGTGGTGATCCTGATGCGACCGGCATATGGAGCAACAACTTCAACGGAACCTATGTGCCGGGCATCGACCTGCCGGGCACATACACCTACACGGTTTCCGGGGTGCCCCCATGCCCGGGCGCATTCGCCACAGTGGAGGTCGAGGATGCGGAACCGCCTGTTGCAGGACTGAATACGAGCGTATTAAAATGTACCTCTCAACCCTCATTCGGATTGAGCGCCTCGTTGGATGGCGACCCTGACTCGGGAGGTGATTGGTACCAGAACGGGTCATCGGCCCAACCCTTCTTCGACCCGGGAGCGAACACTCCCGGGACCTACCAATACTTGTACGTTGTGCTTGGTGATGGCACATGCCTGGATGATTCGGCCACGCTCACGATCACCCTGTTCGAGGAAGTGGACGCGGGTGGTCCCTTGGCGGGCAACGCTGAGTTCTGCAGCGACGGCCCTGATGCCCCGCTTTTCCCGTTCCTCACCGGCACACCGCAACCCGGGGGCACCTGGCGCAGGCCGAACGGCCAGTCCCATACAGGCATCTTCGATCCAGGTGTGGATCCCGCAGGATCATACAAGTACCGTAAGAACGCGAATGGTGCATGCCCTGCGGACAGTGCCACGGTGAATGTGACCATCACCCAGCGCCCTAATGCAGGGGATCCTGGTCAGGTCTTCGTTTGCAGCAACCAGGGTCCCTTCCCTTTGATCAACGAACTGAACGGCACGCCACAGCCCGGCGGAGACTGGTACGATCCAGGAGGTGATGCGCATTCGGGCATTTATTTGGCCCCGTTCGATGATCCCGGTATCTACACCTACAAGTTCGACGCGGTGGGCGCCTGCCCCGGCGATTCGGCGCAGGTGAACGTGATCGAATACCAGGTGCCCGATGCTGGCGAGGACAACCTGATCCAGCTGTGCGGGGACCTGGCAGGCACATTCCCGCTGATCACGTTGCTCGGAGGCGACCCTGACCCGATCGGGATCTGGTACACATCGGCATTCCTTCCTTTCCCTTCCGGCGTTTACAACCCCGGCTCAACAGCCGATGGTGAGTACTTCTACGTGGTCCAGGGCAATGCTCCGTGTGTGAACGATACGGCGTCCGTGACGATCTTCGAGCTGACCCCACCGGACGCGGGCCTGAGCACGGCGGTGCAGGTGTGCAACACGGCGGGAGGCTTGTTATTGAACGATCTTCTGGGCGGTGATCCTGACGCCGGAGGAACATGGCGCGACCCTGACGGGGAACCGCACGGCAGCAGCACCTTCAACCCCGCATCGGATCCGCAAGGCATCTACACATACTTCGTGGCGGGTAGTGACCCCTGTGCGAACGACTCGGCCACTGTGACCATCAGCCTTGTTTCCGCGCCGAACGCGGGCACCGATGCTACGGTAAGCGCATGCATCAACGACAGCAGTGTGGACCTGTTCGCCGCGCTTGGAGGTTCGCCTCAACCGACCGGAACGTGGACCGGTGCCAACCAGGTGAATGGGGTATTCAACGCGACGCAAGTGGTACCCGGCCCGTATACCTTCACATACACCGTGAGCGGAGGGGGCTCATGTCCTGTGGACCAGTCGCAGGTGACCGTCAACGTCACCAGCGTACTTGACGCCGGCACACCGGGAACGGGGATCGTTTGCAGCGGAACCACCGCGGACCTGTTCGGTTTCCTCGGCGGAAGCCCTCAACCCGGTGGGATCTGGCGCGATCTGGACATCACATTGGCCGTTGATGAGGATGGAGAGTTTGATGCGGGCGCGGTAGGCGTCGGCATGTATGACTTCGGTTACGTGCTGGAAAGTTCGGACAACTGCCCCGGAGATTCAACCACCATAACCGTAACGGTGATCGCCGGGCCGGATGCAGGTGATCCGAACCCGCTTTCCGGTGTGTGCAGCGATGAGAACGTGTTCGACCTCCTGTCGAAATTGGGGGGGTCACCCGATGATGATGGCCAGTGGTATGATCCGGACATGAACCTGGTGGTGTCCATGTTCGATCCGGCCACGGGTGTGGGCGGGGTCTACACATACGTCGTGGCTGGTAGTGGTGGCTGCGCCAACGATTCATCCACGGTGAACATCGTGCTTACCATTGCTCCTGAAGCCGGTATCGGCGGGCCGTTGAGCGTGTGCTCGGACGGTGATCCGATCGACCTGTTCCAGTCGCTCACCGGAGACCCGCAGACAGGTGGAACCTGGACCTGCTGCCTCAATGTGAACCACAGCGGGACCTACATACCCGCCGTGAACAATGGGGGGCCCTACATATACACGGTCATCGGTACCGGTGCGTGCTCCAATGCGACGGCAACGATCTTCGTTACAGAGGTGAGCGCACCGAACGCGGGTGGACCCGATGTGCTCGATGTTTGCTCGAACATCGCGCCGTTCAACATGCTTCCAGAATTGGCCGGTTCACCGCAGAACACGGGCACATGGACCGGCCCTGACGGAACGCCTCATGGAAACGTTTTCAACCCTGCAGTGGACAGTTCAGGTGTATACACTTATACGGTTCAAGGAGGGGCAGGATGTGATGCTGCCAGCGCCACGCTCACGATCAACCTCACTTACTCGCCGAACGCGGGTGAAGACAGCACGTTAGCCGTATGCAATACAGAGACCTCGGTGGACCTGTTCGCGGCATTGGGCACCGCAGCGGATACGGGGGGAGTCTGGGTGGACATCACCGGCACCGGTGCGGCTTTCGTGGACGGGATCCTCGATGCGTCGTTGTTGAATTTGGGCATTTATGAATTCAGCTACAGCGTGGCCGGTATCGGATCGTGCTTAGGAGATGTGGACACGATAACAGTGGATATCGGTTCCGGGCTTGATCCGGGGATCGGCGGGACGGACACGATCTGCGGCGGCAATAGCGCTTATAACATGTTCGGCTCGCTGGGCGGCCAACCCACACCAGGCGGTCTATGGACCTCCGGCTCGGTTCCGGGCATACTTACCGGGAGCTTTCTGAACGCCACGCTGCTTCCGCCGGGCGGTCCGTATCCTTTCAGCTATACGGTGACACAGCCCGGCTGCGGCGAAGCCTCCAGTGCGGTAAGCCTGTTCATTTCACCGTGGGCAGATCCGGGTGGGGACACCACGGTATCGGTCTGCCGCACATCCAACGCTTTCAGCCTTTTCAATCTGCTCACCGGGGCTCCTGACCAAGGGGGCACTTGGACCACCGGCAACGGGAACCCTGCCAACAGCACCTTCGATCCGGAAACTGGGATCGCGGGGACGTACGTTTACAATCTGGTGGGCGCGGCCCCTTGCAACGATACCGCCGCCTCAGTAACGATCGTGGTGAATGATCCGCCGGATGCCGGACCTGATGGCAACCTGCTGGAGTGCAACAGCGGTACGCTGAACCTGAACACGACACTACAGCCTGGAGCACAGACCGGGGGTACTTGGGCTGATAACGGCAACACCGGCCAGTTGGTGGGCCCGCTGCTGAACTTGGTGAACCTGGACCAGGGCCTGTACCTCTTTACCTATATCCGCGTGGTTCCGTCCTGTGGCGTGGACCAGGCTACATACACTCTTACCGTGGCTGAACCGGTACGTGTTTCCGACACGCTGCTTGTCTGCAATGAGGAAGATCGGACCTATTCCGTCCAGGTCACCATCGAGGGCGGTGATCCCACGACCTACAGCGTGACCGGTCTGGATGGCACGATCAGCCCAGTGGCCCCGTATACGTTCACCAGCACACCGTTGCTCACGAGCCAGTCCTTCAGCATCGTTGTTAATGACACCAACGATTGCGGGCCAAAGACGGTCGAAGGCACCACGCCTTGTGTATTCGACGATCCGGTGTTTGTACCCGAATCGTTCACACCGAACGGGGACAACATCAATGACCTGCTGATCATACCGGGCATCGAGGGATACCCCGGGAACACGATCGATATCTTCAATCGTTGGGGAGCCGAGGTATACAGCGCAGCCGGATACAACAACGCGACCGTGGTATGGGATGGCACGTGCGAAACCGCGCTGCTTGCCGGGGATCTGCCCACGGCCACCTACTACTACGTACTGGACCTGGGCAATAGCGTGGAACCGCTCCGTGGATTCATCTACTTGAACCGATGAGAGCGTCTGGAACATGGCACCGGAACACTGCGCGGGCAGCGCGGGTCACTTTTGCCATCGCATCGGTGTTGTCGAACTTGACCTGTCATGCGCAACAGGATCCGATGTACAGCCAGTACATGTTCAACACCCTGGCATTCAACCCGGCATATGCTGGCAGCGCGGACGTATTCACCGCGATGGCCTTGAGCCGGCACCAGTGGGTGGGCTTCGCCGGTGCTCCCACCACGCAGACCTTGGCCTTGCACGCACCTCTCCCGGGACAGACCCTGTCCGTTGGCGGCACGCTCATCCACGATGTGGCCGGCCCGGCGAGACAGAGCGGCGCATTCGCCGATCTCGCCTATCGTCTGCGCACCGGTCCTGATACGCGGCTTTCCTTCGGGCTGAAGGCCGGTATCAATTTTTTCCAAGCGGACATCGCCTCGCTCAGCACCGTGGAGCAGGACCCCACCAACGCGAGCATCAGCGGCAAAGTGCTTCCGAACATCGGTTTCGGTATGCTATGGCACTCAGCATCATACTATGTAGGACTTAGCGCACCGAAGCTGCTTGAGAATACGATCGGGGACGATGGTGGGGTGGTGACCAACCGGGAATTCCGGCACTACTTCCTTACGGGCGGCTACGTGATGGAGGTGAACCGCGACCTGAAGTTCAAACCATCGATAATGATGCGGGTTACACAGGGCGCGCCACTATCCCTGGACCTGAACGCGAACTTCCTGTTACGTGACAAGGTGTGGTTCGGCGGGATGTACCGGCTGGGGAACGGCCTGGGCTTCATGGCACAGTACCGTTTCAACGAGCAGCTTCGTGGAGGCTACGCGTTCGACCTGACGACCACCCGCATCGGGGCCTACAATGCGGGCACCCATGAGATCATGGTGTCCTACGACTTCCGTTTCACCCAAGGCCGCACCATTTCGCCCCGCTATTTCTGATGCGGAAGATCCCACGATATATCGCATTTCTCTTCACCTGCTTGATCACGCTGGTATCTATTGCGCAGCGGGGTGGTGATCCGGAGGCGCACACGCGCATCGCGGACCACCACTATCAACGCATGGCGTACGCGCGTGCGGCCGCGGAGTACCGGATCGCAGCTGAACTGGGGGCCACGAACGAACACGTCACAAAGCGCTTGGCCGATTGCTATATGAAGCTGGGCGACACCGAGCACGCCGAGCCGTGGTACGCCCAAGTGGTGAAGTACCTGAACGTGAACCCTACCGACTACTACAACTACGCCCAGGCCCTGAAAGGCAACGCAAAATATACTGAGGCGGAGGTGTGGATGGACCGATACCTGTCTCTTGCCCAGCCCGAAGGCCATCCACCTCACAGTAATATCGGTGACTTCGCCAAGAAGTTCACCTACGGCATGGACCGCTTCACGGTGCGCTCGGTCTCGGTGAACACTCCCTATTGCGACATGGCCCCCACGTGGAACAGCGGTCAATCGGTGATCTTCAGCAGTGCCCGGAATGAACGGATCGGCATTCAGCGGCGCGCGGCGTGGAATGACCAGCCTTTCCTGGACATGTACACGGCGGTTCGCCAACCGGGAGGTGACCTGGTGAACGCGCGACCACTGGCCGGTGACGTGAACGGTCCGTTGCACGAAGGCCCCGCTGTATGCGACGCCACGGGCAATACCCTGTGGTACACGCGAAACAGTGTGGTACGCGGAAAGAGCGGTGTGATCCAGTTGAACATCCTTCGGGCCCGGCGCACCGGCAACGAATGGCGGGGTGCTGAACCCTTCGTACTCAACAATCCCGAGACCTCCACCGGTCATCCTGCTCTTTCAGCCGACGGACATTTGTTGTTTTTCGTGAGCGATATGCCAGGTGGGAAGGGTGGGACGGATCTGTACATGTGCAAGGACCAAGGTGGGCGCTGGGGCGAGCCGGTGAACTTGGGGCCCGCTGTGAACACCATGGGCAACGAAGCCTTCCCGTTCGTAGGGCAGGACGGCACATTGTACTTCGCCAGCACAGGCCATCC
>JANOPI010000473.1:0-6583 GCA_031421755.1 Flavobacteriales bacterium | reverse complement strand
TGTTCTGTGTGTTTTTCATCCTGAATGGTCTGTTCACCAAGGAGCCCCGGTATTTCGTTGTGCCAGGCCAGATCCAGCGCGGTCTCAAACAATACTGGATCGAACACAACGCATTGCCTCCATGGATCCTGGACACGCCGGGAAAGCAGGTGGTGCTGGACAACCCCCGCGATACCGCCGGTATGGACATCCAGGTCCTGCGCGTTTCAACTGGACTGTTCGGACCGGAAGTGATGAGTTGGCAGGATCCGGAATATGTTCGACCCCGGATAGTCCCCGTTCTTCAGTAGTCCCACTCGAAGGCGTGTTCCTCCTCGAACGGGAACCGCTTGCGCAGCAGGAAGGCACGGCCGACAATGGATCCCTTGGCCTTCAACGTGGCTTTCCCCGTGAGGGCCGCGCTGAGCATCGCGCCCATCGCTTGCGTGCCATGGTCATCGAAGGTGGCGTGCAATGGCACGGCGTAGTCCTTCACGCTTTTCTTCGACAGTACGATACTGCTGTCCAATACCGCCTTGCCGATATATACCTCATTCAGGAACAGGTCCACGTTCGGGTCACTCACATGTATCCGGAAGCTGTTCGGATTGTCCAGCGTTACCGTTACGCGTGCTGATACGCCGCTCTGGTCCATCTTGTCTACCTCGACGTTCGTGATGCCCTTGAAGGTTACCTCTTCGTAGCTGAGGCAACCGGTGAGCAGTAGTGGCAGCGGCATTAGCCAGAGGGCAGTGGCTGCCAACTGCCACTGCCTTCTGCCACTCTTTCGTTCACACATGCCCGTTCGCCATCGCCGCGTAATGCTTGAAGAAACGCGGGATGGTGGTGATGCCCTTCATGTAGTTGAAGATGCCATACTTCTCGTTCGGGCTGTGGATGTTGTCACTGTCCAGACCGAAACCGAAGAGCACCGTCTTCAAGCCGAGCTCGCTTTCGAAGAGCGCAACGATGGGAATGCTGCCGCCGCCGCGCGTGGGGATCGGCTTCTTGCCGAAGGTCTCCTCCATCGCTTTGCTCGCAGCGAGGTAGGCCGGGCTGTCGATCGGTGTCACGGCCGCTTCACCGCCATGGTGCGGGCGCACGGTCACCTTGACGTAGGGCGGTGCGATCTTGTTGAAGTGGTCCTGGAACAACTTGGTGATCGGGTCGCTCTTCTGGTTCGGAACCAGTCGCATGCTCAGTTTGGCGAAGGCCTTGCTCGGCAGCACGGTCTTCGCGCCTTCACCGATGTAGCCGCCCCAGATGCCGTTCACGTCCAGCGTCGGGCGGATGGTGCAGCGCTCGTCCGTGGTGTAGCCGTTCTCGCCTTTCACCGCGTTCACACCCAATTCGGCCATCCACTCCTTCTCATTGAAGGGCGCTTCGGCCAACGCTTGGCGTTCAGCGGCGGAAAGCTCCACCACCGCATCATAGAATCCCGGGATGTTCACGCGCCCGTCCGCATCATGCAGGCTGGCGATCATGGCGCACAGGGTATTGATCGGGTTCGCTACCGCACCTCCGTAAACCCCGCTGTGCAGGTCGCGGTTCGGGCCGACAACTTCCACCTCCAAATAGCTCAGTCCGCGTAGACCGGTATTGATACTCGGAACATCATTGGCGATCATCGCCGTGTCGCTGATCAGGACCACGTCGGCTTTCAAGCGCTCCTTGTTGTTCTTGACGAAGGTGCCCAGGTTGTCGCTGCCAACCTCCTCTTCGCCCTCGATCATGAACTTCACATTGCACGGCAGGGAGTCCGTCTTCATCATCGCCTCGAAGGCTTTGACGTGCATGTAGAATTGTCCCTTGTCATCGGCGCTGCCACGGGCGTAGATCATGCCGTCTTTGATCACCGGCTCGAAGGGCGGTGAGTGCCAGAGGTCCAGTGGGTCGGGCGGCTGCACGTCATAGTGCCCGTAGACGAGCACCGTCGGTTTGCTCGGATCGATGATCTTCTCCCCGTACACGATCGGATGCCCCGGCGTTGTGCAGATCTCCACCTTGTCGGCACCGGCTTCCACGAGCCGCTGCTTCACTGTTTCGGCACAGCGCGCCACGTCCGCCTTGTATTTCGGATCGGCGCTCACGCTCGGTATCCGCAGCAGGTCGAGCAGCTCGTTCAGGAAGCGGTCCTTGTTGGTATCGATGTAGGTGTCGGTGGTGCTCCTCGCGGGGGCTGCGGTAGTGCTCACGGGCGTTCGGTTGAATGGGTGCCGAAGATATCCCATGCGTACCATCATCCATCTGCTTCCAGAACCTGTTGCGCCGCGCCTCCCTGCGCTTGCACCGGGCAGGCCAGGCCAAGCGAAAACCAATTGCTCGGCCTGAGCATCCCCCATATGCGGGATCGGCTCGGCCCTGAAGGGAACCGAACCTTGTTCTGATCTTCTGGATCTCTCCGCCCACAGGCCGCTGCCAGCAAGGATTTCGGCCTTCAGCCCGACGGTCTTCACGCCCTCCGCCATGCGCCCGGTGGCGGCCGCCAGTTGCTCATCCCCGCAAGCCCGCCCGGGCCGTTCTCCGTCGATTTGGCTCATCAAAACGAACGCACAATGAACCGTCGCTACTCTTCCGCCCTGATCAGCATCGCACTTGTTCCCGCCCTGGCATCCGCCCAGTTGATCGTGAACGGCGGGCAATCCCCAGCCTCCCTTGTGCAGAACGTCCTGCTCGGCGGCGGGGTATCCGCGAGCAACATCACCTTCAACGGCCAGCAGGCCAACTCCCCGCATCCACAAGTCGGCAACTTCAACAGTGCGAACGCCAATATCGGCCTGGCCTCGGGTATCCTTCTGGCCACCGGCGATGCGGCCTTGGCCATGGGCCCCAACAATAACAGCGGTGCCACCTTGGGAGGGGCCACCTTCTATGGCGATGCCGATCTGGCGATGTTGGCGGGAGTAACCGTGAACGACGCTGCGGTGCTCGAATTCGATTTCGTGCCGATGGGCGGGGAGATCTCGTTCGAGTTCGTTTTCGCCAGCGAGGAGTACATCGAGTTCGTGAATGCCGGCTTTAACGATGTCTTCGGCTTTTTCCTCAGCGGCCCCGGTGTTTCCGGCCCGTTCTCCAACAACGCCAAGAACATCGCCCTGGTGCCAGGCACCACCACGCCGGTCTCCATCGACAACGTGAACCCCGGGAGCAACGCCACCTATTACACGGACAACGGCGACGGATACACGCCACCGTTCAGCTTCGACCCCCAGTATGTCCAGTATGATGGGTTCACCACTCCCCTCACCGCCAGTCATCCGGTACAGTGCGGCCAGACCTACCACATCAAACTCGCCGTGGCCGATGCCGGTGATGAGGTCCTGGACTCCGGTGTGTTCCTAGAGGCCGGTGCCTTCGCCAGCCCTGCGCCCATGTTCAGCCTGAACGATGTGAATCTGCCTTGCATGACCGCGACCACGGTGGAAGTCGGCGTTACGGGCGGCACCGCTCCGTATGAGATCACTTGGAACTTGAACGGCAATGTGGTAGGCACGGGCATGAGCCTTCCGGTAACGGCCAATGGCAGCACGACCTATGAGGTGATGGTCCTCGATGGCTGCGGTGGAACAACCACCGGCACTGTGCAGGTGAATTCTCTCCTTCCCGAAGTAGAGGTGCCCGCCACGTTGATGATCGCCTGTGGCGAGCACGGTAGCCTCCAGATGGTCGCTACGCCCGCGAACGGGCTGGATCTGAGCTGGAGCGCCAACGGTTCGGTGCTCTCGACCACGGTGGAGGTGGGCATGACCCCGCCTTCCGCGCCGACCTGGTACGTGGCCTCGGTGAGCGACGCGTGCGGCATGACCGACAGCGATTCCACACTCGTGACCAGTAATGTTCCGCCCATCAGCATCACTGTAAGCCCTGATGTGTTGATGCCGTGTGACGCCACCGGGGGGGCGATCAGCGTGACCGGTGTTAACGGAGGTACCGGTACCATCAGCTATCTGTGGACCAGCAACGGATCGGAAATGGGCATTTCCGAACAACTCGCCATCGGCAGTGAAGCTGCCCAATACACCGCTACAGTAAGCGACGAATGCGGTGCTATAGCGACCGCTACGGTGACCGTATCCGAACAGGGTTATCCCGAGATCACGGTAAGTACCACCGGTGATGTGGCCGTGGCCTGTGCCGGACAGCAGGCGAGTGCCACGGTACTCGCGATCAACGGCGGAACAGGCGTCTTCACGCAGGTGTGGACCGATGCGAGCGGCAATACGGTTACGAGCGCTGACAACTTTTCAGCTCAAGTGAACGGCACCCAGACCTATACCCTTATCGCCACCGACCATTGCGGCCACACGGGCACGGCCCAAGTGACCCTGTCTGTTGAACAGGCCGAGCCGCTCGTTCTGAACCTCGCCAATGCGATGGTGTGCGAAGGTGGCAGCCGCGAACTGATCGCTTCGGCCTCAGGCGGTGCTGGTAACTACGCGTATACCTGGGCCGCCTTCCCGGATACGGACAGCGCCGTGACCGTGAGCCCTGCTGCTCCTGCTACCTATCTCGCCTTCGTCACTGACCTCTGCGGAACCGTTGCCTCGGCCGATGCGCAGGTGGGTATCGAACATCCGGTGTCCACCATCCTGGCAGAGAGCATCGGATACAACGAGTTCGCCTTCACCACCCAGAGCCTGCCCGCTGCCGAGCAGTTCAGCTGGAATTTCGGGGATGGCCACGCAACCGCTTCCAACAGCCCTGAGCACGCCTACGCCGATATGCAGCCCACGGTAGTTACCGTTACCACGCTTACGGCCAACGGATGCCCCGCAACGGACACCATCGTGCTCACGCCAGCCGCCCAACTCTTCTTCCCTAACGCCTTCACCCCGAACGGCGATGGGTACAATGACGCGTTCGGCGCTGCCTCCTTGCTGCTGAACGAATTCGAGATGGTGATCTACGACCGCTGGGGCGCGGAAGTTGCCAGCGTCTCAGGAGTGGGGGCCATGTGGGACGGCCGCCAGAAGGGCGGAGTACTGGCCCCGACCGGCGTGTATGTCTACAGCTTCCGTGCGGCCGGTGAGCGTTTGGAAGAGACCAAAGGACTTGGGCATGTCACCCTGCTCGGGGATGCCGGTGCCGCGAATTGAGCTCTTGGATATTCAGCTTCGCCCGGTCTTCTCCAAGGCCGGGCGTTCTGCTTCAGGCCGGTCAGGGTCCCAAGGCCAGCCCCACAGGCAACCCGAAAGCCACGATGCTGGTCAATGAAGGGTCGATCGTCGTACTTTCACTCGCCCTTCACCACCTCAAGCGCAACCCACCCATGAGCGCTCGCCGCCTTCCCGCATTGGTTCTCGCTTTCTGTCCGGCCCTCCTGCCCGCCCAAATGACAGTGGACGTAGTGCAAACACCTGCTTGGTACGTCCAGAATGTCCTCCTCGGCCAAGGGGTCGTCGCCTCCAACGTCGCGTTCAACAACATGCCGGGCAACCAGCCCAACATACAGATCGGCAGTTTCCTCTCGCCAGGTACCAATCTGGGCTTGGATGCGGGGCTTGTAATGGCCTGCGGTAACGTGATGTCCGACCCCGGAAATTTTATCAATGGGGCCAATGGTGACGTCACCGTCTTCACATCCAACAGCCTCGGTACAGGCGTATCCGATCCCGATCTGGTCGCCCTTGCCGGTCAAACGATCAACGATGCCGCCATCCTCGAATTCGACTTCATCCCCACCGGAGATTCCCTCAAGTTCAAGTATGTTTTTGGGTCGGAGGAGTACCCGAGTTACACCTGCAGCAATTTCAATGACGCGTTCGGCTTCTTCCTCAGCGGTCCTGGGATCAATGGCCCCTTCACGAATAACGCCATCAACATCGCGCTCGTTCCCGGCACCAACATCCCCATCTCGATCAATACCGTGAACAGCGGTACCCCTAGCGGCGGTGATCCATCGCTGTGCGAACAGGCCGATCCCAATTGGCAGGCGAACAGCATCTACTTCGTCGACAACGCCGGACAGAGCGGGGTTACGGTCACCTACGATGGGTTCACCGTGGTACTTACCGCATACGCCCTCGTGGAGTGCGGTGTAGAGTATCATATCAAACTCGCCATCGGGGACGGCACCGACGGTTCCCTGGACTCCGGGGTCTTCCTGGAGGCCGGCAGCTTCACCAGCACAGGTTCGGTGATCCCGCTCCTGATGTCACCCGGGGAGATCAGCGTGAACGACAGTACCTTTTTTGAGGGCTGTGGTGAGATCCCGTTCGCCTTCTACCGCGTTGGTGATACCAGTGCGGTGGATACCGTCAACATCGTGATCGGAGGAACATCCACAGGTGGTGTGGACTATTTCCCGGCACTGCCGACACAGCTGATCTACCAGCCCGGGGATACCATCATCCCATGGCCCATCAATGTCCCTTTGGATGCTGACGGCCTCGAGACGATCACGATCACGATCACCCAGAACATCGTCTGTAGCGGTACGCAAGTGGTGAACGACTACGTGTACTACATCGACCAATACGCGCCCATTACGATCGTGACGGACGATGTGCAAGGTGATTGCGGCGGGGCCTACACATTGGCCCCCACGATATCCGGGGGCACCAGCCAGAAGGAGATCCTGTGGGATACAGGGGAGGAGAGCTTC
>JANOPI010000472.1:0-1843 GCA_031421755.1 Flavobacteriales bacterium | reverse complement strand
TCGACACGGTCTCATCAACAGTGTCGTTGACTTCGCTGGCCATGCGTTCCTTCAGGACTTTGCCTTCGGCGAAGAGGAAGCGCACGAAAACGGTGACATCGTCCTTGGTCATCGAGGCGGCATCGGAAGCCCGGCCTTTGGCCTTGCTCCACTCACCTTGGGCGCGTTCGATAAGTTCATCCATTTCGTCCTTCGCTTCACCGGCTTTGTTGCGGATGCGTTCACGTGTCTCTTTTCCGGAACGTGGTGCGAACAGTACGCCAAGCGCTGCTCCAACAGCGGCACCGGCGAGGAATCCGAGGATACCATTGGTCTTTTCGTTGCTCATCATAGGGTTGATTTTTAGGTGGTGAAGGGAGTTATCCTATCCCATTGGACCATAGGTACAAGGTACGCACCGTTCTGGGCGGTTCGGTCTGTCAAAACCTAGCCAATGCCCTGATCCCCATCATGGACGGGAGATCCCAAGCACGGTTGGCCCCATGGACCTAGGCGATGTTTTCTCTGGAACCGGGGAAGGAACGCCCCATTTTTGGGAAACTCACCGCAACCACTTCCGCTCCATCACGAAGGTGCCGAAGGGGAGTAGGGAGGCGATGCCAAGACCGAAGATGCGCTCCACATCCCATTTCAGTTTGGTGAAAAGCGGAATGGCGGTGATCCAATAGGCGATGAAGAGCACACCATGCGCCCATCCCACGTATTTCACGGCGAGCGGCATGTCGGCCATGTATTTCAGCGGCATGGCAATGAAGAGCAGCACGAGGAAGCTCCAGCCTTCGGCGAGAGCCACGGTGCGGAAACGGGTGATGATCGGTTCGGTGGACATGGGGGGCGAAGTTATCTGCGCGGCCGATCCTGTTCGCGCGACCGGTGCCAGGCTTCCCCGGCATAGATCCCGGCGTCAACAGTGACCAATACGCTCAAGTGCCGGGATTTGAACGTGGCATCGAGGAAGTCGATCTCCAAGCGATCGTCAGCGAACTTCAACTGTTCCACTTTGGCGAAGGGGATCCGGAACACCGGTCCGAAGTCGTCATTCAAGAGTTGGTGCATTTTGTAGATCCCGAGGCCGATCAGTCCCAGAGCGAGGACGATGGATCCGCCACTGGTCGCAGAACGCAGTTTGCCCAAGCTGAAGAACAGGCCGCCGCCAATGACCAGTGCAGCACCCATCAGGATCCGTGGCAATTGGCCCGCTCGCTGCTTTGGTGAGCGCTCCTTCGCACCTTCAGCCTCTTGCCAGTTGCCGGACCGCGTAAAGATCACCGCATGCTCGTCGATGTTGAGGTAGCCCTGCGCGAGCTTGAAATGCTGGCGTTCCATGCTTACGGGATCCTGTTCTCCGGCCGGTCCAGGAAGTCAACGATGGCGAGGCTCCCGGCCCACAGCCCGCCGTTGGGGTCGTCCAGTTTGAAACGGGGTAGCATCTCCTGATCGATGATCCGCTGGCAAATACTGTCGTGCAGGACCTTCTCGGTTCCGTAGCCCGTTGCGATGAAGACTTGTCGCTTCGCTTTGCTGAAGGCTATCGTGACACCGTTGTTCCGGTCTTTCTTTCCGACGCCGATCGAATCGCCGAAGGCGACGGCGAAATCCTTTGATGTTCTTCCATTGAAGGTCTCACGCGTCACCAAAGCGATCTCGTTACCGGTGCGTGCCTCGTGTGCTTCGAACAGACTGTCAAAACGGGCTTCCACCTCCGCATCGAGCACGCCCTCGCCATCGTAGACGAAGTGCGGCTTGGTCGGCTGCTGGGCAGAGCACCCGATCAGGAGTGCAATGAGCGAAGCGAAGAAAGGGAAGGGGCGCATCCGTCGAAAGTAGGTTTGCCATGCCATCG
>JANOPI010000471.1:0-6508 GCA_031421755.1 Flavobacteriales bacterium | reverse complement strand
GTCGTTCGGATGCTTGAACGAAGTGTCGGTTAAGAAAAGACCTCATCCATACCTTCTGCACGGGTACGTTCGGCAGGAACTGATCCATCTGTGTCCATCAGCGTCCATCCCGTTCATCTGTGTTCGAATGAAGAATATCCGCCGCAGGCGGATGCTCCAGTATCAACCCTTGCCACGGAGCCTGCGGAAGAACCTCTTCTCGAACTCCCAGAAAAACCTGAACTGCCCGAAGAGCGCGCCGTAGGCCAGCAACAGTACATTGTAAAAGGGGAGGATCAGCACGTAGTAGAGGATCGAGAACCAAAGCGGCTTCTCGCCATCACCGGCCACCCATGCCGTCAACGGCCGCTTCAAGAAGAGCACGGTGCATCCTGTGAATGCGAAAACGACCAGGATGATGAGCACCCGTTGCGGCGATACGCCCCACCGTTTCGCCAGCCGATCACGCCATCCGGTTCCTTCTTCGCTCACGGCGCGAATATCGCCGGACCGGGCGATCCCATCAACTCAGCCGCTGATCGGCACATCCTCCTCAATCTTTCCACTCCGCCATGAACAGGTTCGTTTCCCTGTTCTTCCCACCGCGGTTACTGCTGAATACGAGGTATCGACCGTCCGGGCTGAACATGGGGAACGCATCGAACGCATCAGAGTAGGAGACCTGCTCCAGCCCGGTACCGTCCGTGTTGATCATATAGAGGGTGAAGGGGAAACCGCGCTCGCTGGTGTGGTTGCTGGCGAAAATGATGCGCTTTCCATCATGCGACCAGCTCGGTGCCCAGTTCGCTTTGCCGAGGGAGGTGATGGAATGTGCACCGGAGCCATCCGCGTTCGCGATGAAGAGTTCCATGCTTGTGGGCTGCACGAGGCCATCCTTCAAGAGGTCCGTGTACTCCTTCACCTCTTCCCTCGTTTTGGGGCGCGAAGCACGCCAGCACAGCATGCTGCCGTCCGGGCTGAAGAACGCCCCGCCGTCGTAGCCGAGTTCGGAGGTCACACGTTTCACGTCGGTGCCGTCGATGTTCATCGTATAGAGATCGAGGTCGCCATCGCGCACGCTGGTGAACACGATGCGGTCGCCTTTGGGAGAAACGGTGGCCTCGGCATCGTACCCAAGGGTTCTGGTCAACTGGGACCTGCGGCCGCCCTTCAGGTCGCTCACATAGATATCGTAGTCCTTGTAGATGTTCCAGAGGTATTTTCCGCCAGGGGTATGTGGCGCAGTGTGCGGGCATTCCCTGCCGCCGCTTTCAGTGCTGGCGAATAGCACCAGACTGTCACCCGGCATGAAATAACTGCACGTGGTACGTCCACCATTGAGGCTCAGCTGCTGAGGAGCGCCCTTGGTCAGGTCGTCGTTGAACGGGTCGAAGACGTGGATCTGATCGCAACCATGGCCCCATTCCGCGAAATCGGATTGGAAGCTGAGTTGCTTCCCGTTGAAGCTCCAGTAGGCTTCAGCGTTATTTCCTCCGAAGGTGAGTTTGCGCAGGTGGGCGAAGTGCTTTTCCTGTGGGGCGATCAAGGTGTCGGCGTTCCATCGGGTAACGGGTGGGACCATGCGCGTGCTGTCAGGCTGCGGGGTGGCTTGTGCCAAGGAAGGGTCAGTTGTGCCGGAGCAAGCGACCAGGGCGAGAGGGAACAGGAGTGTCTGTGGCTTCATGCGTTCAAGCGGGCCGCGAAACTATCCGGCGGAGGATCCACGTGGGTCAGCCGATCGCAACAAGGTATCAGCGGCGCGTAATGAAAGAGGTGTAGCCCAGAAGCGGCCCTTCCACAACTTCAACATGCGCAACATGTGCCCGTGGTGGCCCCGTTCGGCACCAGGTGATGAACGCCATGAGGCCCTTGCGCGTGGCTTCGACCTCGATCCGCACGGAACCATCGGCCTGGTTCATCGCGTAACCGACCACGCCGAGCCGGGTGGCTTGCTCAGCGGCGGATCGCCGGTACCTTACCCCTTGCACCCTCCCCGTGATGCGCAGGTCCGCGTGCAGCCGTTCCATGGTTGCCAATTTACCCGACAGGTCGTACCACCACACCTGTTGGAATGCGCATTTCTGGCCAGTTGAACCTTGTTCGGCATAGATGTACCCGGTAATTTGGGCGGCCGATCATGCGAACTTCCCGATGAACAATCTGATCTCCTGCCTGTCAAAGCCGCTCGCCTACCTTCTCATTGCTGCCGGTATTTGGGCCGGTACGATGGATGAATTGCGGGCGCAGACCGTCCCCACCGGGTTCAACAACGCGCTGGTGATGGCCGGGTGGAACGAACCGGTGGGCTTCACATTCGATGCGAACGGTCGCTGGTACGTGTGGGAACGGGGCGGGCGTGTGTGGATCGTGGAGAATGGCGTCCGGTTGGCACAGCCGCTGATCGACATCAGCGCAGAGGTAGGCGGATGGCGGGACCACGGGCTTCTGGGTTTCACGTTGGACCCTGATTTTCTGTCCAACGGCAAGATCTACCTGATGTATGGTGTGGACCGCCACCATCTGATGAACTTCGGGACGGGCAACTACAACGAGGCCACCAATCAATACTTCGCGGCCACCATCATGCGCATCTCGCGCTACACGGCCATCGGGCCGAGCTACAACACGGTAGACTACAACTCGCGGCTGGTGCTTGTGGGAGAAACCCGCAAGACCGGAGTTCCGCTGCTGCACGAATCCCACAGCACGGGCCAATTGTGTTTCGGTGCGGACGGCACCTTGCTGGCCACCGTGGGCGATGGCGCCAGCTACAACAATGTGGACGTGGGCAGCGATGGGGGCACCTACTACATCCAGGCTTTGGCCGACAGCATCCTGAAGCCGAAAGAGAACGTTGGGGCGATGCGCGCGCAGTTACTGGATTGCCACAACGGGAAGCTCCTGCGTATCGACCCGAACACGGGGGATGGCCTACCCAGCAATCCGCACTTCGATCCTGCGGCGCCCCGCGCACCACGGAGTCGTGTATGGGCAATGGGCCTGCGCAATCCGTTCCGTATGACGCGTCGCCCCGGCACCGGCAGTACGAACCCTGCTGATGGGAACCCCGGGTCCTTCTATATCGGCGATGTCGGTTGGGCCACGTGGGAGGATCTGCACGTGTGTACCGAGGGTGGCATGAACTTCGGATGGCCGCTTTACGAGGGTGGGGACGCGAATGCGGGCTACATGAATGCCCTTACCCCGAACCAGGACGCTCCCAACCCGCTCTTTGGTATCGGTGGCTGCACGCAGCAGTATTTCAATTTCCAGGACCTGCTGAGGCAGGACACGCCGATCCATTCGAACGCGCATCCGAACCCATGCTTGCCATCGACCCAGCTACCATCGAACATCCCGCACTTCTTCCACGATAGGCCGGCCATTGATTGGCAGCACGGCAACCGCAGCCGGAGCATGGGCTTCAGTGGCAATACGGCCGTCACCTATGATCTGGATGCCGTTGGCGCCCCGGTGCCGGGCCCACGCTTCGGTGGCAATGCGTCCGTAGGTGGCTGTTGGATCACCGGCTTGGGCTGGCCCACGGGCTACCAGAACGTTTACATGCACGGTGACTACGGCGGAGGGTGGATCAAACGGTTCTCCTTCAACGTCCAGGATCAGCCATTGTCCGTGGCCAATTTCGGCGGTGCGCTCGGCGCGGTCGTCTTCATGAACCAAGGGCCTGATGGCGCGCTGTGGTATGTCAAGTACGAGACCAATGCCATCTGGAAGATCTCGCCTATCGGGGTCACCAACCTTCCTCCGGTGGCCTTCGCTACGCAAACGGTCCAGTACGGTCCGGGGCCGTTGAGTGTCGGGTTCAATGCCAGCGGCAGCAGCGATCCGGAGAATGGCGCAATGACATACGCCTGGAATTTCGGAGATGGGTTCACTGGCACCGGCGCGGTGATGAACCATACGTTCACGCCCGGGAACAACCAGCCTACGAGCTACACGGTAACGCTGACGGTAACCGACGCGGGAGGACTCACCAACCAGACAACCTTGTTGGTAAGCGTGAACAACACGCCGCCAACGGCGCAGATCACGGGTTTTCCGAACAACCACGAGTATCCTCCGGGGGTAGACACCACCTACGCGCTTACGGCGAATGTGACCGATCTGGAACACACCCCGGGGCAGATCAGCTACCAGTGGCAAACGATCTTCCACCACAACAATCACATTCATCCGGAGACCATCATCACCACGCCAACGGGGAGCACGGTGGTCAGTGGTGAGGGGTGTTACACGGAAACGTTCTACTATGAGGTGAAGCTGACCGTGACGGACGCGGCGGGCCTGAGTTCAACGGTAACGAACTGGCTCTATCCGCGTTGCACGAGCATCGCCCCAACGGCATCCATCTTCAGCAGCGCCAACTACGGCATGGGCCCGCTGAACCTCGCCTTGAGCGGTGCGGCGAGCACGGACAACGGTTCCATCGTGAACTACGCGTGGGACTTCGGCGATGGCAGCTCGGCCATTGGCGTCGTACAGAACAAGACGTTCACCGAAGTGGGCGATCACTATGTGACACTGACCGTAACGGACAATTCGGGTCTCACTGGAACGGCCACCAAAGTGATCACCGTGCTGAGCACAGCTCCGCCGCAATGTGTGGGTGCCACCGGAAGCATCATGCGGCAGGTGTGGACCGGTATCACCGGCAACTATGTGGCCAACCTTTCGGCATCGCCCAACTACCCCAACACGCCGAACAGCACGAACTATCCAACCTCATTCCAGGTAGCTGCGGAGCAGGGCAGCAATTACGGCACACGCGTACGCGGTTACATCATCGCACCGACCACCGGAAACTATGTGTTCACCGCGGTAGGGGATGATGAGGTGCAGGTGTTCCTGAGCCCGAATGCGGCCCCCCAGTACAAGCAGCTGATCTGCGGTGTACCGGATTGGACCAATGAGGCCGAATTCACCAAGTACGCTCAGCAGACCAGCGCTTCGGTCGCATTGGTGGCGGGCCTCTATTACTACGTGGAGATGCTGCACAAGGAGGGTTCCGGTGGCGACCATCTGTCGCTCTGGTGGCAGACGCCGACCAACAGCACGCGCGCGGTGATCCCGGGATCGGTACTTGCCCGCTGGCAGGATTGTTCGCCCAGTGTGGTGGTGCGCACCAACCTGCAAGGCTCCTTCGATCCAGGGACCAACCTGATGCGCGACGATCTGCGCAATGCTTCCTTGATCCCGGCCATCGAGCCATTCACGGGCTTGGGCTTCACCCATGTCGGCGGCGGTGGCGGGGAGTCCGTGAACCAGTCGACCCTGTCCGTAAGTGGCAAGAACGCCATCGTGGATTGGGTGCTGATCGAATTGCGTAACGCGGCTACACCGACCGTTATACTCGCCACCCGGAGTGCGCTGCTGCAGCGTGATGGGGACATCGTGGGCACGAACGGGTACGCACGGGTGTTGTTCAATGTGGCGAACGGCAATTATCACATTGCGATCCGCCACCGCAACAGTTTCGGTGTGATGACAAGTACGCCTCTCGCGCTGAGCGCGAACGCTGTCGCGCTGGATCTCACCCTTCCGACCACACCAACATATGGAACATCAGCACGAGCCACGGTGGCACTTGGGCGCATGGGCCAATGGACCGGGAATGTGGTGCGGGACAATGTGCTGAAATACACCGGGGCGAACAACGACCGGGATCCGATACTGGTGGAAGTCGGCTCGGCCACGCCGAACAACGTGGTGAACGGCTACCTGCAGACCGACGTGACCCTGGATGGTCTTGTGAAGTATTCAGGCACCGGGAACGATCGCGATCCCATTATCGTGAACGTCGGCGGCAACACCCCGAACAGTACGCGCACAGAGCAACTCCCGTAAGGGCTTCAATGAGATCGTGAAGGGCCGTCCATGTGGCGGCCCTTCGTCTATGAACGTCAGGCTTGATCGATGGCCCTCCCTTCCGCGCAGCCTGCACGGAGGTAGGCGCTCACGGCTTTTCCCGGGCGTTCTTCCAGTACGGCATTGAGAAGCATCTTGGCCTTGGCATCGAGCACCCGGTGGATGAGCTTGTCACTGGTGCGCTTGGCGAATCGTTTTCCGGTGGTTGACATGTGCTGCGGCGTTGATGAAGCGAAGGTCATTTGCCCTGTACCGGTGTACAATACCCCGATCGGTGTAGCAGGTGTGCAGGATCTCAACAAGGGCTGTTCAGATCATGAGGACGCCATGCTCCCCGGCCGATCGTCCGATACATTCGCCGCATGCATCATCGGGCATCGCGCGTATTCGTTCTGGTGGCAGCCGCGCTTGCGGTGCCTGTAACGCTGGCCGTGCTTCTGACCGGTCAGCTGGAACTGCATGCCTCTATAAATCGGGTGCATGCACCATGGGCTGACGCGCTCTTCGCCACAGGCACGCACCTTGCGGATGGGTGGGTCTCGGTCGGCATCGGGCTCGTGCTGCTCTTTGTGCGGTGGCGCTGGTTCCTGCTGTTCGCCGTGGGCACGGTGGGAAGCGCTCTGGTGGCCCAGCTGCTCAAGCG
>JANOPI010000470.1:0-5078 GCA_031421755.1 Flavobacteriales bacterium | reverse complement strand
CTTCATTGCTTCCACCATAGTATGTGCCCCAAAGCCGCGTTCCTGAAGGGTTGAATTTCACAAGGAACCCATCACCGAAAACAGTACCCCCGCCATAGACGGATTGATGGACACCCGGACCCGTAGAAGAGATGGCACCCGCTTCGGTGGAAAATGTCTGGCCGACCATGTAAACGTTCCCGCTCTGATCCACCGCGCAAGAGCGTCCTCTGTCTTGCGATGTTCCACCGTAGTATGTGGCCCAATTGAAAATGCCGCTCGTGTCGAACTTCGCCAGGAGTCCATCATAGGCCCCGCCGCCATAGCTCGTCTGGTGGACCGTGCCCAGCCCGCTCGAATTGGTCGGACCCGAAGCATACAAGGTGCCGTTGCGTACAGCGCAGGACTGAAAGCTGTCGTCGCCGGTCCCTCCGAAATACGTGCCCCAAACGCGTTGTCCGCCCGCGGTGAATTTCACGATCATGCCATCGGCTACTCCGGACACGGTAAGGTCATGCGCACCGGGTGTAGCGATAATGTTGGAGGTATTGGCTGAGGATGTAACGCCCACCATGTAAACGGCACCGTTGGCATCGACCGCCACGCCCCTTGAAACCTCCTCTCCGATCCCGCCATAGTATGTACCCCACACCCGCGGTGGATCGATCCGCAACGTGCGCGACCTGTCGTACGCACCCGTTGAGAAGGTGAGCAGGTCGCCGTTGAGATCGAATGATGTTGGCACTTGGGTACTCCCCTGCCAACTCACCGGTCGTTCCTCCGTGAAGCGCCCCAAACGGTTGCCATGCACCAAGGCACCCGAAGCGTCCACGAATAATTCCTCGTGGTCCTTGAAGCGCAGCCTGATGCGGGATGGATCCCCACCAGGGCGAACGATGAAGTCCTGCTCAATGCCCTCCCTGTTGGCGGTGATCGTCCAATCGATGCCGGGATATACCTCGTGGTAGATCACGGTAGTGAAGCTGTACGCATCAAGAGCGCGCTCACCATTCAAGTAGTAGTTATTGCGGTCAGCACTGGGGCCTTCAGTTGTGATCCGCGCACCTGGGTCAGCGCCTTCGAGCAACACGTCCATGCGATAGGTCTCCAAATGGACATCGGACCTCATGCGCTCCAAGCGCTTTCCCTCCTCAATGGTCAACCCGTCCTTGCCGACCTGCGCAGCGAGTTCCGCTTGCTGAGGCACCTTGTTGAACTGGTACGCGATCCCACCTTCCAGCAAAAAGATACTTGCCCCACCTTGGGATAACCGGTACTTCACATACGGTGCTGGCTGGCCATCCGTCTGCCTCACTTGCCCTTTGTTCTCCTCGAAACCGGCAAGGTTGTACAGCAGTGCATCCGTGCTGGCCGGCGCTTGCGGCACCGCCTCTGTCAAGACCTGGGAGAATGCGGGCGCCGAGAGCAGCGCTCCGCAGAAAACGATGGCGACGCGTTCCATGTGCGAATTTTCCGCTGATAGCGGTACGGGTTTGATGTGATGGTCGTCCGTTCGATGACAGACCGTCAACGACCGGCCCGCTCCGGGCCTGAAAGTAGCATTCTTCGCGATCTCCGGCACCAGCCTCTCGCGGCCAGTTCCATATACCCGATCGGGATCATTCCCGCGGGATCACGATCACCGTGAAGGAGCAATTCACCACATGGCTGAGATCACCTTCACAGTTGCCGGACCAAGGCCGTGCGTAGGCCTGGATCACCGCCGTTGGCAGGTCCGATGTAAGGGTCAACTCGCCATACCGGGTGAACTGGCGGATCAGGTCATCACCATCCCACGCTTCTTGTGACATTCCCCCGGAGAACAGAAGCGATGTGGTCTCTGGCGTTTCCCCACCGAACTGGCCCGCGATCGAACCGGCTTCGAGGTGCATGTTCTGCGTACATGCCGCATCAGGTTTCTGCAAGCCCAACTGCAGCATGGTGATGATCCTATCCCCCGTTCTGAGTGGAGCCGGGAGCGTCACCTGGGCCACAGAATAAGTCGAGTTCCAAACGGGCACCAGACCTCCGAAAACAAGTGACCTTGTTGAATCGCCCCAATCATAGCTTACCGAGTAGGCGGTAACCTGATCGCTCGAATCAATGCCGCTGCCGTTGGTATTCGTGATCGTCTCAGGCCCGTCAAGGTATTCCGCCTTTTCGCAAGCGCTGAAGAACAACATCATGAGCGTGGCTCCGATGGCAAGGATGGTAAAGCGCGTTTTCATGCTCCCTTGGACCGGGTAAGACCGAGCCCATCACAAAGAAAGGGTTTTCGGCCTATGGCCAACGGGTAGTTGCGGGAAGCCGATACCACGGCACGCAGAGTGCCCTGTTCCCAACATCCCTTTAACTCCTCAGAGCACTCCTTCTACGATGCGATCCACGGTGATGCCCTCGGCTTCGGCCTTGTAGTTGCGCACCAGGCGGTGGCGCAGGATGGGCTTGGCCACGGCCTGCACGTCCTCGATATCCGGGCTGAACTTTCCGTGGGTGAGCGCGTGGCATTTGGCACCCACCACCAGGTATTGGCTGGCGCGGGGACCCGCTCCCCAACTGATGTGGTCGTTGATGATGCTGGGGGCACCCTCACGACCAGGACGCGTGCGGCTGGCGAGTTTCACGGCGTACTCCACCACGTTGTCCGCCACGGGGATTCGGCGCACGAGGCCTTGGTAGAATTGGATCTCTTCCGAACTGAGCACCGGCCTCACATCAGGGAGCACGTCGCTGGTGGTGGCCTTTACGATGGCCAATTCCTCCTGGTAACTGGGATAATCGAGATGGATGTTGAACATGAACCGATCCAGTTGTGCTTCAGGCAGCGGGTAGGTACCTTCCTGCTCGATCGGGTTCTGCGTGGCCAGCACGAAGAAGGGCTCCGGCAGCGGCCACGTGCGGCCAGCGGCGGTAACGGACTTCTCCTGCATCGCTTCAAGCAGGGCGGCCTGCGTCTTGGGGGGTGTCCGGTTGATCTCGTCCGCCAGGATGATGTTGGCGAAAAGGGGCCCTTTGATGAATTTGAATTGGCGTGACTCGTCCAGGATCTCCGCTCCGATGATGTCGCTGGGCATCAGATCGGGAGTGAACTGGATGCGGTTGAAGCTCAACCCGAGCGCTTTGCCCACGGTATTCACCAGCAGGGTCTTGGCCAGGCCGGGCACACCTACCAGCAAGGCGTGGCCACGGCTGAAGATGGCGATCAGCACGTCGTCCACCACGGCCTCCTGGCCCACGATGGCTTTCTGTACTTCGCTCTTCAAGAGGCGGTATTTCCCACCGAAGTCCTCCACTGCACGGGCATCATTCACTCGTTCGCTCATCGTTGTTGGTATTCGATCTTGGGTGACCGGTACGGTTACCGTTCGCAGTGATCACCCTGTCAATTGTTGCTCTTTTCCTTGTGATCCGACGCCTTATTCACTTCTTCCGATCCACGGGAATTTGAACGGGCACGCCTCGTATTCGGGCAGTACGCGCACATACACGCCATTCAGTTTTTCACGCACCCAACTGTCAACGGCGCGCTGCCTGACCTCATTCGCAGCGGCTTCGCTCACCAGCGGATAGTCGGCCACCAGGTCCATAACGTGCGGCTCCGTCCGCTTCATCAGGAGGAACACACGGTAGCCCTTTTCGCCCGTGGGCTGTTCGAAGGCCTGCACGATGCTCAAGGTGCCCACGCCCAGCTTGTCGAGCACCAGGAAGGTCTGCTGGTCCAGATCACCGATGGCCCAGCGCGGGCTGTTGCGCTCGGACTCGATCACCAGGCCATTCGTGCCCTTGGTCTCCTCGTCGTCATTCAACTCGGTCGCCGCTTTTGCGAAGGTGATCTTGCCATCACGGATCATGGTGGCCACACTGTCCATGAAGTTCTTCGCCAAGCGCATGTCTTCCTGGGTGCTTTCCACTTTGAGCAGGATGTGCCGCGCGTTGTACTGCTCGCCGCGACGCTCCACCATATTCATGATGTGGTAACCGAACTGGGTCTTGAACACCGAGCTCACCTCTCCGTCCTTCAAGCTCAAGGCCACCGCGTCGAATTCGGGTACCATCACGCCTTGGGGAACCATGCCGAGCTCTCCGCCTTTGGCCGCCGAACCAGGATCCTGGCTGTTCAGGGTCGCAGCCACTTCGAAGGTCACTTTGCCTTCAACGATCCGTGTCCGCAGGTCTTCCAGCTTTTTCTTGATACGTCGATCTTCCGCTTCGGAGGGTTTGGCGTACCGGACGATGCGGCCGAACTCAACGGTTGAATTTATGTAGGGCAGACTGTCCTTCGGGATGTCCTTGTAGAATTTCTCGACCTCTTTCGGAGTGACGCTCACATCGCCGGTGACCTTGCCCTGCATCTGCTGGCCGAGCAACTGATCATGCACTTGTGGGCGGAAATCGGCCTTGATGCGCTCGATGGACTTGCCGTAAAATTTCTCCAGTTCAGCCCGCCCGCCGATCTGCTGCGCGAAGTACTCGATGCGCCGGTTGAGCTCCGCGTCCACCTGCTTCTCATCTACTACTACACTATCGATGCGCGCCTGCTCAAGCAGCAACTGCTGGTAGAGCAGATCTTCCAGCGCCGCACAGGTGATGGCGTGGGTGACGCTTTCCCCCGACCGGCGCGCCTGGTCCAGTTGCCCGGCCAGTTCGCTGTGCAGCACGATGCGCCCGGCCACGTTGCCCACCACCCGATCGATGACCAAGCCAGGGGTCTGGGCCCATGCCGCAGCACTGCCCAATATCATAGCGAGGGAAAGCGCCCTAGTGGATGCGGACATGTTCATTGGCCAAAGCTTCATCGTACAGATCTTTGCGCATGCGCTCGATGAGCTGAAGTTTGCGCTGGTTGACAAGGATGGATCGGATCTCGGTGCGCACCAGGGCCTGCGGCGAAACGCTGTTCTTCAAGCGGTGCTCCAGCAGGTCCACGTAGAAGGTGCCCACGCTGTCGGCAACCGTCAGCTTGCGCTGCCGCGGGATCCAGTCCGTGGGATTGTCAGGCCGCAAGGGAACCTGTTGTTGCAGTTCGCTGAAGGCCATCCATCCATCGTGCGTGTCGTTTATCACCGATCCGCGTTGTGCCAAGAGCACTTCCAGGTCGT
>JANOPI010000469.1:0-2029 GCA_031421755.1 Flavobacteriales bacterium | reverse complement strand
TCACCACTTCGGGAACGAGTTCAGCCACCACGACCTGCCCTCTTGCACCGATGTGCTTCAGGGCTGCCGCCAGTGTGAAGCCCATACCCAGCCCACCAACAAGAATGCGCGCTTTGCTCTTGTCGGCGATGCGCTTGATGGCTAGTTCGGCCAAGGAATCCTCCGAACCGTGAACAGCGGTGGTCATCAGGTCGCCACCGATACCGACCACTTCTATCGTGTATTCATTATCTCGCTGAAAGAAGCGCAACTCCCCGCCGTTGTTGGGAATTTGCGCCGTATCGAGCAATGTATTGATCCGCATCCGCATAGGTGGTTCGCCGCGCACTGGATGTGGGGACGGCCCGCAAGATCCGCAGAAAACCATGCGATCCTGCGTTACAGCGCCGGACCCGCTGGTTCAGGCCCCAACTTTGGCCCCGGTACAGAAGCACTCTCCCCTTCCCATATGCGCCACCTGATCCTCTCCTTCGTTATCGCTACAAGTGGTTGCGTTTCGTCCCAAGAGAACAAGGAACAGCAGCCAGCACACGACCCTGCAATGGCCGACCAACAGAACCCCTACTACTCGCGCACCGATACCGCTCTGCTCATCGTCAGCGATGAGGAATGGAGGCGGGTGCTTCCGGACAGCATTTACGCGATCGCGCGCGAGGCGGGAACGGAGCGTCCTTTCACGGGGAGGTACTGGGACTTCGAGGGGCTTGGAGTGTACCGCTGTGCGGTCTGTGGCAACGCATTGTTCCGGTCGGACAGCAAGTTCGGAAGCAGCTGCGGGTGGCCGAGCTTCTTCGCCCCCCTGCGAACGAACGGCGTTGTATATGTGGAAGACAAAACCCACGGTATGGAGCGCATCGAGGTGCGCTGCGGCCGGTGTGCGAGCCACTTGGGGCATGTGTTCGATGATGGCCCGCCACCAACGCACAAGCGATTCTGCATGAATTCGCTGGTGCTGGAGTTCGAACCCGACTCTGCAGGCTCGCATCCCACGCGCTGAACCTTCTCAACGTGCAGGAATGACGAACAGTTCCTGCGGGTCTGAGGGTATCTTGCAACGGCATGCGCACATCTATCACGGTCCTCGGTCTTGCCTTCGCAGCAGGCATCCACGGTCAGGTGCGCTTGAATGAAGCGTGTTCCAAGAACGTGCAGAGCGTTTCCGATGGCGGCGATCACCCGGACTGGATCGAAATGCATAATGCTGGCATGGCTACTGAGCAACTCGGCGGACTTTTCCTGAGCGATGACCGGGACATGCCCCAGAAATGGGCGTTGCCGGCATCGACGCTTCCGCCGGACGCCTACCTGCTGCTGTTCGAAGGGGGCAACAACAGCGACGGACTCCACTTCGATTTCAAACTCGCACAAGAAGGCGAAACGATCTGGCTGTCCGATGCTGACGGTGTACTGGTGGACTCGATGCTGGTACCGCAGCTGCGCGCCGACCACACATACGGTCGGTATGGAACAGGAAAAGCCTATTTCACCGAACCCACACCGGGCGTGGCGAATTCAGTTCTGCCGTTCAATGGATATGCCCCTGCGCCGGTATTCGACAAGGCTGCGGGGTTTTACGCGGGCGCGGTCATGGTGAACGTAACGGGGGCGCCGGGTGGAACGATGCGCTACACCACCGATGGGCGCGACCCGGACCTCAACAGTCCGGAAGTGACAGGGGCCATGGCGATCGGTACGACAGGAACACTGAAGGCCAGAGCATGGGGGAATGGGTTGATCCCCTCGCTGGTGACAGTGGCGACCTACCTGATGAACGAAGACACGGACCTGCCGGTGGTTTCCCTGTCCATGCACCCGGACAGCATGTTCGACGATACGCTGGGGCTGTACATGGCAGGGCCTGATGCCGAACCAGACTACCCTCATTGGGGTGCTAATTTCTGGGATGAGCGGGGCATCGCGGTGCGGTTCGAGTACTTCGAAGTGAATGGGGTACGCGTCATCGATCAGGAGGTTGAATTGCGGATCCACGGAGGTAGAGCATCGCGGAATCAGCCACAACGGCCGTTGC
>JANOPI010000468.1:0-8922 GCA_031421755.1 Flavobacteriales bacterium | reverse complement strand
CACGTTACGTCGCTTGAAATTCCGCTGATCGGAACATCCCCGCAGGACGGGCCGCAGGCGACGATTGCGGCCCTTCCTGTTTTCAGTCCAACGCGTTGCGCGTTACCCAGTAGCGGTACCCTGCCAGCAGTTTCCGGGCGGTGCTCAAGCGGGACAGGTCCCGGTTCCACTGCTTGGGCAGCAGCGCTTTGTTCGCGGAGGCCAACAGGCGGAAGAACGCTTTCTTCATCGGTATCAATGGTGCGCAAGGCCGCAGTGCTCATCGGCCCATTCAAGTTCGATCGTCGCATGGTGGATGCCCATGGCCAGCAGCTCTTCGCGTGCCCGTGCTTTCAACGCGAGGGCTGAAGGAAGGTCCACATCAGCCACTATCAGGTGTACTGTGTGTACCACGAAGCTGCCATCGAGCGTCCACGTATGCTGATCGTGCAGGTCCGAAACGTGTGGGATCGCCAGCAGCTTCGCGCGCACAGCGGCCATGTCCAACCCCGCAGGGATCTCCTGCATGAGGATGCCCGTGCCCTTGCGCAAGGTGCGTAGCGAGTTCACGCAGATGAAGAGGCTGATCGCGATGCTCAGCAACGGATCGATCACCGCCCATCCGGTGAAGTGGATGATGACGGCGCCCACAAGCACCGTTGCCCAGCCGAGCACATCCTCCAGCAAGTGCAGGTAGGCACCGCGCTCATTCAAGGTGCCGCCGCCGTGCAGTTTCCAGGCGGCAAGACCGTTCATGACAAGTCCGAACAACGCGATCAGCATCATGCCGTTCGCGTCCGGGGAAGACGGTGCCCAGAGCTTCGGTATGCTTACAACAAGCATCACGACCGAGCCGATGGTCAGTACCACGCTCGTGAGCCAGCCGCCGAGCATACTGTACCGCCCGTAGCCATAACTGTAATGCACATCGCGGCCCTTCATCGCTACGCGCTGCAGATACCACGCCGTGCCGAGCACAAGGCAATCGCCCGCATCATGCATCGCATCGGTGAGCACCGCGATGCTGCCCGTCCACCAGCCGCCCACGACCTCCACCAAGGTGAACGCGAGGTTGATGAAAAAGGCGAGGCGGAGAGCTGAAGCGCTGGATGCGCTCACGCCACCGTGCATGTGCGCGTGACCGTCGTGCGCGTGCTGATGGGACACGCGGTGAAGATACCCGTGGGCCGAAGCCCTCACCGGACCATGGCCAGACACGGGTTCTTGCCGCTGTTGAAAATTCGGCTGGCAATGCGCCATCCTTGTCTGCCGATAGCGATATGTTTAGCTCCATGGCTTGGCGGAAATCCCGTCAAGGCTGAACCGATGAAAGCGATCGACCTCTTTGCAGGTGCTGGTGGACTTAGCCTTGGGTTGAAGAACGCGGGCTGGGAGGTGGCTGCCGCGATCGAATTCGACAAGTACGCGGCCGCAACCCATCATGAGAATTTTCCTGGTACGCGAACGATGCGCACCGATGTGCGTGATGTGGACTGGGCCGCGTTCAAGGGTATCGATCTGGTAGCTGGCGGTCCGCCATGCCAACCGTTCTCTGTGAGCGGAAAGCAACTTGGTGATAAGGACCTGCGCGATATGGTGCCTGAGTTCATCCGCATCGTGTCCATCGTTCGACCACAAGCCTTCGTCCTGGAGAATGTGAAAGGACTGGCTTCAACGAAGTTCAGCGACTACTTGCGCACTGCCATGAAGGGCTTCGAGAAGCTGGGGTATACGGTACACCACGCGGTGCTCAATTCGGCCGACTTCGGAGTTCCGCAGTTCAGGGAGCGCCTTTTCGTGGTTGGGATGTTGGACGGGGCTTTCAAATTCCCGAAGCCGACGCATGGACCGCAGCGCAAGTTCCCGTGGGTAACCGTTACTGATGCGTTGGTAGGCGTCCCGCATGATGAACCCAACGGGGCCAAAGTCGCTTATTGCAAGAACCCGGTTCTGCGCAAAAGCCCGTTCGCGGGTATGCTGCTGAACGGAAAGGGCCGACCCTTGAATATGGCCATGCCGAGTTTGACCATCCCCGCCAGCGCAGGTGGGAACCGCACGCACCTCATCGACCATGACGGCGAACTCTTGCGTTATCATGCGCAGCTGACCACTGGCGGCAAGCCCAGGCAAGGGGTGGTGAAAGGTGCCCGTCGATTGACTTTGCGTGAGTGCGCGCGTTTGCAAGGCTTCCCTGACACGTTCCGTTTCCTCGGCCCCAAGAGCAGGCAGTTCTCCCAAGTGGGCAATGCCGTACCGCCGCTCCTTGCTGAAGTCGTTACACGCGCTGTGAGGAAGCAATTGGAGCGACAATTCGCCCAGGTCGCTTGATGCGGAAGGAGACGTTCGCGCAACTGGCCGAGAAGCTCGATTCGCTTTGGGCGGATGTCCTCAAAGCGGATAGGGATAAGGCGCTCGCCCCACTGCTCCCAACAAGCCTCGTCGAGCAGATCTTCAAGTCCAGTACGCGTTCGTACGCCTACGCGCTCATTACCCAGTTGCTTGCGAAGTATGATGACCCGGAGCGCGATGCACGGTGCATCCAGAAGGCGAAGGGAAGTGATGATCCGGCCCGCTTCGATGCGCGGTCGATGTGCTCTCATGTCGTCGTGCCATGGGAGCGCTCCATCGGTTCACCGCTGGGCCTGAGCACGGATCCTTACGTGAACAACTCGCTGAGGGTCTCGGACTTCTCTCCGGAGAACAGGGGAGCGCAGCGGCAGAAAGAGGACTGGGACGCATTGGTGCAACTCTTGGAGCTTGTACAGAGGCACCCGAACCTGGCTGGACCGATCTTGTCAAAGTGCCTGCTAATTGTCCGACAGCTCCGCGAAGACCAGCAGGTCGAGTACCCGACCCCACAGCGCGCTTCGCTAGGTGATTGTCTCAAGGCGGTGGACAGATTCCTCCAAACCCCATCCGGCGGTGCCCGTCTCCAGCTGCTCGGCTTCGCTGTATTCGACGCGTTGCGGTTGACGTGGAACGTGTTCGATGAGGTGCTTACATCCCCGGTGAACGTCTCGGACAAGTCTTCTGGCAAAGCGGCCGATGTGGTGTGCCGGAAGAACGGCCAGGTCGTGATCGCTTGTGAGGTGAAGGACCGGGAACTCAACTTGGAAGTGCTCGACGCGGTCATCAACAATGCACGCTTGGAGAAGGTCCGTGAACTGTTCACGCTCGTGCGTGGTAAGGATCTGTCGCACGAGGAATCCATCAGCGGTCGGATCGACCGTGAGTTCAAGCACGGCATGAACGTCTATCTGCTCGACTGCGATGGGTTCTTCGCGCTTGTCTTGGCGCTTATCGGGGAACCCGGTAGGCAGCATTTCTTGCGCTCTGTGATCGATGGCATGACCCACATGAACCTGGGCTATGACACGCGGCGCGAATGGTCGCGGATCCTCGCTGAGTTCTGAGCGCGGTCCCTCACCCCACCACTACCCGACCCGTCCGTTTCGCCAGCGCCTTCTTCACCTCATTCAGGTTCACGATCTCTTGCAGGATGATGAGCACGTTCATCTCGTCCGCGGCTGGCAATTGATCTTGCTTCTCGCGGATCATGCGGTCCACGCGTCGTTCCTTCAAGATGTCCACGCCTTCTTCGATCGCGTCCAACAACTGTTCGTTCTCGCGCGTCACATGGATCTTGTGGCGCACTTTCCAGTTGGGGCTGAGCACGTGTTTCTCGGTGAGCAGATCGATGCTGAGGCCGCGCCAGCCTTCGTCCTCGTGGCTCGCGTAGCGCGCGCCTTCAACCGGTTCGCCGATATTGGACTTGTGGCGATAGTCCAGGTAGATGTTCTGGAAGATGGGTTCATCGAAACCGAGATCGTCCACGGCGAGGAGGGTGAACATGAACTCGGCCACGGTCATCTCCTCGTCATCGCCTGCACTGCCGTCCTCATTCAGGATCGGCACGAGGATCTTTTCGTGCCCATAGTTCAGCAACATCCGCAAAAGATCCCGCTCCTGCGGTTTTGTGCCGAGTTCTTCGATGTCCGGTTGCGGCGCGGCGATCTCCGGCGCGATGACCTCCTCGAATACCGGTGCATCGCCACCGGCGCGCTTGCGGTGGTTTCGACGCAGGCTCTTGTTCAGCTCGCTCACGAGCGCTTGCTCGCTGATGCCGAGCATGCCCGCGCATTGCTGCACGTAGAGCGAGCGCAGCACGTGGTCGCTGATCAGCGCGAGACTTTCCACCAGCTCGTGGATGGCCGCTGCTTTGCGCACCGGGTCGCCCTCGGTCTCGCGCATGAGCATGTCGGCTTTGAACACCAGGAAGTCCTTCGCGTTCGCCGCGATGAACGCTTCGGTCTCGCTGCTGCTGCGCGTGCGGGCGAAGCTGTCCGGATCGTCGCCGTCCGGGAAGAGCACCACTTTCACGCTCAGCCCTTCAGCAAGAATGAGATCGATGCCGCGCAGGGAAGCCTTGATGCCCGCCGGGTCACCGTCGTACAGGATGGTGACCGCCGTGCTGTAGCGCTTGATGAGCCGTACCTGGTCCTGCGTGAGCGAGGTGCCGCTGCTGGCCACCACGTTGGTGATGCCGGCCTGGTGCAGGCTGATCACGTCCGTATAGCCTTCAACGAGGCAGCAGTTGTTCTTCTCGGCGATGGCCTTGCGCGCGAAGGCGATCCCGTAGAGCGAGCGGCTCTTGACGTAGAGGACGCTTTCCGGGCTGTTGAAATACTTCGGTAATTTTTTGTCGCTCTTCAACGTGCGCGCCCCGAAGGCGATGGGCGTGCCGGTGAGCCCGTGGATGGGAAAGGTGACACGGCCCTGGAAGAAATCCCACGGATCGCCGTTGTCGCGCAGTTTGATCCAGCCCGCTTTCTCCAGAAGTTCCTTGGTGAAGCCGTGCGCGATGGCCGCATTGGCGAACGCACTCCCGCTTTCCGGCACGTAGCCCAGCTGGAAGGCCTTTATCGTTTCGTCCCGAAAGCCGCGCTCCCGGAAGTAGGACAGGCCGATGCGCTTGCCTTCATCGGTGTTCCAGAGTTGCCCGATGCTCCATTCCATGGCCCACTGCTGAACGACACCGAGGCTCTCTCGCTCGCTCTGTTCGAGTTGTTGTTCTGGGCTCTGTTCTTCTTCCTCGAGCTCGACGTTGTAACGCTTCGCCAGCCAGCGGATCGCCTCGGCGAAGGAGAGATGCTCCTGTTTCTGCAGGAAGGTGATCGCATCGCCGCTTTCGCCGCACCCGAAGCACTTGTAGATGCCCAGGTGCGGACTGACGTTGAACGACGGCGTCTTCTCGTTGTGGAACGGACAAAGCCCGAGGTAGCGCGGTCCTTTGCGTTTGAGGTCCAGGAATTCGCCCAGCACCTCTTCGACGCGGACGGCGTCTTTTACCTGCTGAACGGAACGCGGACTGATCACAGGGATCCTGGAGAAAGGGCCACGAAATTAGACCGAATACTTCCGCAGATTTCGCAGATGACGCTCGAAGGTGAGGTTTCCAGGCTTCCGCTCTAGCGCATCCGAAGCGTACACGGATCACACCCATCGAAAAGGTGAGCGCAGCCTAAGAACAGGAATGGCCGCAAGGGCGTGGATCCGCTACGCCTCATCAGTCCACACGGCTGGTACGATCGATGTACCTGAGCTATGGCTTTGATCCGGATGGGTCAGGTTGATCACGCTTGTCGGGGATGATGGCACCGGACGTGTCGTATAAAGCGGTGTTGGCGAGAATGCCTTGGGTATCGTAGAATTTCCACTCCCCGAAAGGTTTGCCCCTGCGCTGTGCGCCGGAGTAGTAGAGCACGCCGTTCTCATGGAAGACCGTGGTTATGCCATTGAGCACGCCGTGGTCATACACGTTGCGGCTATGCACGCGGCCGCTCGGCAGGTAGCTGGTCCATACCCCATGGCGTTGACCGCCCAGCATGGTGCCTTCCATCAGCGGTCTGTCGGCTTCATCCTTGTAAACGTGGTAACCATCGCGCAAGGAATCAGCGATCGCGGCCTGCCGCAGGCTGTCCGTGCGGGCGGCGGTGCCGGTGGTGTCCTCTTGATCCGAACCCTCGCTTTTCGCATCGCCACCTCCGCAGGAGATCAAGAACGCACTGAGCGTTGAGAGAAGCAGTGAATACAGGCGAAGCTTCTTCATCGGAGCGTGGGTCATCGCGTGCGTTCCACGGTCAGGTTCAACAGGTCTTCCAAGGAGCGGCGTGCTTCGGTTTCCGGGAACGCGTGCAGGGCCTCCAATGCGCGATCGCGGTAGGCGTACATGTGCTTGGTGGCATGTTCGATGCCGCCGGAAGCTTCCACTTTCGCGATCACGCGGGCCACGGCCTCATTGTTCTCGTTGTCGTGCTTCACGGTGCGCACCATCCACCGGCGGTCCTCAGCGCTCACATGGGCCAGGGCGTATATCAACGGCAGCGTCAATTTCTTTTCCTTGATGTCCAGTCCCGTGGGCTTGCCGGTGTTCTTGCCCGCGCCATAGTCGAACAGGTCGTCCTTGAGCTGGAAGGCGATGCCGGTGAGTTCCCCGAAAATGCGCATGCGTTCCACTTCCTCCGGAGATGCCCCGCCCGCTGCGGCACCACTGGCGCAGCACGCGGCGATCAGGCTGGCCGTCTTCTGCCGGATGATGTCGAAGTAGACCTCCTCCTTGAAGTTCAGTCCACGCGCCTTTTCCAGCTGGAGCAATTCACCCTCGCTCATCTCGCGTACCGCCCGGCTCACGATGCGTAACAGTTCAAACTGGCCTTTGTCCACCGCCAACAGCAGCCCCCGGCTCAGCAGATAGTCGCCTACCAATACCGCGATCTTGTTCTTCCACAGGGCGTTGATGCTGAAGAAGCCTCGGCGCATGTGCGAACCATCCACCACATCATCATGCACCAGCGTGGCCGTGTGCAGCAGTTCGATGAGGGAGGCCGCGGTGTAGCCCGCGTCATTGATCGGTCCGTAGAGTTTCGCGCTCAGCAGCGTGAACATGGGCCGCATCTGCTTGCCCTTGCGCTGCACGATGTAGTGCATGATGCGGTCAACCAACGGGGCCTTGCTCCGCATCGCTTCGCGGAAGCTCTTCTCGAACTCGCGCATCTCCGCCGCGATCGGGGCCTGTATCTCGTCAAGGGAACGCAAGGGCGGCGAAACTAAGGGCCGGGCTATTGCAGCACGTCAATGCCGGTGGCCGCGTACTTTCGCCGGGCATGCTCCTGAAGTCTTCCCGCGGCCTCGTGCTGGCGCTGTGTACCCTGGTCGCCTCTTTCGCCCTCGCCCAGCCTGGCAAGCCCAAGACCAAGGTGGTGCTGCAGCGCGACCGCATAGCCGCCCAATGGGATACGGTGGACTGTGTGAAGAACGCCCTGAAGGCCAATCCGCTCCTCTTCCTGCGCGGCGAAGTTCCCATCTACTACGAGCGTGCGCTTTCCGCCCGCCTCAGCGCCGAACTCGGCGTGGGCCTTACCTACCGCAACTACATCAACCTTACTGTCGCTGGCGATCACCCCGATGCGGATGATTTCGGCGCAGGCACCAAGATCAAGACGCACCCCAGCTTCCATGTCGGCTTCCGCTACTACCTGGTGGATGACCTGGAACCACAAGGGAGCTATCTGCATATCGAGTTCGCTTACCTGCGCTACGGCAAGGAGATCACCGAGAAGGACAGCACCGGGCAACTGAGCGAGCGCATCAATCTGGATGAGCGCACCTACAACGACTTTCGGTTGTATTACGGGTATCAGATGCTCAGCGGCTCCAGCAACTGGCTCTTCGATTTCTACGGCGGCGTGGCCCTGCGCAACCGTTCGATGATCATCGTGAACGAGGACCTCAACATCGCCGAAGGCAAGTGGAGCTACGAGATCGAACGCATCAATGATGCCGTTCCCGCGTTCTTCCTCGGGGTGAAAGTGGGGCTGGGCTGGTAACTGACGCGTTGATCGTGGCAAGTAGAAAGTGGAAAGTGGCTGACACGACAGGGCCTCTTCCTTTCACCTTTCCACTTTCATCTTTCCACTTTTTCTGAATGGACCTCTACTCCCGCAAGCAACGATGGAAGCTGGTGCTGGCCATGACCGCGCTGGCGATCGTTGGGGCCAGCCTCTGGTACAGCAGCCGCATGGTGGAGCGCGTCCGCGTTGAGGAGCGGACCAAAGTGGAGCTTTGGGCGGAAGCCGTGCGCAACCGTGCGCAGCTGGTGAATTACACGGATTCGCTTTTCCACCGCCTGCGGGATGAGGAACGCAAGAAGGTGGAACTCTGGGCCGATGCCTCGGCGCGCCTGGTGAGCAGCGCCCCCGGCGATCATCTCAGCTTTTACCTCAAAGTGGTCCAATACAACACCACCATTCCCGTGATCATCACCGACGAGAATGGCCGCGTGAAATCAAGCCGCAACCTGCCCCATGGCATCGAAGAGGACAGTCTGCTTTTGCGACGGGAACTGAAGGCGATGGAAAAAAGGCATGAGCCGATCACGATCCCGCTCGCAGGCTCGGAGAAGCAGTTCCTGCATTACACGGATTCGAGACTCGTCACCGAGCTGCAGCAGGTGATGGACAACATCATCCGCAGTTTCATCAGCGAGACGGTCATGAGCACCGCGGCCGTTCCGGTGATCCTGACCGACAGCACGCGCACGCGCATCATCGAGCACAACAACATCGATACCCTGCTGGTCGCTGATAGTGCGCACCTGCAGATCCGCATCGCTGAAATGGCCCAGACCAACATGCCCATCGAGGTCATGCTCGCCGGCCGAGGTCGCCATTTCATCTACTACGATGAGAGCAGGATCGTCACGCAATTGCGCTACTACCCTTATGTGATGTTCGGCATCATCGGCCTCTTCCTGCTGGTGAGCTATGCGCTCTTCAGCCTCTTCCGCAATGCCGAACAGAGCCAGGTATGGGTGGGCATGGCGAAGGAGACCGCGCACCAGCTCGGCACGCCGCTCAGTTCGCTGATGGCCTGGATGGAACTGCT
>JANOPI010000467.1:0-14000 GCA_031421755.1 Flavobacteriales bacterium | reverse complement strand
GCCGACAGCCAACGCGTGATCCTGCTGAAGGACGGACTGATCGAGAACGCCCACCTGGACCCCGCAACCCTGCTCGCCGATGTTCGCTGAACAGTTGGCGGTTATCCGTTGTCAGTTGTCCGGCTGGGTGGCACACCCGCGCAATACCCAAGATTCGTCAGCGTCGAAGACCAGTCAACAGACAACCGACAACCGGCAACCACCCCCACGCGCCCATGTTCGATAGGGAGAAATGGGGCGAGGTCTTCGAGAGCATCGGCAAGAACAAGCTGAGGGCCGTGCTTACGGGTTTCGCCGTGTTCTGGGGCATCTTCATGCTCGTGGTACTTCTCGGCTTGGGAGGCGGGCTGCGCAACGGCTTCGCTTATAACTTCAAGAACACCGCCACCAACAGCATCAGCATCTGGGGCGGTGAAACCAGCAAGGTCTGGAATGGCCTGCCCGCCAACCGGAGCATACAGCTCGACGAGGGCGATATCGATGCGCTCCGTACCGCGATCAGCGGACTGGAGCACATCAGCGGCAGCTATCGCGTGTGGCGCGGCAACAGCCAGTTGCAACACAATATGAACTACGGCAGCTACAACATCCACGGGGTGGTGAGCGAGCAGCAGCAGTTGGAAAAACAGATCGTCCTGAAAGGGCGCTTCATCAATGAAGTGGACGAGGAGCAGGTGCGCAAGGTGATCGTGATCGCCGACGACGCGCGCAAGGAGCTGTTCAAGGAGGAAGAACCGATCGACCAGTGGGTGAACGTGAACGGTGTGCCCTTCCAAGTGGTGGGGCTCTACGCATTCGAAGGTGGTGGCCACGGTATGATGAACCGCAGCCCGGTGTATATCCCGCTCAGCGCCGCACAACGCGTGTTCAACGCGCAGCGCGATGTGGACGAGATCCAGTTCAGCTTTTCCGACGCCAGCGTACCCGGCTCCCTCATCGCGAAGGAACGCGCCGTTCATGCCATCGCCCGCAGGCACAATTTCGACCCCACGGACGAGCGCGCGCTCTGGCTGGAGAACAATGTGGAGAACGTGGGCACTTTCAACAATGTGTTCTTCGGCATCACGCTCTTCATATGGTTCATCGGTATCGGCAGCCTCATCGCCGGCATCGTCGGCATCGGAAATATCATGCTCATCACCGTGAAGGATCGCACCCAGGAGATCGGTGTGCGAAAGGCACTGGGTGCCACTCCTGCCAACGTCATCGGCCAGATCGTGATGGAGAGTGTGTTCGTTACAACCCTCTTCGGATTCTTCGGCCTCGCCGCTGGCGTCTTCACCTTGGAGGGCCTCGCCAGCGTGATCCCCGCGAGTGAATTCCTGCGCGACCCCACCGTGCGCATCGACATCGGCCTCAAAGCTCTGGGCGCCTTGGTGTTCTTCGGTGCGCTCGCGGGCTTCTTCCCGGCACTGCGCGCCGCGGCCATCCGTCCCATTGAAGCGCTGCGTGAAGAATGAAGAGGATCGGAGAAATACAGTTGCCGGTTGTCGGTTGTCAGTTGTCCGGCTGGGTCTGGGCAGCATCGGACCCACTCTGCCAGCAACCGGACAACCGACAACTCCAGTGCATCTGGCCATTCAACCGACAACTGTCCTCCAGCACCCGCCGCCATGTTCGACCGTGACCGCTGGGCCGAGATCTGGGAAGTGCTGAGCCGCAACAAGCTCCGCAGCTTCCTTACCATGTTCGGTGTGGGCTGGGGCATCTTCATGCTCGTGGTGATGCTGGGCATGGGCAACGGCCTGCAGAACGCCGTGCTCAGTGGTTTCGAAGGCTTCGCCACCAACAGCTGCTTCGTGTGGACCATGCCCACCACCAAGCCGTTCGCAGGCTTCCAGCGCGGGCGCCGGTTCTCATTCGACAATGAGGACACACGGCTCATCCGCGAAAAGATCCCTGGAATTCAGGTCTGCTCGCCACAGCTCCAGCTCGGCGGTTGGCAAGGCGGCAACAACGTGAACTACAAGGACAAGACCGCTGCGTTCTCCATCTACGGCTCTGAACCTGAGGTCCTCACCGTAGAACCGCTCCGCATAATCGAGGGCCGATTCCTCAACAACGCTGATCTCCATGAGGAACGGAAGGTCTGCGTGATCGGCCAACTCGTGGTGGACCGCCTGTTCGAGAAGGAGGAGCCCATGGGCAAGTACGTTCGCATCAACGGCGTCTACTTCCAAGTGGTGGGTGTCGCACAGAAGAAAAGCAGCGTGGAGATGGGCGACAATCCGGAGGCCAAGCTCTTCGTGCCCTTCACCACCTTCCAGAAGGCCTTCAACAGTCTCAACCGCGTTCACTGGTTCAACATCGTAGGAAAGGAGGGCGAGGATGTGGCCCGCATCGAGAAGGATATCAAAGCGCTGATGGCCCGCAAGCACAAGGTGGACCCCACGGACGAGAACGCGTTCGGCAGCTGGAACGTGCAGGAATTCTACCTGAAGACGTCCATGCTCTTCATCATCATCAAGACCATCAGTTGGATCGTGGGCATCTTTTCGCTCTTCGCCGGCATCGTCGGCATCGGCAACATCATGCTCATCAGCATCAAGGAGCGCACCAAGGAGATCGGCATCCGCCGCAGCATCGGCGCCGTGCCACGGCTCATCACCGGCCAGATCGTGCAGGAAGCGCTCACCCTGATCTTCATCGCCGGCTATTTCGGACTGCTCCTCGGCGTGGGCGTGCTGGAGGCCATGAACAGCGCGATGAGCGGTTCCGACTTCTTCAAGAACCCCGGTGTGGACCTCACCGTGGCACTCGTCTCCTTCGCCGTCATGCTCGTCTTCGGCCTGCTCGTCGGCCTCTTCCCCGCCTACCGCGCTTTGCGGATCAAAGCCGTGGATGCCCTTCGCGCCGATCGCTGACCCCAACCGAACACCACCCGAATGAAAAAGGCACTCAAGTACATTCTGCTCGTCGGATTCGCCCTCCTGTTCGTCTGGCTGCTCTGGTTCCTTTATGAGAAGAGCGCCACCAAGCCCGACGTGTTCAAAGCGGAAAGACCGAAGAAGGCCACCATCGTGAAGAAGACCGTGGCCAACGGAAGCATCGTGCCGCGCAAGGAGATCCTGATCAAGCCCGTGGTCAGCGGCATCATCCGCGAGCTCTATGTGAAAGCCGGTGACCACGTGAAGAAGGACCAGCCCCTGGCCAAGATCCAGATCGTACCGGACATGATGCAGCTGAGCAGCGCCGAGCAGCGCGTGAGCGCCGCGGGCATCGGCTCGCAGAACGCGCAGCTCACCTTCGATCGCAACAAGCCGCTGCTGGACAAAGGCGTGATCAGCGCCACGGAGATGCAGCAGTATGATATCGCCCTGAAGAACGCCAAGCAGGAACTGAGCGCATCGGAGGAAGCGTTGAAGGTGGTGCGCGACGGCATCAGCAACAAGAGCGCTGGCAATACCGTGGTGCGATCCACGATCGACGGTACCGTCCTCGATGTTCCCGTGAAAGAGGGGAACAGCGTGATCGAACGCAACAACTTCAACGAGGGCACCACCGTGGCCGCGATCGCCGATATGAGCGACCTGATCTTCCAAGGCAACGTGGACGAGAGCGAGATCGGCAAGGTGCGCCCGGACATGCCCGTGAAGATCACCGTGGGTGCCATCGAGAGCATCAAGTGGGATGCGGCCCTGGAGTACATCGCCCCCAAGGGCACCGAGGTGAATGGCGCCATCCAGTTCGAGATCCGGGCGGCCGTGAAACTCACCGAAGGACAGAGCCTCCGCAGCGGATACAGCGCGAATGCCGACATCGAACTGGAACGCCGTGACAGCGTGCTCAGTGTGCCCGAAAGCGTGGTCGAATTCAATAAAAAGGGAGATAGCGCCTTCGTGCAAGTGAAGGACGGCGAAGCATGGAAACGCACCTGGATCAAGACGGGCCTGAGCGATGGCATCAACCTGGAAGTGCTGAGCGGGGTGGATGCGAGCACGGAGATCAAAGGAGCCAAAGTCGAAGAGAAAACGGACGAAGTGGAAATGAGTGTGGGATCGGAATAGGGGAGCCTCTCCCCGGGATCCTGATCAAGGTGACCCTGCAGAAACATCAGGCGCATTACTTTGACCGCATGAAGCTCACCCTCCTACTTCCTGTGCGTGTGCTGGCATTGATCGCCGCCACAAGCGCATTCTGCGGCCAACGTGTGATGTGCGAACGGATCTACATCATGAATGGCCTGGGATACAACCAGGCCGATCAGCCTTTGATCGATGCGATCGTAAGCCTCGGCCATACCGTGGATGTATCCGCGCCGGGAGCTACCAGCCTGCCTTCAGGCTTCCTCAGCACTTGCCTCGATCCGGAGAACGGCTATCACTGGCTCTGTTTCTTCGGCTCCCAGAATTATACCGCGCTCATTCCCGGGACACAAGCCTTTATCGACGCCGGTGGAAAGGTGTTGTTGCAGTATGAGGTGAGCTGCTGTGTGATCGCTTCCCAGAACGCAGCGACCATGGCCAGCGCGTTCACCGGGCTTACTATCGCGCCGGGCTTTGATGACTACATCGCGCATGGCGGTGGCATCGACGGGTGGGAGTGTGTTTCCCCTGACGGTTGCTTCGATATCGCTGGCAGTGCTTACAAGTGCATGAACGGGATACCCGCGGAGAACGCATTGATCGCCACGGCCAATCTCAACGGTTCATTGCCCCTGATCAGCCAATGCCCCAACTTCGGGTTCGTTTTCGCTCCTGAAGATCTGCCCGGTGGTAGCGGAGGGCTTGTTGGCCTTGGCGATGTCAATCTCTATTACGACAACGCCGGTGAGCCGCCCAACAACGGTGGCACCCTTCCTGTTGACCTCGCCCCGTTGGAGATCCTGTTCGGATCACCCACCAGCACGTGTACCCTCTTGCCGATGGGATGCCTTTCTACCGGTACGCAGGAGCTGCCAGCGGATGTGTTGGGGATCCTCTTCCCGAACCCCGCCAACGACCACATCATCGTACCGGCCACGGTTCCCGGATCCATGGACCTCATCATCCATGACGCTATCGGGCATGTGGTCGTCCAGCGGCGCTCACAAGGGGAACCGTTGATCGCCGTTCCCACCAACCATCTTCCTGCGGGTGTCTATCATCTCTCCTTGCGCCAGAACGAACGCCAAGAAGCCGCGACTTTCATCGTGGAGCATTGATCTTCATCCGCATGAACCAGGATAGTTGGACAAGTAAGCGCAAGGTGCTCCACTTCCACCCGGTCGTGTGTGTCTTGTCCCTTCTTCTCGCCTGCCCACGGGTGGCACAAGGTGAACGCATCTACATCATGAACGGGCTCGGATACAACCAGGCCGATCAGCCTTTGATCGATGCGATCGTGAGCCTCGGCCATACCGTGGATCTGTCCGCACCGAACGCCACCACCCTGCCTTCCGGCTTCCAAAGCACCTGCCTCGATCAGGAGAACGGCTACCACTGGCTCTGCTTCTTCGGGAACCAGGATTTTACCCCGCTCATCGCACAGGTGCAGGCATTCGTACTGGCAGGTGGAAAGGTGCTTCTCCAATACGAGGTCGACTGTTGCCCGATCGCTTCCCAGAGTGCCGCGGAGATCGCCACTGCGGTCACCGGGCTGAACATCTTGCCGAACAGCGCCGACTATATGGCCGCGGGACTCGGGGTTCCTGGTTGGGAGGCCATAGCTCCGGCGCGTTGCCTGAACATCACCGGCAACGCTTACAAATGCATGGATGGCATCCCTGCGGGCCGATCGTTGAACGCCACGGCGAACCTGAATGGCAGTGAACCTTCATGGACCGAGTGCCCGAATTTCGGTTTCGTTTTTCAGCCTGATGATCTGCCTGGTATCAGCGGCGGGATCGTCGGCATCGGTGATGTGAACATCTACTACGAGGACGCGGGAGAGCCCCTGAACAATGGCGGTACCGATCCGGTGGACATGAACGCGGTGGAGTTCCTCTTCGGCTCCCCGATCAACACCTGCACACTGCTTCCCATGGGCTGTCTGGCCTCAGGCACCGCCGAGTTCTCTTCGCCATTGTTCGGCACGTTCTTCCCGAACCCCGCCAACGACCACATCATCGTACCGGCCACGGTTCCCGGATCCGTGGACCTCATCATCCATGACGCTATCGGGCATGTGGTCGTCCAGCGGCGCTCACAAGGGGAACCGTTGATCGCCATTCCGACCAACCATATTCCCGCAGGGGTCTATCATTTATCGCTGCGCCAGGGCGACCGCCATGAAGCGGCGACCTTCGTAGTGGAGCATTGAGCCCGGTCAGGGTATCACCTCGTCGGCGGTGCCCATGTCCCCGCTCATGCTGATGATGCTGTCCACCACGTACACGCTCATGCCGCGCCAAGGCAAGGTTCCCTGATACTCCAAGTAGTGCAGGTTGAACACTTTTCCGCTGTTCACCATCAGCTGCTCCGCGATGCGGTCATCCACCACGGAGAAGATGAACTCGTTGCTTTGCATGCTTCCGCCCTGCCCTTTCAGACCGGTCTGGATCAATTTGCCCTCGTACGTCTTCCAGACCCATCCCTTGTGGACCACGTAGTTCAACTCGCCGCTCTTCGCGCCTTCACCGAAGACCCACGTATAGCGGAAGTAGAAAACCAGGCCCACGATAAGGACCACAACAAAGAGGGATATGAAGAGGATGCGGCGCATGTGTTTCAGCCCGCTCAGGCGGGGCACCGAAATTACACCGCAGCGAACAGCCCGTGCGCTTTGACCACCGTACCTCCCTTCTCCCCCGGCATAAGCGCCAACTCCCCGTGGAGCAGTTCCATCCGGGCGCGCATGTTCTTCACACCATGACCGGTACCGGACGTGTCACCACCTGCACGCCCATCATCTACAACCCGCAATGTGAACCGGTCGCCATGTACCTCCACGAACACATCGATCGCGCCCGGTCGCCCGTGTTTCACCGCATTGTGTACGGCTTCCTTCAACACCAACAGCACATGCCGGCGTTCCTCGGGTCGCAAGGTGCGAGCGCGGTAGTCAACCTGCACGTGCAGTTCCATCCGCACGTTCGTCCCCTTCACCATGGTTCGCAGTGTCTGGTCCAGATGGTCGATCATTGCCCCCACATTATCCGAACCCGGATCGGTTGACCAGATGATCTCGCGCACCGCCGTGCCCACCTTGCGTGCGTGATCGGACAGGGCGGAAAGCGCTTCCTCATGCGCAGCGGGGTCGTGCAAGGAAGAACGGGCCTCTTCACTCAACATCGCCACTTTGGCGAGTTCGGATCCCAGGTCGTCATGCACATCGCGCGCGATGTTGGTGCGCACCTCGGCGGCGGCCCGTTCACGTTCGGCTTTCATCAGTCCGGCTTGCGCGGACCACAACTCATCGTTGGCCGTGGCCAGATGCCTGGCATGCCGCCGGTTCCGCACCAACGCCGAGACCAGCAAAGCGGCGAACACCACGCTCGCCACCACCACGGCCCACGCCAGCTGACGATTGCGCTCCCGCGCCAGCAATTCCGCCGCGGCCAGTTCGCGCTCGCGTGCATGGAGCATTTCGGCCTGTTCCACCGCCATCCGACGTACACGATCGCTGTGCATCCCGTCCAACAGGGTCTCCCGTGCTTCTTCCGCCGCCCGGTACGCCTCTTCATACATACCATTCCCAGCGTAGGCGAGCGACAAGCAGCGCTTGCCGTGCTCGACCATCTCGTAGTTCGATCGGCCAGAAAGCAGGGAGTCGGCCGAAACCAACAGGGCCAACGCCGTCCGCGGATCACCTCTTCTCAGCCGAACCTCCCCTTCGAATATCGGCGCGCGCGTCCGCCGGGTGAACTCAACATGCGTCCGTTCCACATCGCGCATCAGCCGAACATATCGTTCCAAGGAATCCAGCTCCCCGATCCGCGAGTATTCGAACATCAGTACCGAGTACAGGTCGACCCTGGATTTGGCCCGCATCGCTGACCAGTGCTCCTGCGCCATGTGGACACGTTCCATGGCCTCCGCATAACGACCCAAGCGGCGGAGTACGTTCGCCATGTTCACGTGCAGCTCCCCCAGGTCCCCGCCCCCCAGCCCTGCTGAGAGCCCTTGAGATCGCTCCAGCCACTCCAAGGCCGAGGCATCATCATTCAACTGGCTGTAGCAGCGCGCTATGTTCAGGTAGAACCGGTTGAGCCTGCTGGAGTCCCGGGCCGCCTCCGCGAGCAGCGCTCCTGCGCGCGCCACATGGATCGCTGAATCCTGCTCGCTGCTGGCCAGGTAAGAGGTCGCCAACAAGGAATAGACATTCATCAGCCGCCCATCGATCTCATCCGCGGCCGGCTTCCTGAAATAAGACATGGAGGCCTCCCCGACCCGCAGCGCCCGTAACAGCGATGTGCGATTCTCCACCTGCCGCCCCGCCATCTGGTGCCGAATGGCTTCGTTCAGCAAGCTGTCCAACTCCAGGGTATCACGCCCCAACCGTTCCGAAGAACGTGCAACAGGTTCGTCCGCATCTTGAACTTGATCGGTAACGCAACTGGTCATGATCGACCACGCGAGCATCACCCACCACACCGATCCCATCCATCTCCGCATACCACAAATATCTTCGAGGTTTCCCCTCAATGCGCACCTTCGCCAACAACCCCACGTCCGATGCGCTCCATTTCCCTCCTCCTTCTTCTTCCGGCCATCGTCCCGGCGTTCGCCCAACCCGACCTCGATTCGTTGGACGCCTACCTCGCCCGCACGGTGAAGGCCTTCGATCAACCCGGGCTGGCCGTGGGGATCGTGAAGGATGGACAGCTCATCTGGAGCAAGGGCTACGGCAAGCTAGACCTGGCCAAGTCCGATGCGGTCACGCCCAATTCCGTATTCTACTGTGCCAGCATAAGCAAAGCGTTCACCGCCTGCGCCATCGGCCTGCTCGTGGATGAGGGCAAGCTGAGCTTTGATGACCCTGTCAAAAAGCACCTGCCCTGGTTCAGCACGCCGGACCCATACGTAACTGAGCATTTTCTGTTGCGCGACCTGCTCTGCCACCGCAGCGGTTGGATCACCTTCGACGGGGATCTGCTCTGGTACGGACCCGACTTTTCACAGCGCGAGATCCTGGAGCGCCACGCCAAGGAACCGTTCACCTATGAATTCCGCAACGCGTTCGGCTACAGCAACCTCATGTTCATCGCCGCCGCTCAGGTGATCGAAGCGGCAAGCGGCATGTCCTGGGACCAGTTCATCACCACCCGCATCTTCAAACCCTTGGGCATGGACCGCAGCCGCGTGGAAACAGCGGACCTCGCGAGCATGTCCGATGTCGCCATGCCGCACGTGCGAAAAGGTCAGGATCCTGCCGCACCCCAGAAAAGCATGCCCTACCAAGCTTTGAAGGGCGCGGACGGAGCGTGCGGCGTAATGAGCACCGTGATCGACCTCGCCAAGTGGGACGCGATGTGGATGAACGAGGGACAGGCCGCAGGAGTCACTTTCCTGAAAAAAGGGACGTGGACGACCATCACCACGCCGCAGATCAGCAATGAGGTCGGGCCTGATGCGGCTTCTGGCGGCCGACACTTCAGCGGTACGGCCATGGGCTGGTTCACCAACGACCAGTACGGGGTGAAGATCATCACCCACAGCGGCGGTATGCCTGGCTTCATCCTGAACCATGCCGTGGTGCCTGAAAAGGATCTTGCGGTGATCGCCTTGGGCAACGGGGAGTCCAGCAGTGTGTTCGCCGCCACGGGCAAAGCGCTCAACATGTACCTCGGTGATGGTAAAGCCGATCCCACCACCCGCATGCTCACGGGTGCCGAGGCGAACAAGGCCGAGAATGCCAAGCGCGTTGCGGACCGCGTGACCGCGCGCGTGATGGGGACCAAGCCATCCGGTCCACCGTCAGGGTTGAAGGGCACCTACACCGACAACGTGTACGGCGATGCCAACATTGAAGAGACCAATGGGATCGCGAAACTCATCTTTCCCCGCGCCAAAGAACTCTTCACCGGAGATCTGGAACACTGGCACTACGATACTTGGAAGTGGAACCATGCCGATCCCTTCCTCGAACCGGGGTATGTTACCTTCGAATTCGATGCAGACCACACTGTGACGGGCTTCAAGATCGACCTGTACAGCCCGGACTTCCACTTCTACAAGTTGCACTTCAAATCACAGTAGCTGAACCAAAACGCTACGTACGAACGGCATGTCACCTCCACGGAAGCACATAGCCGCCTTTTTCGGTATCGTTCTCTTCCTCTCCTCTTGGCACCTGTTCGGGGGCGGTAACGATAATGTGACCAGTCGCGCGGCCATGGTCAGTGCGCTTGTTGAACATGGCACGTTCCGGATCGATGTGTACGCGGAGCAGGCCGGCGACAAGGCCCTGATCAACGGCCACTACTATTCAGAGAAAGCGCCGCTGCCCGCACTGCTCGTGGTTCCGTTCTGGTGGGCCGCACGGGCCGCCGGGATCGCTGATGCACCGAAAGATGGAACGCTCGACCCTTCACTCATCCGGCTGGGCGGCTTCCTTATCGGCAGCCTTCCGTTCGCGCTGATCGTAACCCTGCTCTGGTTCCGGCTCCGAAGCTCAGCTTGGCCAAGTGGACTTTCCGCAGCGCTTGTCGCGAGCGGCGCCTGCTTCGGCTCCTTCTTGTTCATCCAGAGCGGCGCGTTCTTCGGGCACCTTATGGGCGGCGCATTTCTGCTCCTGGGTTGCATGACCTGGGAACGCGGTCGATACCTGTTGTGTGGTGTCTTGGCCGGGTGCGCGGTGCTCTGCGAATACACCAACGCCATCTTCCCCTTGTTCTGGGGGCTGCTTCTTTTGGTGCGCCGAGACTTCCGCCAGGTGGGGCTGTTCGCCTCCGGTGGCCTGCACGCCGTTCTGCTGCTCGCCGCCTACAACATGGCCATCGCTGGAGCACCGTTCATGGTCGGCTACACCCACCAGGTCGGCTACGACTACATGCACAACGCTGCCGGCATGGGTTGGCCGGATATCACGCATCTCTGGCACATCACGTTAAGCGACTATCGCGGACTGCTGTTCTATGCACCGGTGCTCGGCCCAGCGATCATCGCACTGATCCTTGCGCGGGATGCAACGCGCTGGTGGACGGATCCAGTGATCCTCCCCGCACTGCTGACGATCGTCGCGATGTCCGGCTTTGGTGGATGGTGGGGCGGGTGGACCTACGGCCCGCGCTACCTCACCGGGGTTGCCGTTCTTCTGCTCTACCGTTGTTTACCCTCGCTGGCACTGATGCAATGGTCCCGTGCTACGTTCATCCCGTTAGCATTATTCGGCCTGTTCTGCGCGTTCGCCGCGAAGGATACTGTTGGATTCTCTTTGCCCACGGAGTTCATGCATCCGCTCATCGAGGTGATCCTGCCCGCCATTGGGAAGGCGCACGCGGACAGCCAGTGGCCCAGCCTTTGGGGTCTACCTCCGGGTTCGTGTACCGCACTCTTCTTCGCTTGTTTCATCCCAGCGATGTACATCCTACATCGGCTCGATCGCCGCGTTTCAACTTCGCACCCGTGAAACACCTGTTCTACTGCCCCTCGCTTCTCGGAAGCATGGTCGACCTCCCGGAAGATGAGGCGCACCACGCGCGTTCCGTGCTTCGTTTGACCGTTGGCGCGCGGATCGGCCTGCTTGATGGTCGAGGAAATATTGCTGAGGCGGAGATCGTCGCATTGGACAAGCGCCGTGTGGCCGTCTCCATTATTTCCCGACGTGCTGTTCTTGCTGAACGCCCCGCACGCATCCACCTGGCCGTGGCTCCCACCAAACAGATGGATCGCTTCGAATGGATGCTGGAGAAATGCACCGAGATCGGCGTGGACCGCATCACGCCGCTGATCACCGAACGTACGGAACGAACGAAGCTGCGCCGTGATCGCTTGGAACGCGTGATCATCGGTGCCATGAAACAATCCCAGCGGGCATGGCTTCCACAGTTGGATGAACAGACCTCCATCAACGATCTGATCTCCGGCTTGATCCCCGCGCAACGTTGCTTCGGTTGGTGCGAAGGCGAACGCACCACATTGGCCAGCGGATATCGCGCGAACGAGGACATCCTGCTGCTCATCGGGCCGGAGGGCGATCTCACCTCGGAAGAGGCGCAACAACTCATCGCCAAAGGCTTCGTTCCGGTAAGCTTAGGAGAAGCGCGCTTGCGGACGGAGACCGCTGCAGTGACCGCCGGTGCCTACATGAACATGGCCCAACAGGTGTGAACGATGACCCTTCCTGCCACCGCCCGCTTCATCTTCGCGACATGAATTCCCGTTTCACCGCACTGATCGCGATGTTCACTTGCGCGGTTGCGCACATGGCCGCTTTCGGCCAAGGCACCTTCCAATTCGCCGTGCTGAAATACAACGGCGGTGGCGATTGGTACGCCAACCCCACGGCCGTTCCGAACCTTGTCAAGTTCTGCAACATCAACATCGCCACCAATATCGGCCTTGAAGTGCCGAACGTGGAGGTTGGCGGCCCGGACATCTTCTCTTACCCGTGGCTCGACATCACCGGCCACGGCAACATCGTCTTCAGCGCGCAGGAAGCACAGAACCTCCGCAACTACCTCATCGGTGGCGGATTCCTGCACATCAGTGACAACTACGGGCTGGACAAGTTCCTGCGCCCGGCGATGAAGACCGTGTTCCCCGAACTGGAATTCGCAGAGCTCCCCTTCGCGCACCCGGTCTATCATCAGAAGTATGATTTCCCGCGCGGACTGCCCAAGGTGCATGAGCATGACGGTGGCGCGCCTCAAGGCTTCGGACTTTTCTGGGAAGGAAGACTCGTGTGCTTCTATGACTTCGAGTGCGACCTCGGCGATGGCTGGGAGGACGCCGGTGTACACAACGACAGCGAGGAGAACCGGAAGAAGGCGCTGCAGATGGGCGCGAATATGGTGCAGTACGTGTTTTCGGGTTCGGAGTAGTACGTATACTTGGTATAGGGTACAGGGAATAGGGTACCGCCCTCGACACAGGCGGCACCCTGTACCCTGTACCCGATACGAAGTCCGAACGTCACGGCACCTGCTCCGTACGCGTGTTGTTGGGTGTGGTGCTGCCCACGTTCACCAGGATGGGATCACGGTCGTTCGCAGAACCGGTGTACTTCACCGTGCCGTCCATGTTCACGTCCCGGCGATCGTACAGTCCTGGCAGGATACTGTTCGGTGTGGTGCTCCCCACCGCTACCAGGATCGGGTCACGGTCATTGCCCGAACCTGTGTACTTCAGCTGGCGGTTGCCCGTGACATCGCCCGCCCACAATAGCGTCTTCGCACCGATGGTCTTCTGGGCCGCGGTTCCGAATGTAGCCGCAGAGAGCAAGGAGAAATCAATGTTGGTGGGCGTACCGGTGAGGGCGACCGGAGCAGCGGTCATCGCTCCGAGGTGATTCCGATGGCGTACCACCACGTAGTAGTTGCCAGGCTGTGCATTCAGAGAAATGACATCGTCGCCAGTGGATGGATCGAGGATCGCACCGGAACGGTTCACCAATGCATGGCGCACGGTAACGAGCGTTGTCGGCACGGCCGCATCGCGCAGTTCCACGCGCACCCAGTCGACCATGGCACCGGGGCCGCCGATCGCGATCGATCCAGGCGTGGTAGACTCACCTCCGCTACCGGGCGTGTTCGGAAAACCCAAAGCCGTGTATGGTTCCGTGAGCGGCACCAGCCCAGCAACCCGCAAGTTGTCGTTCATCAACTGTGTACCCGCGTTGTATGGGCCTTCCAGAAATGCGAGGCCTTGGATGGAGACTTCCACGTTCGTACCGAAGTTGGTGGCGTAACCGTCGCCGATGCCGCTGGCGAAGATCCCCGCTGTGCCGTACACCGGAGTGAACGCACCAAGCGAATGGCCATCGGCAACACCGCTGTCGAAAATGCCTACTGTGCTCGCCGAGCCATTGAAGGTTCCTTGCGCATAGCCGTCCGCCGCTCCACTGGTGAAAACGCCCGCCGTGCTGGACATTCCATTGAACACCCCTTGCGCATGACCGTCCGCCGCTCCACTGGTGAA
>JANOPI010000466.1:0-2164 GCA_031421755.1 Flavobacteriales bacterium | reverse complement strand
ACGCACAAAGGCCAAAATGAGGGATGCAACCGAGCAACACATGAACCGCATCGTTCAGGACAAGGAACTGGTCATGTCCTTCTTCGAAGACCCAGCCGTCAGCTACGCCGCATAGAAATGGAATCGTGCCGACTCAATAATAGTCGGGGGCTCCTTTACCACCGTCAATGGGAACCCGATAGGTCATGTGGCGCGTTTGGTCGACGGTGACTGGACAGGAGATGGGGCCTTTGATGATATGGTCTTCAAACTGAAAGAGCTCGATGGGGACCTTTACGCGATCGGGGATTTCACTTACGCGGATGGCAACCTGTGCCAAGGTATCTCCAAACGCGTCGGTACAGTTTGGGAATCTATATTACCATTAGGATGTGATAATTGCTTGCTCAAAGACGCGATAATATACAACAATGAATTGGTGGTCAGCGGCACGATCACTTTCCCCGACAATGCATACAGGCATCTACTACGATTGCATGAAGGCGCGTGGATCCCCTTAGGTGATCAGGGCATTCATGGCAGCCTAAGCGCGGGAGGGCAAATGGCAGTATACCAAGGCCATCTTTATGTTGGAGGTCTTATCGACATCAATTCCGGCAATGCCGGACATGCGCTTATGCGTTGGGACGGTATGACATGGAGTTCAGTAGGCTCTGGGGTCCAGGATGAAACCGGTGGTTATGGTCAGTTGATACGTGTTGATGATCTTGAAGTACATAATGACCTGCTCTTCGCATCAGGAGGGTTCAGTTATGCGGGCAATGTCAGCACAGATGGCGTAGCGACGTGGAACGGGAGCGAGTGGTGCAGTGTAGGTGGCACGTTCGGTGACTGGCCAGTAAATTCCGTCGCGTTTTTGAACGACACTCTTTACGCTGCGTGCTGGGATGTGGCCGATGGCCAGCCCGTGAATCACTTGGCCAAATTCATCGCACCCGCCTATGAGGGCAATTGCAGCGTGCCGATGGCCGTGAGCACTTTGGTACCATCCGCGATGCGCTTGGAACCACTTGGTGGAAGTGCCTACACGTTGCGGGGCCACAGCACCACCTCCATGGCCACCCTGCTGGATGCGAGCGGCCGTATCACAGGTTCATGGGCCATTCATGGGGAGGCTCCATTCCAATTGCCGGCTGTCGCCGCTGGGGTACATATGCTCTTTGTACAAGGTTCCGGTGCGCACAGGCTGCTGGTGCTGCCCTGATCTCCAGAAGGGCGCACCGGCGATGGGGCTTACTTTGCTCTCCGCTATCCGTGCCCACATGCCGCGTTCCTACCTCCTGCTCTTTGGCCCCGCCTTGCTGCTCTGTTCCTGTGGTGAGGGTCCTTCCACGGAACACCCCGTGACCGCTCCCAGCACCCAGCAAACCCCGCTTCTCTCCGCAGTGCCCGCTGATCAGAGCGGCATCGCCTTCAACAACACCATTACCGAAAGCCCGGAGCTGAACTACTTCACCTACGTATACGCCTACAACGGCGGGGGCGTGGCGGTGGGCGACATCGATAACGACGGCTTGCAGGACCTGTACTTCACCGGCAACCAGGTAAGCGACAAGCTCTATCGGAACCTTGGGGATCTGACCTTCGAGGACATTACGGAGAAGGCCATCGGCGCCAAGGCGAAAGAAGGCTGGCGCACGGGCGTTACCATGGCCGATGTGAACAGCGACGGCTTCCTGGACATTTACGTGTGCCGCAGCGGACCGGGGACCGATCCGGCCACGCTGGCCAACCTGCTCTACGTGAACAACGGGAACGGCACCTTCACCGAGCGCGCGCAGGAATTCGGGGTGGCCGATACCTCCCACAGCACCCAGGCCGCTTTCTTCGATGCCGACCGCGACGGCGATCTCGACCTGCACGTGATCAACCACCCCATCACGCGCATGAAGGGGCTCACCAACTTCACCGCACTGAAAGCGGTGCAGGAAAAGCGCGCACCGACGGACCGCTACTTCCGCAACAATGGTACCGGCACATCGGGACAAACCCCATTCACGGATGCCACCTACGAGGCGCATCTCGCCAATTTCGACTACACCCTCGGCCAGGCCGTGAGCGATCTGGACCAGGACGGGTGGCCGGACCTCTACACGGCGAACGACTTCGACGCGCCCGACCTGATGTACCTGAACCAGCAGGACGGCACTTTCGCCGAGCGCAG
>JANOPI010000465.1:0-5694 GCA_031421755.1 Flavobacteriales bacterium | reverse complement strand
TAGCGGTGATGGTGATGACGTCGTTGATCCAGCAAGTTCAGGTCGGATCACCCGAAGGAGGACAAGATACTGTGAACCTGTCTTTGAAGAATGCAGTGTTGATGCACACAGCAATGATGACACAGGCGGCTGCTACAGGTGCGCCTTTTGTGCATGATTGTGCGGGGTGTGACGTGTGTTCGGGGCGGTCGCGTTGAATCCTCGAGGTGTAGGGCATCAAATCGGTGAGCAGGGGTAGCCCCTTGCGCCTACACACATCAACCATTCATGCCGAGGAAATTGAACCGTCGGAATTCGATGTGCTTCTCTTTGCTGAAATTCTCCATGTAGCGGTTTTTTGTTTTGTTCCAGTACACGTCATCCTTTGGGATGTAATAAGCCTCTTCGATCGGCATACCCCCGTATCCTGGATCTTGTGGATTCACAAGACTGTCACCGGAAGTGATTCGGTCGGAAGCGGACGGGTCGAAATTGCCTTGGAGGATCTTGAGCAGCCCATCCTTGCTTTTTACGATCATCTGGATGTGGGTCGCGCGGTTTGGATCCCAGAACGCGTTTTTGTTCAAGATGATCGACCCGGGTGCCGCTTCCAACGCCGAGATCCGGCCCGCATTCGCATCGTTCTGGAAATCCGGTGCGCCCGAGGTCCGCAGTACGTCATTCCTGAAGCCTTCCTTGTTCCCGTCGTACTTCTCAGAGGCCGCGTCGTACGTCGCGGTGCCATTCGTGAATTTGAATGGTAATCCGTTCTCAGCCGCGAAATCCATCGCAGTGGTCAATGCGAAATCCTCGCACGTAAATTTCCTTCCGGCCCTCTTGTAGGCATTGCCCTTTTGCTCCAACGTGTCGTTGTATTTCTTGATGTGGGCTTCGGTCCATACATCTGTGATAGGCCACGCCCCGCTCGTTTCCCGTTCTCCCGATGAAGTGCCCTGCATCGGCTTGATCGTCACTTGTACGCTCACATCCTCCGTCGGACTATTCATGTAGGGCATTACGAAGATCTTCTTGCCGATGAAGTTGGGGTTGAAGCTCAACTTGATCCCCGGCATGAAGACGCCATCCACATCCTTCAGGAACACATCCCCATAGCATTTTACATTATAGCCGCCCTCGATCTTCCACATCCACTTCACCTTATCCGCTTCTGCAAGCAGAAAAGGCCGGTTGAAGGACTTTACCCAGAAATCGTAGTGGACGTCTGATTCAAGACCTTGGCCTTGCGGGCCGCCCGCTTCCGTGACCAGCAATTTGATGCTGGTATCAGGTGCTGCCCCTACCTTATTCTGCTCCGGCTCGGCCATCATAGGTGATGGGCTGCTTGTCCATACTGGTATCGGTACGAGGGGTATTTTCTCTTCAGGCGCACTAACGGCCAGTTTCAATACATTATCAACTCCGATGCGCTCGTTCTCATAGGTGAAATCGCCGCCGTCAGCGAGGAAGTCAAGGATCACATCATCACCCTCCAGATTCTTGGTCTTTACGACCAGAAAGACCTCCTCCTCATAGGTGATCTCGGAGATCACGGCGCCATCGGGATCCGTAAAGTAAACTTCCAGTATGGAGGAGTCATCCTCACGGTCGGATGTCGGACAAGCCGTGACACTGCTCCCGACCGCCGTTGTGCAACCCGAGTAATCTGGTGGCTTGGCCAGTGAGGACCTGGTGATCAATTCCGCCTGACTCATGTCGGTTGGTTCTGTTCGGCGATCCTCCTGTCCGTTGCGCGTACATTGCCACCCCAAGCATCCTGGATCGTTGGGACTGGATCGGGGTCAAGCTTGCCGCGTTGATCTTCTATCTTGTGCGAAGGGTCCGGCGTGACCCAATTGATGTAGTATGCAGGGTTTGTCCGGTTGTTCGTCGAACCCCCGACCGCTTGTGCATCCCGGATCTCGAAATGCAGGTGACGGTTGTTCTGGCGGGTGATGTGCGAGGCATTGCCCGATTTTCCGCTCGTTCCGATCAACTGTCCTGAGTGCACAGTATCGTTCGGTGCCACATGGACCTGGTACATGTGAGCGTACATCACGAAGCGGTCATCGCCTTCTCCCCAATAATTGCCATGTTCGACCTCTAGCAGCTTGTTATTCTCGAGTTCGGCCTCATGAGGCGGTACCCTTCCACTGTTCGGTGGTGTTCGATGAGCGGGTGGAAGGGTTCCCGGCGGGAGTGGTGCTTCTCCAAGGTTTGGTTCCAGCAGATAGAGGTCCATTCTGTTCAACGGGTACGATGCCTTCCGAGCAGCGAGCAGATCGTGCGGCCGTTTCAGCTTGATCACAACGACGTTACCATACTTAACCTCGTGGTACCAATCCACATCGACATGCAAAGGGTTGGACGTATAATTGTCATTGTCACAATTCACGGCGTGTACGACAGTGCCGTCGACGCAGGAATACAACGGCGTTCCCAGTGGAGCGAAAATGTCCACGCCTTGATGAGCTCGGCGAGCGTTGTTCTTCCAGCGGATGGCTTCGCCAAAAGCACCGGCGATAGGCCGGTAGCCCTCAGATCCATACAGCAGTCGCTGGGGCGACCTGACAGGGTCATACCAGCCTGCCCGCAGCTTGATCCAGGGCTGTCCATGAGCCGTCGCATTAGCAACACCATCACCCTTCCAAAAAGCCTGTGATCTGTCCTTCACGCCACCGCGATAGTGGACTTTCTCCTTCGCTGTCGGCTGGGTATGTTTGGTGTGGGCATCGATGTACAAATAGACCTGCGCATATCCGCGTTCGTTCGCCGGGCGTTCCGCATCGTCCAAAAGGGCAATGATGTCCGAGCGCATGTCCACAGCTTCAATGATGGGACCCGGGCTAAGACTGTTGAGGATCTTCACCTTGGCAATGGCCATGTTCTGGTAATCATCTTTGTTCACGATGTGGGCATTCTCGCCGGCGGTTGAGAAGCCTCCCACTTTGATCTCGGTGCTCTTTTTCTTGGCCCCGTCATGAAGGATCTCGAGCGATCCGTCCAAGGGTACCGAGTCGAACCATAGCTCACCGCAGCGCAGTGATGCGATGATCGTTTCCTGTGCGAGATTCTCCGTTTCAACGATCAGATAGACCTCTGAGTTGATGATCGGCTCGAACTCACTCTCGAATTGGACGTGATTGCCCAATGGCCCCACGCGGCTCTCGAAAAGCAGCAACTGGTTATTTTGCAAGGCCCCGTTGGCACTGACAGCGTGAAGGCTTGTTCGCTCGGCGCTCGTAACAAGATCCTCGGAGGCCGTGACGCGAGGGTCGGTTCTTAGTCGATTGTGATCCTTGATGATCGAGACTTTGCTGACCCCGAAGGTGTTGGCCATCGTAGCCCAGAAGTTCCTCCGTTCGGGATCAGCTGCATTGGGATCGGGGGGGAAGTAGTGCTGTTTTTGGAAGCTCACCGGCCGTGCCAAACGCGCACGAACAACTACAGGTTGTTTGATCGGGGGAACCGGTACAGATGTCCGAATAGTTGGATCACCTGTCGCGAATGCCGTCTCTACACCAGGCATCTATCCCAAGTATTTGATGAGTTTCATAACTCTACGTGATTCAATGAGTGCGGGTGTCGTCAATATGTCCCTGATCGGTCCCTCCGCGAACGGATCGTTATTCGTCCGTATCTCATGATAAAGCACCTTCTGGATGTTGATCTCCTGACGGATATCGATCCGTGCGCAGGCATCGATGGTCTTCTGGATATGATCGACGATCACATCATTCGTGCGCTCGGCCGTCCATTGTGGCGTGTTCTCCTTCAAGAACGCAACTGTCCGCAGCACGAACTCCCTCCGGCTGTGCGCACCCAGCTTCGCCATCTGCGCTTTCGAGATCGTGAACATGGCTGCTCTTGGAACCGGAACCATCACTACGCACCGGTAGGCCTAATGTAGGTACGGATCGGCATACGATGCGTGGTAGTTGAAAACTTGATGCCTTCCGGTATGGAGCAGTCGGCCAAGCGTGCCTATCACGCAGCACCCGGTTGGTCGCAACCGGTCACTACCGCGGTGCCGCGCCACACTCATGCCTGTTCAAAACGGGGGAATTGGATCAGTGCGCCTCGTGCCGTTGGCGCATGGAGGAGTTTCCTTGGATATACCGACCCTTGGGGCCGAAGTACAGGACCAGTTCATTCTCTTTAGCCCCTACGCCGTGCCAGTTGGGGTCGAATTCAGGCCCGTGCTGGATCATTTCGATGCCGAACATGGAGTTGAGCATGCACTGGACCAGGTAGAACTTCTTCATCGACGGCGCATCCAAGGTGTAGGTCATGTTGCCTTTGCGGTCGGCAAGGATGATGCACATGAGGTCATAATCCGCGTGGATGCCTTGGCCGTCCAGTCGTACGAGTCCCTTGTTGCCACCGCGTTCTACCACATATGCACCCGCGGGCAAGGCATCGCTCTTGCGCCAACTGGCCAAGGCGCGCTCATGGCTGAGGTCGTCCTTGAAGGCGTCTTCGCATATGGTGGGGTCCACCACCAACCCTCCGAGGCGGTGGGTCGGATTGTCCGCCGATTTGGCTTTCACGGACAGGGGTTTGGGCCTGAAGCCAGGGATGCCGATCCACCGATCGGCGAGTGGATTCGGTTCGCGTAGGCCGATCCAGCAGTCGTGGCGGTCAGCGACATAGTAAAAGCAGTCAGAATGGGCGCTCAGCATAGGGTAAGGTGTGAACCGGTTCGTTATCAGGGTATAGTGCCGTGAAGATCGCGATGGTCAGTAGCCGCGCATTGTGCGATCGAGCATGTGGCGGTGGTTCACTAGCAACTGGTGCAGGGCTGATCTGTTGAAAACTCCGCCTCGGATCGTTCATAAACCCGTTCCTCGTTTCGCCCGCTTCCCTTGCCCAGCGCGGCTACTTTCGCTGCGTATTGTTGGAACCCGCGTCCGTGCGGAGGTTTTTGGAAGGCAACTCGTCAGCCAGTCATCCCTTCGCGACTCCCCGCGTGCTCCGCATTCGGTTCAGGCAATGACAACAAAACTCACTGGCAAGCACATCAGGCGCATCCTCCGCGTCTCTCCGCATGCCCCGAGTGAGGAAACGTATTCCATGAGCGAGTCGAACTATTCCGAAGAGCACATCCGCTCCCTTGACTGGAAGGAGCACATCCGCCTGCGGCCAGGCATGTACATCGGCAAGTTGGGCGATGGCAGCAGCTTCGATGACGGCATCTACATCCTGCTGAAGGAGGTGTTGGACAACTGCATCGACGAGTACGTGATGGGCCACGGGAAGAAAGTGGAGATCACGATCGAGGGCTCGCGCGTGCAAGTGCGCGACTTCGGGCGAGGGGTTCCCCTGGGCAAGGTGATCGATGTGGTGAGCAAGATCAACACCGGGGCGAAATACGATAGCAAAGCCTTCAAGAAGAGCGTGGGCCTGAACGGTGTGGGCACCAAGGCGGTGAACGCGTTGAGTTCCTATTTCAGGATCGAGAGCTACCGCGAAGGCGAGATGAAGCGCGCGGAGTTCGATCGCGGCGTACTTCGCAAGGACCTCAAACTGGAGAAGACCCAAGAGACCAACGGCACGCGTGTGGTCTTCGAACCGGACGAGGAGATGTTCCGCACGTACCAGTACCGCGAGCAGCATATCGAGCGGCTGCTGTGGAACTACTGCTACCTGAATACGGGCCTCACCATCCACTACAACGGCCAGAAGTTCCAGAGCAAGAACGGCCTGCTGGACCTGCTG
>JANOPI010000464.1:0-5583 GCA_031421755.1 Flavobacteriales bacterium | reverse complement strand
GGATCCGCGCGCGGTCGTGCGTGTTGAAGATGTCGCCGCGATCATCCGTGAGAAGCGCGATGCGTATGATGCCATCCTCCTGGACACCGACAATGGGCCCGTCGGCCTTACCCAACCCGCGAACAGCCGTATCTATTCGTTGACCGGCCTATTTGCCGCCTATGCCGCGCTCCGCCCGAAAGGGATCCTGGCGGTGTGGTCTACAGATCCTGATCGCCCGTTCACCAAGCGCTTGGAAAAAGTCGGCTTCAAAGTGGACGAGGTGAAGGTTTTCGCCCACCGGGACAAAGGCACCAAACACCATTTGTGGTTCGCGACGCGCGCTTGATCAGCGTATTCGATCGAAGTAGAACGACACCCGCTCAAGTCACACAACAGTTCCATGATCATACCGAAGCTCCCACAGCACAGCCCGAAAGCCACCGTTGAACAGACCGTCGGCGTTACCGATGTCAAGGTCACCTACGCGAGGCCCAGCGCCAAGGGCCGCAAGGTCTTCGGTGAACTTGTTCCTTTTGGCCAAGTGTGGCGTACCGCAGCGAACGCGGGCAGCTACATCACGTTCGAGAACGCGGTCATCATCAGCGGCACAACAGTGGAAGCCGGCCAGTACGCGCTGTTATCGTTCCCCGGCCCCAAGGAGTGGAAGCTGGTGTTGAACAAGGCTGCTCGCTCTATCCTTTTAGCACCATATGATGAGGGTTTGGATGTGGTCTCCTTCATTGTGCCGGTGGAAGCATGCACGTTCACCGAGACCTTCACCATCGCTTTCGAACATCTCACTACTGACGCAGCGGTTCTCGCCATGAGCTGGGAGAACATGCGCGTGGCCTTCACCATTGAAGCGCCCGCTACCGAACAAGCGTTGAAGAACATTGATGAAGCGCTGGCCGAACCCGATGCGACGCCGGGCAATTACCACAATGCTGCTGCGCTGTGCCTGGATCGCGGTGTACGTCTTCCGCAAGCACTGGAATGGGTGAAGCACAGCGTGGAGAAGGAACCGAAGTTCTTCACTGTGCGCACGCTTTCATTGCTGTACGCCGCGAACGGGATGAAGAAGGAAGCGGTCGAAGCGGCGAAACGATCCTTGGAAATGAGCAAGGCCGGTGGCTTCGATGCCTTCGTTAAACTCAACGAGGCGAAGATCCGCGAGTGGGAAGGAGAGCTGGTGGCGTAAGGCGATTCAGTGCTTGAACCGCACGAACAACCTCCCGAAGTTGTCGCTGTCTTTGTCGATGCGGTGGTACATTTTCTTGATGTGCGGCTGCTGAAGGAAGCGGATCACCTTCTTCTTCAATTGCCCGCTGCCTTTGCCGGGAATGATCTCCACGATCGGGATCCGCTTCTCCATGGCCTCTTCCATGATGTCGTTCAACGCGCGGTCGATGTCGCGACCCTTGTTGAAGATGTCGTGGAGATCGAGTTTCAGTTTGGACACCTCGCTTTCTATTTGGGTAGCGGACTTCCAACCGCGACCGCACAGTCGTGGCCGGGTTGGCCATGCGGTGGATTCATGCCCGGTGCGGTGGTGTTGCTCGCCGCAGCCGTTGGGGCTTGGGCAGGGATCGTGGTCGTAATGGGGGACTGAGCGGATCCCGGGATCATTGTTCCCGGAGGGGGGGCCGTGGAAAGCGATGCGCCCACGGGGATCTCGCACCTATGCCCCGGTGCACCGTGCGCAGGGTTCGGGTCGGAGACCAGCTCCGTGGTCGGTTGAGCCGCGGCTGGTGTGATCGGCAATGGATCCGATGTTGTCTTGTCGTTGGTAGGCGTTGTCAGCTCCGGTTTTTTCGCTTGTTCAGCGCAGGATGGGAACAGCAGGGCCAAGGCCAGAACCGTGTAGAGTCGGGAACAGGGGGATCTCATGTGAAGGGTCCGGCGTATGATCGTGCGGATGCGCTGAAGGTAGGCCTTGGATCACCGCTTAGCGGAGAAGTACGTTCGATACCAGTCTTTCTCCCAATGGTCGAGCTGCTCGCTGGGCGTGATCCGTCCGTCCAACAAGTTCTGTAGCAAGCGCAAAGACCGGTCGTCCCTTTGTGAGATCACCGGGATTCCCGTGCGGATCAATGCCGCCGCTGCCACACCGGGTCCTTGTTGGTAGACCTTGTGTTCCGCGAACCCACGTAGGTCGCCGCACTCCTACAGGTACCGCTGATGTCCATCAGGATCGCCAACTCCACCTTCTCGCGCAAAGCCCTATCCCGCATTTCATAGGCCGCTTTCACCATGCCTTCGGTCCAGTCCGTGCCGTCCTCGCCGATTGATCGCACCTTGCCATCCAGTGCATCGAAGCCGTTCCCGTCATGGTTCTCGGGTGTCATGCGCGGTGTGCCGAAGGAGAAGTCCTCCGGGCAGAACTTTACCAACCGCACCCTGACCGCAACAGCCACGAGCGCAATGGGGCATGATCACCGTTGGTGCTTCCATCCACACCACAGCCGATGCCACCGAGACATGCGCTCAGTAACACCACCAGCGGACGTTCGGCTGTGGGGCGAGGCCGCATGAAAAATGCGGGTGGTGGTAAGTGGGATGGGCGCACCGGAATTCAGTAGGGCTTGGTAAGCTCAAAGATCAACTCTTTGCCATTCGATGCCAAGCCACGATCCATGTAGCCCGCGCGTCGGTAGAATCGCTCAGCACGTGACGCCGGTTCTGTGGTAAGTCGCAGAATACCCGCCTTGGCAAAGTAGGCCGAGCACATCGCCTCATGCAAGGTCCGGCCGATACCCTTGCCCTCCTGCTCTGGTGCAACGAATAGCGCCCACAGGTTCTGCTTCTCCATATCCACCATTACGAAGCCCGCGAGTTCACCTTCCCATTCGCACACCCAACTCATCGTATCGCGCGCCATGAATTCGTGGTAATCCTGCTCCGTCACCACCGATGGGTCGGTGAGCCGGTTCTCCCGCACACATACTCGGATAGCATGTGCGGCAGGAACATCAGTAGGTAGCATTTCACGGATCATCATCGAGGGCATCAGATCTTCACCAATAGCAGTGCCTTTATCGCCTCCATCTGTTTCGCGTTTACCTCCGCCTTCTTCGCGAAGGTCTTCCACTTCTTTACGCCCGCCTTCACTTCATCGATGACCACTTCCGCCTTCTTGATGTTCATCTCCTTCGCCACCGCCAGCAGATCGGCGCGCGTGATGCCCAGCCGCTTTCCGTTGATGCTCATCTGGTGCTGCTTCAACCACGCATTGCCGGGGTTGTAGGCAAAGGTGATATCGTAAGCAGGGGAGAGGTGCCAATCGCCCTGTGGGTCCATCAGGAAGCTGGTGTTCTTCGTGTGGTCGTCACAGTTGCGGGCGATCGCGTTGAAGCACATGCGACGGAACAATTGGACAGCGGCCGGGTAGGGTAGGCCCAGTTGGCGCATCACCGCGAAAGCCGCCTCGTAACTATTGGCCAGCGGATCATTGTAGTCCATGTGCGCCATGCCGCAGAGCGTGGCCATATGCAGCTTGTGTATGTTCCCCTTGGTGTCGAGGACCCGATCGAAGCGTTGCGTGAGGAAGTGCGCGCGGCCGTGCTCTTCCAGCAACCGGCAAGGCATCATCTCCACACCGCACGCCATGGCCATCAAGTGGTACGCGTATTCAATGCGACCAAAGCCTTTCGGATCGCGCAGTTCATCAGAGGTAACGCCATCGAACTTGATCAGGCAGTAGGTAAAGCCTTCCAGTCCTTCGATCTGGCCGCTGCGCACCTCGCCGGTCTTCGCGTTGTACGCCACGATGGCCTTCGCCCGCGCACCACCCGCCGACGTGCCCACGCGGATAATATCCAGCAACGCTTCCTCCTTTCCCTTCGACTTGCGCGTGACGAACTGCTTGCGTGTGTCCAGCACTTGGCTCGCAACACCGACCAGATCCTCCACCTCCAACGACTCGCCCGGTGCCTCTAGTTCGTGGTGCGCTGGTTCGAACTCCAGCGCCCCCATGCCGCGCATGCCGGTGTAGCACAGCCGCTCCACCGGGTTCGCCGTGCCCGGCTGGCGGCCTTGGCTGGTCAGCCAAGCGTTCATGATCTGGTCGCCGAAGCGGTCCGGCAGGCTATCCGCCAAAAGGCCCGGCATGCCGCGGAAGGTCTCGTCGCGCAAATTGCCGAACGCGAAGACGTGCTCGCCGTTGTTCGCTTCGCGCAGCGGCATCATCAAGGGGGCAACATCGAGCGCACCGCGTGAGAACGATCGGTCGAATTGGAACTGTGCACGGTGCTCTTGATCGTTCCAGACCACCAGTCCCACGGGCGTGCCCCAGAGCTTCACTGTTGCATGCGTTACCATGTGCTCTTGGGTTTGGGCGGCAGCACATCGGGCTTCTTACGACCGGCGCGCTTGCGTTGCTTCTTCAGGTACTTCGCCTGCGCCTCCACCAGCATGTAGGGCGAAGCCGGCGGTTCCTCCACCCACGGATCCAGCAGGCTCAGGCGGTCCAGTGCGCGCAGCACCTGCACCACAGTGAGCAAGGTTGCCGCCCGGCCACCCTCCAACCGCACGATGGTGCTGCGGTCCAGGCCGGTGTTCTTGGCCACCTCGCCCTGGCTCAGGTTGCGCTCTAGGCGCATGCGCTTGATCTCCGTGCCCAGCCGCGCTACGGCGTTGGCATCGGTCAGGAGGTTCCAGTTAACGGTGCTCATAGGCAGCGTAAAAGCCAATTTTGTTCATCAACGCGGCTTTCACGCCACAAGTATACGCATTTCTTCCTTTCCTTGTTCCACACAACGATGCTCTTAGGCATCAAAATGATGTAATGTTGGCATTAGTGGTGCTTTCGTGCAGCTAATGGTGGGCGTGCCCCCTTGCCCCGCGCAAGCTACCCACGGGTCGGGTGCTCCGCTGTAGCCTGACTTGTCGTGTACTGCGGTCGCGACACTGCGGGGTTGCTCCTTCGTCGCGCCTCCTCGTTGCACGCGTCCGCAAGGCCACGCCAGCGCAGGGCTGCCGCTTCGCCCCCTCACGCAAAAACACCGGCTGCGACCCCTTCAGGGTCGTGCGGAATGGGGACGTTCTTTTCTACAGGCTGCGACCCCTTCAGGGTCGAACGCGCATCACCGCACATGTCTTGGGTTCATGACCCCGAAGGGGTCGTAGCGTACCGCGGCATCGTTCGCGTGCATGACCCCGGAGGGGTCACAGCCTGTAGCTCGTCCAGCCCAACAGGCATTCGACCCTGAAGGGGTCGCAGCCGGTGTTCAAGATGTCGCTACCCGAAATGCGAAAGCCTACAAAGCCACACGATCACGACCATGAGCCTGCGCACACCATGCCTCATGCCTACGACCCCGCCGGGGTCGAAACCGCACAGGGAACGATGGGCTAATATCTACGACCCCTCCGGAGTCGCCCGCGAAGCCTCGGCATCTTGCCCCTATGCGTCGCCCGGCGCTAACCGCGATGCCTGACCCGCCGTACGGAGGGGTCACAGCCATTATTGAGTCGGCACGATTCCATTTCTATGCGGCGTAGCTGACGGCTGGGTCTTCGAAGAAGGACATGACCAGTTCCTTGTCCTGAACGATGCGGTTCATGTGTTGCTCGGTTGCATCCCTCATTTTGGCCTTTGTGCGT
>JANOPI010000463.1:0-5303 GCA_031421755.1 Flavobacteriales bacterium | reverse complement strand
GATCTGGCTTTCACCCCGATCGGCGCATAATTTATATTATGTTAAGTTGTACTAGGAGCTTGCCTCCCTGCTGGAATGCCCGTGGTTGCTCATATCCGCTCAAACTGAAGGCGTCACATTTCAGTGCCACATCGGAAGCGCCTACATTCGCGGTGCCCTAAGCGCCAAACTTTCGCCTCCCCGGTTCTCTCACCGGTTCCGCAACTGTCCAGGCGCCATCCCCAGCGGATCATTGTGCGCCGGACCGATCGCAGGGCTTTACTGAACACCTTCCGCGTGTGCAGGCTCAATGGCCCTGCATCCGCACATTGAAGCATCAACGTGCATCAACCTTCATTTGACCAGCTCGACCTGATCGAGCCTATCCGTAAAGCCCTTCAATCTGAAGGCTACACCACGCCCACGCCGATCCAGGCCCAGGCCATTCCTTACCTGCTCGAGGGCCGCGACCTCTTGGGTTGTGCCCAGACCGGCACCGGGAAAACCGCTGCCTTCGCTATCCCGCTCATCCAGCGAATGGTAAATTCGGGCATCACCGAGTCGGTGCCGACAAATCCGCGCGGCTCCCGTCGGCCTATCCGGGCGCTGGTCCTAACGCCCACAAGGGAACTGGCGATCCAGATCGAAGAAAGCTTCCGTGCTTACGGACGCCATACGAACCTGAAGTATACCGTCGTGTTCGGCGGTGTTGGCCAGAAGCCACAGACGGACGCGTTGCGCGCTGGTGTGGATATCCTGATCGCCACACCTGGCCGCCTGCTCGACCTGATGAGCCAAGGCTATGTCCACCTGAAGGACCTGCAATACTTCGTGCTCGACGAGGCTGATCGCATGCTGGACATGGGTTTCATCCATGACGTTCGTAAGGTGATCGCCGTGATCCCGCCCAAGCGCCAGACCCTGTTCTTCAGTGCGACCATGCCGCCGGAGATCCAGAAACTCTCCTCCTCCATTCTCACCAACCCGGTGAAAGTGGAGGTAACCCCGGAATCCACGACCGCGGAAACCGTTCAGCAGCAGGTCTACTTTGTTGACAAGGCGAAGAAGGCCGACCTCCTCGTACACCTGATGAAGCAGATGAACATCCAGCAGGCCCTGGTTTTCACCCGCACGAAGCACGGGGCTGACAAACTCGCCAAGATCCTGGTAAAGGCTGGGATCTCCGCGGATGCTATCCACGGGAACAAAGCGCAGAACTACCGCCAGCGCGCGCTGAGCAATTTCAAGGAAAAGAAAGTGCGCGCTCTGGTAGCCACCGACATCGCGGCGCGCGGGATCGATATCGACCTGCTGGGCTTCGTGGTGAACCATGACATCCCGAACATTCCGGAGAGCTACGTACACCGCATCGGCCGCACGGGCCGCGCGGGTGCGAGCGGCTTGGCCATTTCGCTATGCGACGACGAGGAACTGGAATACCTGCGCGACATCCAGAAGCTGATCAAACGGACGGTACCTGTTGTGGAGGAACATCCGTTCCCGATGCAAGGCGGAACACCCGTGGTTGATGCCGGCCGTCGCCAGCAAGGGCAAGGGCAGCGCCCACAGGCACCGCGCGGGCAACAGCAACGACAAGCGTCCTCGTCCCGCTCTTCCGGGGGCCAGCAGCAACGCGGCAATGATCGCCGATCTGAACCACGCGAGCCACGCAGCGAGAACCGCGGGTCTTCGGACCGCGCACAAGGCCGCCCCCAGCGCCAACCTGAAGACCGACCGCAACAACGGGACCCACAGCCGCAACAAAAGCCTGCCGGAGGTAGCACCTCTGCCGGGGACTACGCGGCACTCACGCGCGAACTGATCGCGGACGTGGATGCCTTTCTGGGCACTGGCAGCAAGACCGATCCCAAACCGCAACAACAGCCGCGCCCGGAAGGGCAGCGGAATCGCCGGCGGTTCCGCGGGCCGCGCACGTAGTATTCCATCGCGCAAGGCTGGACTCCTGTCTTCACGGCATTGAGGGATCAATGGCCATGCGGTGAGCGCCTACCTTGGTGCGGAACTTTCCTGCCATGTCGCGACGCCTGCTCCTGCCTTTGTTCCTCGCCCTCGGTATCCACTCGGTGGCCCAAGGACCGCCCGTCTATTCCCGTGTATCGATCCCGCTGGTTGAACCCCTGCACGGTGCGCGTACGCTGGCATCCCTGGGTCTTCCGCTGGATCATGCCGAATACACCGGTACGGCGTACGTGGTTGAACTCAGCGCGAACGACATCGACCTCGCGCGCGCCAACGGATTCGATGTCGACGTATTGATCCCGGACCTGAAGGAATTTTACCGGGTGCAGGATGCAGCGGGCGCTCCTGCGGATGATCGTGCGCTCGGTTGGCTGTGCGACGGCCCCACCACCTTCACCGTGCCGGAACACTTCAACACCGGTTCCATGGCCGGGTACTTCACCTGGGAAGAGATGCAGGCGGAACTGGATGAGATGGCCGCGCTCTATCCCGAACTTATCTCCCCGAAGGAACCCATCGGCAACTCGCTGGAGGACCGACCGATCCATTTCGTGCGCATCAGCAACGCGCCGAACACCGATCAGGACAAGCCCGAAGTGATGTACAGCGCCGTCCACCACGCTCGTGAGCCGGCTTCCATGTCCCAGCTCATCTTCTTCATGTGGTGGCTGCTGGAGAACTATGGTACGGATGAGGAAGCCACTTTCCTGGTGGATAACCGCGAACTGTATTTCGTGCCTTGCCTGAATCCGGATGGCTACGTGTACAACCAGGAGAACGAACCAGGCGGTGGTGGAATGTGGCGCAAGAACCGGCGCGACAACGGCGACGGCACCTTCGGCGTGGACCTGAACCGCAACTATGGCTGGCTCTGGGGCTTCGATGATCAAGGTTCCTCTCCCAACACGGAGAGTGAAACCTACCGTGGTGTTGACGCTTTTTCCGAGCCGGAAACCCAGGCCATGCGCGACTTCTGCAACGCACACGAATTCCGCGCGGCGCTCAACTACCACGCCTATGGCGACATGGTGATCCATCCGTGGGGCTCGCAGCCCGACCTGCTGACTCCTGATTCGGCCGTGTTCACCGCCCATGCCAACCGTATCACACGCAACAACGGCTACTCGCGTGGAACCTGCCAACAGGTATTGTATTACCTGGTGAACGGCTCATCGGATGATTGGATGTACGGGGAGCAGACCGAGAAGCCGAAGATCCAGGCGATGACACCGGAAACCGGCCAGGCGGACGAGGGTTTCTGGCCCCCGAGCTGGCGCATTGTACCCATATGCCAGGAGAATATGGACCAGAACCTGGTGCAGGCCCATCTCGTCGGGTCCTATGCCGCGGCGTACGACCGCTCCCGTCCCATCTTCGGGCAGCTCTCCCTGGATGTCCCTTTCCTGGTACACCGCTTGGGGATGGATCCCGGCACCTTCACCGTCTCCATCGAGCCCTTGGAGAACGTAGTGTCGGTAGGACCACCGAAGATCTTCACCGACCTGGGGATGTTGGAGTCCCGGTCGGACTCGATCACCGTGAACCTCGCTCCCACCGTCGCCGATGGAGATCGGGTGCGTTTCATCCTCGCGGTGGACAATGGCCTTTACACGCACCGCGATACCGTGGAGCGCTACTTCGGCGTACAGACCGTCGCCTTCGCGGACGTGGCGGACGACATGGACAACTGGATCGAACAGGACTGGGGCACAACCACGGAGCATTGGCATTCCCCGCCGACTTCGATCACCGATTCTCCATTGGGGAATTACGCGCCCTATGAAGAGAATACCATGGAGTTGGCATCGCCTATCGACCTCAGCGATGCGACGTCAGCCACGTTGCGTTTTTGGGCGCGTTGGGACATCAGCCAGATCCGCGATCTACTGGAAGTGGCCGCGTCACCTGATGGCGGCACCTGGACCCCTTTGTGCGGCATCCGCACCCGGCCCGGTTCCTATTTCCAAGAGACTGATGTACCCGTCTTCGAAGGTCGCCAGTTCGAATGGGTGCAAGAAGAATTGAGCCTGGACGCTTTCGTCGGCGGCGATGTGCTCGTGCGCTTCAGGCTGCTCTCTCAAATGGACTTCACCCGCGATGGGTTTTACCTGGACGACATGGAAGTAGTGACCACGCAAGAGACGATCAGTGGTACTGCGGACCCGGGAACCGCTTTTGTCGGACTGATGTGTACGCCCAACCCGGCGCTGGACCGGACCACCTTGCACTTCAAGGGCCCCGGGCTTGGTACCAACACGCTGTTGTCCATTTTCGATGCCGTTGGGGCCACCGTGCGGGAGCTTCCGTTCAATACCCGCACACTGGATCTGCCACTTGTTGACGTTGCACCGGGTATCTATTCCTGCGTTATCCGCAGTACGGATGGCATCTCGGGCACTGCGCGCTTGGTGGTGGTGCGCCCCTGATGCGGTCTGCTCCGCTTAAGGCGCGATTCGAAGGTTGATCGCAGCGTACGTATTTGGTCGCAGAGAAATGCGGCCATCTCCTTCCCCTGCCATCGGCAAAACTCGCGGTGTCTCTCTCAGGTAAGGAAAAAGCCGCGTCAGAGGCCCTGTGGCCGGTCAGTTCGAGCGCACGTGCTCGCGCTCCGGGATCACCTTTCCCTGCGCTTTGGCCATCGCGAGTTCAGCTTGAAGCTGCCTGCTCGTCATGCTGCTGCCGTCGTGGCTCCAACCCGGAGGCCCGAACATGTACATGAGCTTGTTCTTCAGGCCGGGCGCCTTCTTCACATCGCGCCAGATCTCCTGGAACTCGAACAGGTGGTGCGTGATCGGGTTGTCCGTGCCGGGGTCATGGCTGATCCCGTATTTGGGCACAACGCCTTTGATCGGTGCCTGCCAGGTCTTGTACAACCGATCCCAGAAGGTGAAGATGCCGCCGTGGTTGCGGTCCAGGTATTCAGTGTTGCTGCTGTGGTGTACCACATGCACGTAGGATGAGTTGAAGATCTTCTCGATCCAGCCGAAGGATGGAAGCAATTGCGAGTGCAAGGTGAACTGGTAGAACGAGTTGATGATCAAGCACGTGGCGATCATGATCGGCTCGAAGCCCAGGATCGGCATCCAGAGCCAGTAGATCGGCTTCACGAAGGTGATGAACCAGCCATTGCGGATGCTCACCGTGAGGTTGAAGGTCTTGGCGGAATGGTGCGGCAGGTGTGCGGCCCAAAGCAGGCGGACATTGTGCGCCAACCGGTGGTGCCAGTAGAAGTTGTGGTCGTCCGCAATGAAGCAGATGATCCACGCGTACCAGGCGAAGCCGAGTGTGTTGTACCCCAGGTATTCCTGCCGAAGATCCGCCGTCTTCCAGAAGAGGAAGAGGTA
>JANOPI010000462.1:0-1854 GCA_031421755.1 Flavobacteriales bacterium | reverse complement strand
CTTGCTGCCAGAGCGCTTCGCTGAACTGGGCGAACTGGAAGAACTCTTCATGAATAACGACAAGTCACTGTCCCTCGAACGTGACCTGGGCATACTCGCACGCTTGCCTCACCTGCGCATACTGCATCTGGAAAGCGATGGCCTCCGTGCGCTGCCATCCAACATCGGCGATCTGCAATGGCTGGAAGAATTGTACCTGAACGACAATAGGCTAAATACCGTGCCCACCGGCATCATGCGCCTCGAGAATCTGAAGCTGTTGGACTTGCACCACAACCCCATCGATCCTCTGATCCCGCTCGACCTGCAACAGCGCGGAGTGCTTATCCGCTTTTGAAATATGCCCATGCAGCAATTCATCGAAACACATGGTCCGCAGGTCCTGGAGACAACGGTATGCCTGGTGGCTTTCCTCGCGATCCGGTATGGAGCGCGACACGCGGTCCGAGGCACCATACTGCGATCCACCTTCAAGGCGCTAGAGAAGAAGGAGGTCGTTCGCATCGTGGATCTTCTGCTTTTGCTGGTGGCCACCGTGGTGCTTGTAGCCATCTGGGGTGTGAAGCAAAGCGAGATCCTGGTCTTCGCTACATCGGTCATCACCGTGCTTGGTGTGGCCTTCTTCGCCGAGATGTCCATCCTCTCCAACATCACGGCCTTCCTCGTGATCTTCTTCCAGCACCCCGTGAAGATCGGCGACAGGATCAAGGTGCCCGATGGCGAACACGACCTCGAAGGTGAGTTGGTGGACATCACCTACTTCTTCACGCACATCCGCACGAGCGCTGGCAGTACCGTTACGCTGCCGAACGCGGTGTTCTTGAAAAGCACGTTCACGATCACCTCGAGCGATCGACATTGATCTTCCACGATGGATACACAACGGCTTCCGTTCCTTCCGCAACAACCTTTGGTGATGTGTGTCAACTTCCGCTTGAACATTTTGCTGGGAATGACGCTCTACTTCGCATTGATCGCATTCGCGCCCTAGTTCGGAACTTCGCCCTCCTTTTCATCGCCGATCCCCGCAATGAACCCCATCACACCCTGGCAACGCCTCACGCGCCTCCTGCAGGTGGACAAGCGCGAGATCGGCCACATCTACCTGTACGCGTTGGTCGGCGGGGCCATCAGCCTGAGCGTTCCGTTGGGCGTGCAGGCCATCATCAACCTGATCAGCGGCGGACAGATCGCTACGAGTTGGGGCGTGCTCATCGCGTTCGTCACCATCGGGGTTGGTTTCACGGGGGCACTACAGATCATGCAACTGGCACTGGCCGAGAATATCCAGCAGCGGCTCTTCGCGCGTAGCGCATTCGAGTTCGCCTACCGTACCACGCGCATCAAGGCCGAAGCACTCAACGGCAAGTACTTGCCCGAACTCGTGAACCGCTTCTTCGACACGCTCACCGTGCAGAAAGGGTTGAGCAAGTTGCTGCTCGATGTGCCGCTGGCCCTTTTGCAGATCCTGCTCTGCCTGATCCTGCTGGCGTTGTACCATCCGTTCTTCATCGCCTTCGGCATCCTCTTGCTCATCCTGCTCTATTTGATCTTCCGCTTTACCGGTAAACAAGGACTGGCGACCAGCCTTACCGAGAGCAACTACAAATTCGCCGTGGCGCATTGGCTGGAAGAGTTGGGCCGGAGCGCGGGAACCTTCAAGCTGATCGGCGAAACCCGCCTGCCCTTGGAGCGCACCGACCACTTGGTGGACGGATACGTGCATGCGCGGCGGTCGCACTTCCGCATCCTTTTGGGCCAGTACACGGCGATGGTCGTGTTCAAGGTGATCATCACCCTGAGCCTGCTCGCGCTGGGCGGCATGCTGGTGATGCGTGAACAGATGAACATCGG
>JANOPI010000461.1:0-15961 GCA_031421755.1 Flavobacteriales bacterium | reverse complement strand
CGGACATATCCGAGGTTACCGCAGCGACCCTGCACGGCCAGCATACGATGTGGTGCTACAAGCTGAAACCGGTTACATCGGCATGACGGGTACAGATGAAGCGAACCCGGCTAAACTTCCCGTGGCCATGATCGATGTGATCGCCGCCCACCAGCTGAAGGAGGGGCTGTTGCTCGCTCTCTGGCAACGCACACGCACGGGGAAAGGCGCCTACGTGGAGGTTTCCTTGGAGGAGTCCGCGTTCACCGGGCTGGTGAATCAGGCGAGCAACTGGCTCATGGTGAAACAGGCCGCCCAGCCCATCGGCACGTTGCATCCGAACATCGCGCCGTATGGTGAGCTGTTTACCTGCGCGGACGGAATGCGCATCGTTCTGGCCGTGGGCAGCAATGAACAGTTCAAGTCCATGTGCCAAGCGCTGGATCTGTCGCACCTCGTTCATGACCAGCACTTCAGCTCGAATGCGAAACGCGTAACGAACCGCAATGTGCTCGCCCAACTGCTGGCTCCCGCGTTCGCTTCAGCCCCGCGAAAGGATCTGCTGGCCCGCATTCAACAAGCTGGGGTGCCCGCTGGTGCCGTCCATTCCATCGAGGAGGCGCTCGGATCGGATGTCGCCCAGCGCATGATCCTGGAGGAGATGATCGACGGCGTACGCACGCTGCGTATAAGCGGCAACGCCTTTCACATCGAATCCTACTGAGACTTCCCGCTGCTGCGGGATGAGGACATTTTCCGAGCAGCTTTCAGGGCGCGCTCCATCACCTGCACGGCCCTCTCGGCCTCGTGGCGTGTAAGGCCCTTGCCGATGGCCACTTTCTTGCCCACGTGCTCAAAGCCCACACGCTCTCCTCCTTTCACCCAGAAACTGTCGTTGAGCTGCCACTTCCACGAGGCCTCATCCACCACGATCGGACCGAACCGCTGGATGTTCTCCACGAAATACTCATGCGCCTTGCCGTATCCCCCTACGCTGTCCTTCACCGAAAAGACCCCTCCTTTCAACCGCCACAGTTCGAAGCCCTTCAGCCGCCACAGCATTACCCGCCCGATGCGCAGTTCGAACCAGGCCCAGAACGCCACCATTACCAATAAGCCTTGGTGGATCTTTGGATCGGGTTGCGGCCGTGTGAGCTCATAAATAAAATACGCGCCGCAGAGTGTCCATGTAACGAACCACGCGACCAGCAGCGCCTCTTTGGGCCGCGGCAACCGCGCGCTGATCACCAGGCTCAGCCCATCGGCCTTCTGCTCCACGCTCACCCGTTCGCTGATGAATTCCATCACGTCCCTTTGAGTTTGGCCAATACCTCCGCATACAGTGCTTCGTAGATCGGTAGCACGCGGTCCACACTGAAGCGTGCCGCCTCCTGCAATGCGCCTTTCCGGTACCGCTCCAACGACTCTTCGGAGCGCAGGATCTCCAGCGCGTTCTTGGCCATGTCCGCCACATCGCCCACCGGGCTCAACAGTCCGCTCACGCCATGGGTGTTCACCTCCGGCGTACCTCCCGTGTTCGTGCTGATCACAGGCACTCCGCAGGCCATGGCCTCCAAGGCCGCAAGTCCAAAGCTCTCCGTTTCACTGGTCAGCAGAAACAGGTCACAACTGGCCACGATCTCTTCAGGCGAAGTCATTTTCCCCATGAATACCACGGAGTCGCAGTCTTCCGAACGGCAAAGAGCTTCGATCCGCACCCGGTCCGGTCCGTCGCCGATGAGAAGCAAACGCGCCGGCATTTCCGCGCGTACCCTTAGCAGCACTCGCACCACATCTTCCACCCGCTTCACTGGCCGGAAGTTGCTCACATGCACCAAGAGCTTCTCACCGTTCGGCGCTAGCCGCGTGCGCAAGGCAGCATCCGCCATTCCCACGTAACGATCCAGCCGGATGAAATTCGGGATCACCCGGATGTCGCGCTTCAGCGGAAAATGCTCGTAGGTGTCACGCCTCAGGCTTTCGCTTACGGCCGTTACCGCGTTGCTCCGCTCCATGGCGAAGGTGATCACCGGCTCGAAGCTCGCGTCGCGACCCACAAGTGTGATGTCGGTGCCGTGCAGGGTGGTAATGAACGGAATGCATACGCCGTGCGTGGCCAGGATCTGCTGCGCCATCCAGGCCGCACTGGCGTGCGGGATCGCGTAGTGAACATGCAGCAGGTCCAGCTTCTCGTGCTTCACTACATCAACCAACTTGCTGCTCAGTACCAGCTCGTACGGCTGATAATCGAACAGCGGATAGTCGCTCACGCGCACCTCGTGGTAGAACACGTTGGCCAATGCATGCGGCAGGCGCACGGGGCGGTCGTAAGTGATGAAATGCACCACGTGGCCTTTCTCGGCCAGTGCCAAGCCGAGTTCCGTGGCCACAACGCCGGAACCTCCGAAGGTGGGATAGCAAACGATTCCGATGCGCATGGAGGGTTGTCTGTTGCCTGGTCCCGGTTGTTCCGCGAACTCAAGGTGCTCGCCTTTGATCGCCAACCTGCCGGGCCGCGAAGATCGCTTCTTCACAACGTTCGTCGCTGAAGGCTCGGCGAAGGCGATCTTCGCGGCCCTCCGATGGCTCGCCTGCTGATCAAAAACGCCAAAGCGCTCCTGGGTACGCACCCGATCGGAACAACGCATGTTTCCGGCGCTGAAATGTCCCGGCTCCCTATGGTGGAAGACGCCTGGCTGCTCGCCGAAAACGGCCGGATCTCCGCCTTCGGCCCCATGGCCACATGGCCTGGCATCACCGACTGGAATGAGTTGGATGTCATCGACGCCACTGACCGGTACGTGCTACCGGGCTGGTGCGACCCGCATACGCATTCCATCTTCGCCGCACCGCGCGAAGAGGAATTCGTACTGAAGATCAAGGGGGCGACCTACCAGGAGATAGCGGCGGCTGGCGGCGGCATCCTGAACAGTGCGCGAAAGCTGCGCGCCATGGAGGAGGACGAGCTCTTCGCCCAAGCCGAGCACAGACTGCACGACATGATGCGGCAAGGCACCGTGGCCGTAGAGATCAAGAGCGGTTATGGCCTTTCCTTGGAAAGCGAACTGAAGATGCTGCGCGTGGCGCGACGACTCGGAGAGACCTTGCCGCTGCGCGTGAAGACAACCTTGTTGGCAGCACATGCCCTGCCCGAGGAATTCAAAGCGGACCGTGAAGGGTATCTCCGCCTGATCACGGACGAACTCCTGCCCGCCGTTGCAGCGGAACAGCTCGCCGACTTCATCGATGTGTTCTGTGAGACGAACTATTTCACCGTTGCCGAAATGGAGCGCGTGCTGGAAGCGGGTGCGCGGTTTGGGCTGATGGGCAAAGTGCATGTGAACCAGTTCACCAGCCTGGGTGCGATCAGTGCCGCGGTGATGCACGGTGCGCTTTCCGTGGATCACTTGGAGGTGATGGAAGAAGCCGATCTGCGTGCGCTGGAGCACGGATCCACCATTCCGACATTGCTCCCCTCCTGTTCGTTCTTCCTGCGTATCCCCTACGCTCCCGCACGCGCGCTCATCGATCGGGGTTGCGCGGTGGCCTTGGCCAGCGATCACAACCCTGGAAGCACGCCCAGCGGCAACATGAACCTTGTTCTTTCGCTCGCATGCATCCAGTTGCGCATGCTGCCGGAGGAAGCCATCAACGCGGCCACGTTGAATGCCGCAGCGGCCATGGGCATCGCTGATGAACTCGGCAGCATCAGCCCCGGCAAACGCGCCAGTTTCATCATTACCCGGCCGGTACCTTCGCTCGCGTATCTGCCCTACGCCTTCGGTACAGACCACATCGACACCGTGATCATTGATGGAAAGCCCGTCCGAACAGGCGACGCCCTCGCCTGAATCCGCCTCAACCCGTCCGCCGGCCCTTGAAATGGGCAACGGGTTGGCGATCTTCTCGTTGGTCTTTTTCGTTTTCCTGTTCGCCCAATCGGCGTTCTTGGTCGAACGCACTGTGCATTCCACCCCCGAACTGGCCGGGCGGGAATTGTCCTCGTCGCTGCTCAACGATCCGCTCTTCCAGGAACGTGCGAGAGACCTGAGCGACGACGGTGACACCGTGAGCTTCATCTCGCTCTGGTCAGGCCTTATCGGGTTCGTACTGATCATGGGTTTCACCTGGTGGTGGAAACGCGACCGTATCGTGGGCTTCCTCGGGTTGCGCTTCCCTGCTCTGAAGCCGTTGGCCGCGTGGTTCGGGGTCTTCATCCTGTGCCTTGTGGTGATCGAAGGGATCGCTTGGATGCTCCCGGAGTTCGACAACTCTTTCATGGAGAACGTGCTCGCCAGCGCGCATAACCGCCCGCTCCTCTTCTTGGGTTCCGCACTGATGCCCGCTCTCTTCGAAGAATTCCTGTTGCGTGGCCTGCTCTTCGGATCCCTGCGCCATGTACTGGACAAACACACGGCCATCGCCATCGTGGCCGGCCTGTTCACCATCCTGCATCTGCAGTACCCGTGGTACCTGCTCCTGCTCTTCATCCTGCCGCTCGGCGTGCTGCTCGGCTATGCCCGCGCGAACACCGGGTCCATCTGGACCGCCGTGCTGCTCCACTGCTTCAACAACTCCATCAGCCTCGCGCTGCCTCAATTACCCTGACCGCCATGCCCACTGACAACACCGGACGTGCCGCCCGCATCATCGAATGTGTGCCCAACATCAGTGAAGGCCGCGACCGCGCCAAGATCGACGCCATCACCGCCGTGGTCGAGACCGTTGAAGGCGTGCGCCTGCTGGACGTGGATCCCGGCAAAGCGACAAACAGGACCGTGATCACCTTCGTGGGCGAACCCGAACAGGTCTGCGAAGCCGCGTTCCTACTGGTGAAAAAGGCGCAGGATCTCATCGACATGCGCGGCCACAAAGGCGAGCATCCGCGCTTCGGTGCCACGGACGTATGCCCCTTGGTGCCGATCAGCGGCATCACGATGGAAGAACTGGTGCCCTACGCGAAGAAACTCGGTGAGCGCATCGGCAAGGAACTCGGCATTCCCGTGTACAGCTACGAGTATGCCGCCAGCGAAGAGAAACGCCGCAACCTCGCCAACAACCGCGCGGGCGAATACGAGGGCCTGAAGAAAAAGCTCGTGGATCCCGAGTGGAAACCAGACTTCGGACCAGCGGAGTTCAACGCTTCCGTGGCGCGCAGCGGGGCCATCGCCGTGGGTGCGCGCAAATTGCTGGTGGCCTACAACGTGAACCTGAACACCACCAGCACCCGCCGTGCGAACGCCATCGCATTCGACATACGCGAAGCGGGCCGCAAGGTGAAGCAACCCGATGGCAGTGAAAAGCAGGTGCCCGGCAAGCTCAAGTCCGTGAAGGGCATCGGCTGGTTCATCGAGGAGTACGGCATCGCCCAGCTTTCACTCAACCTGACCGACCTGGATGTAGCCCCGATGCACGTGGCCTTTGATGAGGCCTGCAAGAGCGCGTTGGAGCGCGGCATCCGCGTGACCGGCAGCGAACTAGTGGGTCTGGTGCCGAAGCGGGCATTGTTGGACGCGGCCGACTTCTTCCTGAAGCGCCAGGAGCGCAGCTTGGGCATCAGCGAGCGCGAGAAGATAAAGCTTGCGGTGAAGTCGCTCGGATTGGATGACCTGGCGCCTTTCGATCCGGAGAAACGCGTGATCGAGTTCCTGCTGGCCGACGACAAGAACGAGCGTTTGGTGCGCATGGACCTGAAGCGGTTCAGCGAGGAAACGGCCGCTGAAAGCCCCGCACCGGGCGGTGGCAGTGTGGCCGCTTATGTAGGAGCCCTTGGTGCCGCGCTCGGCACCATGGTAGCGAATCTCAGTGCCCACAAACGTGGCTGGGACGAGCGTTGGGAAGAGTTCTCCACTTGGGCGGTGAAGGGTGAGGCCTTCCGCAACGAGTTGCTCTATCTGGTAGATGAGGATACGCGTTCGTTCGACCGCATCATGCAAGCGATGCAGTTGCCGAAGGACAGCGCCGAGCAGAAAGCCGCTCGCAAGACCGCCATGAACGAGGCTACCAAAGGCGCGATCCTGGTGCCGCTCCGAACCATGGAAGTGTGCGTGGAAAGCATGGCGGTGATGAAGGCCATGGCAGAGAACGGTTTGAAAGCCAGTGTGAGCGACGCTGGCGTGGGGGCCATGTGCGCCCGAACAGGGGCCATGGGTGCCTACCTGAATGTGCGCATCAATTGCGCCGGGCTTGATGACGAGGGGTGGAAGAAAGACATACTGGCCAAGGCTGAAGCGCTCAAGTCGGATGCCGAGCGCATCGAGGCCGAGGTGATGGCCACCACGCTGGCCAAGGTCTAGCTCAACCATGCGAAAAGCGAAGCCCCGCGAAAAACGGGGCTTCTGCCTTTACTGCCGACCTTACCCGGTATCCGGCCGCAAAGGATGCTTTCAGTGTCAAGGAAGTTGCTCTACACGCACGTTGTTCGGTGTGGTGCTGCCCACGTTCACCAGGATCGGGTCGCGATCGTTGGTGCTGCCTGTATACTTCGTGGTGCCGTCGAGGTTCACGTCGGTACCATCATAGCCCGTGGTGACGTTGTTCGGTGTGGTACTACCTACATGAACCAGGATCGGGTCGCGGTCGTTGGCACCGCCCGTGTACTTGATCTGGTGGTTGAAGGTGACGTCACCTGCCCAGAGCACTTCGACCGCACCGACCGTTTTGCGCGCGTTCGTGCCGTAAGTGGTGGTAGCGTTGTTGGTGAAGTTCACCACTGATGGCGATGCGCTCAGGGCTACTGCTGTAGAGACCATGCAGCCTGTATGGTTCCGGTGCCTCACCGCCACGAAGTAGCTGCCTGGCGCAAGGGCGAATACGACCGGAGAAGTGCCATCCAGTTCCACAATGTCGCCATCGCGCTGCACCAACGCGCTTCGGCTGGCCATTACGGTACCGCCCGCAGCCGGGTTGCGTAATTCAAGCACCACCCAATCCACGATGGCGTTGCTGCCCGTTACCGCGATGACCGCTGGAGCCACTACCCCGCCGTTGCCACCGCCTGTGTGTACATAGCCCAGTGCGGGATACGGATCCGTGGTGGGGAACGTGCCCAAGCCGCGGAGCGCATCGTTCATCAGGCCCGTGCCGCTGTTGAAGGGACCCTCCAGGAACACTTTGGCAGCGACCTTCAACCCGTTCAAGTTGACGCGCAGGTTGTCGAAGGGCGTTTCCCAAACGCCCCGACCGAAGGTGGAGAAGCGGATCAACGCGTTGTTGGTCCCATCATCGAACAGGGTGAAGCCCGTCGGTGCTCTGCGCCCAGGTAGGTTCGTGCTGTAGTTCGTCCAGGTCACTTGACCCGCCTTCTTGTAGTACACGGCATTGTTGGTGGCCACAAAGACCAGCTCCTGGGTGCCGCCGTACTCCTCGGCCAGGATCCTGCGGTGGTTCACAGCAGGAAGATTGTAACTGATATCCGTCCAGGTCGCGCCTCCATCGTACGACACATATACCCAGTCATTCACCGAGATGTAGACCGTATTCGCATTGTTGGCCATGGCCGCGATGCTCGCGATCGTATTAGAGCCTGTTGGCAATGCGTGGGTCACGAATGTGGGGGAACCACTAAGCGCGTTCGACGAGACACGGATGTTGCCGTCATCGGTGATCACATACAACCGGTTCGTGTTCGCAATGCAACTGTGTACGGCTTTGATCGGTGCGGAGAACGTGGAGATCTGCGTCCAGGTCGGGGTTGCTGCGGAAAGGTTGGTGGTCCTGTAGACGTTGTTCTTGCAGATAAAGCCCAGCTCGGGGTTCACCCGGTTGAAGCCGGTCTGCTCCACGCTGGTCACGGCTGGAGGAAGGCCATACGTGATGGCGTCCCCGTTGTTGCCCGGTGATGGGGACCGGGTGTTTTCGTTCAGATTGTAGATGTAACCGCCGCTCGGCAAATAGTCATAAGACTTCTTGGCGTAGTCGTCGCCCCCTTGCACCGTGGTGAAGACGGTCGCGTTCCGGCGGATCTTTCCGTTATCCTGTGTGCCTATGATCAGCTCATCCCGATAGGTATGGTTGCTTGCGGTGGTCTCCTCCCCGACCTCGTACGCATAGAGCCCATTGCTCTTGGTTGTCCACGTAACCCCTTCGTCCGTGCTGAGCCACATGCCTCCGTCGTTCGACGCCCAGAGCTTGGTCGCATCGAACGGGCTCTGGAAGATCTCTTTCGCATCCGTATGTATGCCCTCCGCCCAACCGTGGAGAAAGGTCCAATTCACCCCGCTGTTGCTGGACTTCCAAACGCAATGCGAGGTGTACCACAATTTGGTCGCATCGTTCCTGTCCACCGTGATCGCGTTGTTGTAGTTGCCTTGCCCCGGACCATCCTCCACCACGATCTCATAACCGGTCAGGTTGGGAGCACCTTCCGCCTTCTGCACCGTGAAATTCAACCCGCCATCCGTGGACTTGTGTACGATGCCCAAGCCCCCAATGGCTCCGAAATACACCACATTGGGGTTCGCGGGTGTAACACCCACGCGCCCACCTGTTTGCACGTTCGCAACAGCTGTAACAAGACCACTGGTGATGTGCGACCACGTACTGCCGAAATCCGTGGAGCGGAAGAGACGGCTCGTGTTCTCTAATGTAGCGGCGTAAAGTATCAGTGAGTTGGTCGCTGCGTTCCGCTGCATATCGCAGAACTCGATCGTGGTCGCCGTGGTGGCCGTCCACGTCGCGCAGTTGTCGGTGGACTTGTAGATACCCTTGTTGGTGGAGGCAACGAAGGTGGTGGCCGTTACAGGGTGTTGATAGATGTCGTCCACCAGGCAATCCGTCAGGGTGGTGGGCAGGAACGTGGCGCCCCCATCAGTGGACTTCAGCAGTCCTTGACCGTTGGTGTAGTAGTCCGGATCTCCAGTACCGAGGTAAATGACCTGATCGTTCGTGCGATCGATACAGAGGGATGCGCAGCTGGAGACGTTGCTCTCCATACCTGACTTCACCACCCAATTGTTGCCTCCATCGGTGGTAGTGAAGAACCCACCTTGTGAGGTGACCGCGTAGATCTTGTTCGGATCCGTTGGGTGGAACCGGAACTGGCTGATGCGGCATGACCCGTTGATCTGGGGTGATGCCTGTTGCGGGAAGTCGGAGAGCGTCGCCGAAGGTCCGGGAGACCAGTTGGCGAGCTGCGCTGATGCACTGATCCCGAAGGTGACCAGGAGCGCAGAGAGGGGGTAACGCGTTTTCATGTGGTGGCTCGTATGGTCTCAGTTCTTGCCGTTGGCTTTTTCTGTGGCCTTCAGCTCGTCACGCTGTTTGTTCACAATGGACTGGCGTTCCTTGGGGCCGATGATGGAACCATCGGGGCGCAACCACAACTTGTTGCTGTAGAACCACCCCCTGAAGGCGCGGATCTCGGCGGCGTAGTTGGGCTCGCTCGGGTCCAGCTTGCGGGCTTCGCGTTCGCGCTCCCGTTCACTTTTCTCGCCGCCATCACGGTCATCCAATCCCACATCACCCTCGAACGTATCGGAGCCCTCTACCTCATTGGCCTCCTTGAACATCGGTCGTTCCTCGAAGTACTCCCGGAAGGCTTTCACCGTCTCGAAGTAGTTCGCTGATGTGTCCTTCATCATCTGGATCCAAACCGGGGACTTCTTGTAGCTCACCTTGTCCTTAGTGGTTTGGGCAATGCCCGAAAAGGAGACCAGCGTTAGCGTGCAAGCTGACAGCCATGCTTTGAGAGTGATCATCTGTACGTGGATTGAGTGGTTGGAACGAAGCGGACGTCAAGAAGAAACCTGCCGGTCAAGCGATCGTTCCAGAGGGGCGCGAATGTCCCGCATTCCTTGGCTCGCGAGATGCTCCATGGGGTGACGATCCGGGTGACAAATGAGCTTCACCCTTGCTGGTTGCTGATCCACGGTACGATCCACCAAGTTGGCACAGGCGGGTGGACAGGCGCGCAACAACCGTTATCTCTGCCGCATGTCCAGAAGCCCTAAGCCTTCATGGACCGGATCGCGTGTTCTCTCCAAGCAAGTCGTTCATCACTGCGGCACTCCTTTTCATCGGCTCACTTCTGACAACTCCTGGTCAGTGTCAGGTCGACTTCAAGGCAGGCTGGGAGAAAGCCGACCCTGCACCTCCGAGTTCAGGTCTTGGTATCGAGGAAAAGCTGACGATGCACACAGCCTTTCTGGACGCGGCCATCCAGAAGAAGAACACGCTGCACCAGCTGTACGGCTTGCTCTACTTGTTCTATGACGAGCTCGACCGTTCAGATCCCAAGGAAGCCACACGCTACCTGCTGGAAGCGGAAACACTGGCCAAGGCTTCCGGTGATCCGGGGTGGCAAGGCGCGGTGAGCTACCGTCGTGGCGTGCTGAACGTGAGCTTGGAGAAGTTGAATGATGCGATAGGATCGTACAGAAGTGCTGTTTCGCTTTGCCGTGCTGCCGGTGACAGCCTGTGCGTGGGACTCGCGCTGGAACAACTCGGTGCCCAGTACGGCATACAGGATGACCATGAACGATCGGACAGCTGCTACTTGCGCGCCTTCCCGTTGATCGAAGCCTATGGCGATGAAGCCGCACTGAGCGCTGGTCTCAACAATTTCGGCGGCATGCTCATCCGCCAGGATCGGCCAACGGAAGCCATGCCGTACCTGGACCGCGCTGTCGCTCTCGCCCAGAAGAACAAGGCGCACGACGTGGAGGCTTCGGCCCTGAACAACCTTTCCGAGGCGTACTTCATGCTCAACCGTTATGACGATGCGCTCGCGACCCTCAACCGCTGCGTTGTAAGCAACAAAGAGCATGGCCTTACCGATAACCTGATCGCGAATTACCAAGGCTTGGCCGCCGTCTATCAAGCCAAAGGCGACCTGCCCAACGCACTGCTCTTCACCACCAAGCACTACGAGCTGCACGACAGTCTGCTTGGTGCGCGCACCCAATTGGAGGTTGCTGAACTGGAAGCACAATTTCATGGCGAACAGAAGGAACTCGCCTTGCAGAAGAGCGTGAACGCGCTCGCCACATCCAACCTTTTTCTCACAAGAGGTGCCTGGCTCCTGTGCTGCCTCGTTTTGCTGGCCGGTGCAGGTGTGTGGCGTTGGCGGCTACAGGTCACGCACGCCCGACAGGAATCGGAACGCAACAAGAATTCGCTGAACGAACTCACGCGCTTGCTCTTGGACAAGAACACCCGGATCGCCGACCTCGAGGAACAAATTGCTGTTCCTATCGCTCGCCAACCTGCACCTCCTACCGCGCCGCCCCTTGCGCAGCCTGTCCCGCCAAGCGCTCCTGCCCTCTCCGCTGCCGAACCGGATACGACCTTCTACAACCAGCGCATCCTCACGGATGAGGATTGGGCTTTGTTCAAACAGAACTTCGAGAAGGTATATCCCGGCTTTTTGATGCGCTTGAGAACCGCCTTCCCGGAACTCAGTAACGCCGAAGAACGTCTGGTCCTGTTCATCAAGCTCAACTTGAACACGAAGGAGTCCGCTGCGATCCTGGGTATTTCTGCCGACAGCGTGAAGAAGGGGCGGAATCGATTGCGTAAGCGCCTGCAACTCGCGGAAGAGGTCGATCTCGACGGGTTCATCCGCGCCTTCTGAGACCTTCGTCATGTGCCTCGCCCAGGGATCGGTCTGGTCCTTCTCCGACAGGATGGTGACTTCTGTTCAAACTCAGGGAACGTGCGCCCCTTTAAAAGGTAACTATCTCCGTCCGGAGGCGCCACGGACCCTGTCTGCTACGGGTGACAAACAGGGTGACAAATAGGGTGTCTCAAAGCGGGAAGTTGAACCGCTGTTGCTTGTAGTCGAGCAACGAGAAAAAGCGATATGCCCAGTGCCTTGTTTTGTTCAGTCCCGAAGACAACCACATCAACTCAATCCCATGACGAAACACATTTTACTCTCCCTGAGCGCGAGCCTGCTTTTGGCTTTCGCGAGTACGGCCCAAGAACGCTGCGGCAGTATGGACATCCTCGCGAGGGAGATCGCCGCGGACCCGGCTCGCGGCGTCCGCCTCCAGGAGATCGACAACTTCACCAACGATCTCATCGCGCACGATCCGGACGCCGGCCGCGGTGGAGGGGTCATTACGATACCCGTCATTTTCCACGTCTTGTACAACCTCCCCATCGAGAACATCCCGACGTCGCAGATCCTCTCCTTCCTTGATCAGATGAACGCTGACTTCGGCCGCACGAACGCCGACGCGGTGAACACACCTGCTCCCTTCTTGGGTGTGGCCTCCTCAACGGGCGTGCAATTCTGTTTGGCACAACGGGATCCGCAAGGCAATCCGACCAACGGCATCAAACGCAAGTTCACGAACGTAACGAGCTTTACCGCCAGCGGTATTGAAGCTGCGAAATTCTCGTATGCCGGCGGCGATAATGCATGGCCGCGTGACAGCTACCTGAACATCTGGGTCTGCAATCTGCAAGGTACTGATGGTGGACTGCTGGGCACAGGGACCTTCCCCGGAGGCCCCGCCAACAAGGATGGCCTTATGATCCGCTACACCCTGGTGGGGAGTTTGGCAAGCCCCGGCAACGACCCAACTTATGGCACCCGTTATGGCTTGGGGCGTATCGCTGCGCATGAGATCGGCCATTGGCTGAATCTTCGACACATCACGGGCGATGCCGTATGCGGCAATGATCAGGTCGCAGATACCTACACCCAAGAAGCTCTCCACGACGGGTGCATCGTTTTCCCGGCTATCAGCCCGAACCCCTGTTTCGTGAATCCGGATGGCGACATGTTCAATGATTACATGGACTACACGGACGATGCCTGCCAGAACATGTTCACCGCTGGCCAAGCCGCGCGCATGAACGCGCTGTTCGCGCCCGGCGGTGCGCGAGCGGCTCTGCTCACCTCTTTGGGCTGCAGCCCTGTTACGCCTGCTTGCCCAGCAACCGCTTTGGTGAGCACTGTTGGTAGCACATTCAGTTGTGGTGCCACGGGCAAGATCGTTGGCGCTTCGGGCAATGCGGGCAAGATCTTCGCACAAGGTGTGAGCCGCATCTTCAACCAGGCTGCGGTGCAAGCGAACCAGTACCAGTTCGAGATCTCGAACCCTGGTGCGGGTTACCTCCGCAACATCACGAGCACAAGCGCTGCACTGGTACTCGCCAAGTGGTCCACCAATCCGCTCCTCTGCGGAACGTTCGTGTACAATGTGCGCGTGCGTGCCAGCTTCGACGGCGGACTCACCTACTGCCCGTTCGGCAGCGTTTGCACCGTGAGCATCACCAACAACTTCGCCTCGCCGTTCTGCACGCCTCCGGGTGTGGGTATGGTGCAGAACGAGGAGCGCGCCCTTGGCGAAGGCTCGGACCTCTTCAGCCTATGGCCGAACCCGAACAGTGGCAGCGAACTCTTCCTGTCAATGAACGGCATGGATGAGAACGCCACCTCGATGTCTGTGGACATGTTCGACGTTTACGGCAAGCACGTGATGACCTCTACGATACCAGCCGTTGATGGCAGCATCAAGACCACGATCAAGTTGAACGGTGAGCTGGCGTCCGGTCTCTATTTCGTGAACGTGACCTGTGCCGGTGAAGTGCGCTCGGAGCGCCTCATGATCCAGCGCTAGTCGGTCTTCCTTTGGAAGCCCCGCTCCGACCTGTCGGGGCGGGGCTTCGTATTTCCCGGTGGCCGGTCCAACGGCTGCCATCACTTCCATGGTCCCGGTTTGGCGCATCAGGCAACTGTGAAGTTCTGGGCACGTCTGTTTTCCGATGTCGGATCTTTGCTTCATCGCACAGCACCATGAAAATGTCCCGCACCAGCTCCGCGCTGTTGATGGTATTGGCCAGCGGTTCACTTGGCGCGCAGACCTGGATCCAGGGGCCCACGGTGCCAGGGCCAACCCGCTGGAGGCCTATTGCCTTCTGTATCGGGACCATAGGGTATTGCGGAGGGGGCGCTACCGGCGGCGGTGCTTCACCAACCTTCACCGACTTCCGGGCCTTCGACCCAACAGCGCAGTCTTGGACACCGCGTGCCACCTTGCCGACAGGCGCGGACCTGGGATTCAGTATCGGCACCAAGGGCTACATCACAACGATCGCGGCCACACAGAATTTCTGGGAGTATGATCCCATTACCAATATATGGACCGTGCGGGCGGACCTGCCCGGCGGAGCAAGATCCAAGGCTTCAGGCTTCGCCATGGAAGGCAAGGGATACGTCGGTGGAGGCATAGTCAATGATGCGCGTGTGAGCGACTTTTGGGAATATGACCCCGCCTCGAACACATGGACCACTCGGGCGATCATTCCCTATTTGGCCCGACATAGCGCGGTAGGCTTCAACATCGGTAACAAAGGCTATATCGTAGGTGGCAACAGCGGAGGAAGCAGCACCTCGACTCAAGTCGGACATCGCTTCGATCCCGTGGCCAATACGTGGACTGCGATAGCGAGCATCCCGAACGGTGGTGGTGGAAACGGAAGGCAGTTCGCCATGGCCTTCAGTATCGGTAACAAGGGATTCGTGGGTGGAGGGGTAAGTGGTGGCCCTTGGTACAGGAACCGCTTTGACGAGTACGACCCGGCAACGAATACATGGACGCAACTGGCTGATCTACCTGGGTTCCGTTATGGTTCCACAGGATTCTGCATCGGCGTGAAAGGCTATATGGCAGCTGGAGCCTCGGTTTCGAATTTCGGCGGGTCGGACCCTGTGCTCTTGAACGACTTTTGGGAATACAACCCCACGATGATCAGTCTCTCACCGAAGGTATTCCTGGAGGGCAGCTACAACCAAGGCACTGGCCTGATGACCGAAGCATTGCGCACGAATTCCCTCTTGCCCCTCACCGATCCGTACGGAAAGAACGGCTACCCCTACCCAGGCGGGAACTACAGCACCATGGGGTCTGGCGTTCCGACCACCACAGGGAACAATGCCGTTGTGGACCGCGTGATCGTTGAACTACGCAACGCATCCACACCTGCACAGGTCCTGGCCAGCCGAAGCCTTTGGGTGCAACGGGACGGGGATGTGGTGGACATGGATGGTACATCAGCGGTCCTGTTCACCATGGCCGCTGGTTCTTACCATGTGGCCATCAAGCATCGCAACCATTTGGGTGTGATGACGGCGGCTCCTATCAGCCTGTCCTCAACACCGTTCACGGTGGACTTCACGCAAGGGACAACAGCCACCTACGGCACGAACGCACGCAAGACCGTCAACAATGCACAAGTGCTATGGATGGGTGATGTTACGTTCAACGGTTCCATCGCCTACACCGGAACCGGGAACGACCGGGACCCCATACTTGTCCGCGTCGGTAGCACCACACCGAACAGTAGCTTGGCAGGGTACTTCCCCGAGGATGTGAACATGGATGGTTCCGTGAAATACACCGGCTCAACCAACGACCGGGACCCCATTCTGTTGAATGTTGGAAGCACTACGCCGAACGCCATCCGGCAAGCGCAGCTGCCCTGACTGAAGTGCCCTCCAGGGCCGATGCGAGCCTGGGGACAACACCAGCCGCCCCACCCGCGTATACATTGTACGCGATGACGCAGAAGGCGACACTTCGGCAACGGTACAGGAGGCTCCTGTACTTCTTCCCGTTCCAATTGTTCGTGCTGCACTTGAAGAAGAACCACTTGCTGCTATTGGTCTGGCTCGTGCTCTTCGGGTTCATTACCCAAGGCATGGGTGCCAAGTACGGTGTCCCCTACCTCTTCCTTACACCTGAGTATTTCGGAGCGAGCACCTTCTGGAGTTTCGGTCTACTGGGCTTCGCGGTCGGTGGCTTTTTCACGGCCTACAACCTGTACAGTTATACCACCCATGCGTACCGGTTCCCCTTCATCGCCACCATATCTCGGCCCTTCTTGAAGTTCAGCATCAACAACGCGCTGCTCCCACTGCTCTTCACTATGGTGTTCCTGGTATTCTCGGCACGGCTCCAGTACAGCAAGGAACTCATTCCGGTAGGCCACATCATCATCAACCTCCTCGGCTTCCTCATCGGCATCGTGC
>JANOPI010000460.1:0-23734 GCA_031421755.1 Flavobacteriales bacterium | reverse complement strand
CCATCGACATTCCCTTTGAGGATGTCACCCCGGCCTTGAGCCGGGGTCGCAGCTATCGCGGGTCATGGTTGCTGGACTTTTACCAGCATCACCGTAGCGATCGAAAGCGCCTGCATCTTGGCTTCCTCCGCGTTCGGTCCAGCGAAGAGCTGATCCACCGTTCCACGGAACAGCTCCAGCCATCGGTCGAAGTGCGCGCGCTCCATCGGGATGCGCTGGTGCAACTTCAAATGGACCTCGGTCACGTTCGTTGTGTAGCCGGGTTGGCCCAACAGGATCATTTCCCAGAACGCGCGGATCCGCGGCAGGTGGTGCTCCAGGTCAAGGCCTTCGAAGAACTTGCCGATCAGCGGGTCGATGACCAGTTCGCCGTAGAACGTCTCGACGAGCTGCTCAATGTCGGCCGATGTCGAGATGTCGGTCATGGCTGGATGCCTTCTACGGAGATCCGCCCATCCCCGCTCGCGATCACCCGCTCGTTCACCCCGTCCAGATCGATGTCCGCTTCAATGCTATGGGGCATGCCTTCCGCGACAGTGCCTTTCCACGGGTAGCGTAAAAGCCCGGGTGCGAGCGCGCTGTCGCCCGCCATGCTCAACGTATCGATCGGCCCGTCCAAGCGCCCGCGCAGCCGGTTGCGTTCCACGTCTTCCCAGACCAGTCGCGTTTCGGCTAACTCCAGGCCCGGCGCGATGCCGAGGTAGCGCATGGCGTCCTTCACGATGAGCTTCGGTGCATAGCGCGGGGCTGCGCGCCGATCGAACACGGTGATGCCGCCGTTCTTGTCCACCAGCACCAAGTGGTCCTTGCCGCGGATGCGCAAGTGCTCCACGGGCAGTTCGCACACGGCCGGTGTCTTCGGAGGCACCCAGCCGTCCACCGCTTTGCCGTTCATGTCGAAGTTCAGCAGCCGTGCTTCCGCCGTTGGCACCAGCACGCGGTACTCCTTCGTGCCGTCGTAGTCGAAGACGTTCACCGGGGCACTAGCTTTTTCAGGGAGCGTGATGGGGAAGCCGGTCACGTTCTCGCCGTTGCGGTCGATCAGGTATACGCGGTCGGCGGTATTGATGAGCATCTGCAGCTTGCCGTTCTTGTAGCGGTCCACCTGGTGCGCATCGCCGATGATCGGGCCGTCGAGTTCGCGTTGCCAGAGTACCTTGCCTGTGCAAGAGATGAGGTGTACGCGGAGCTTTTTGTCCTGTACGAGTATTTGTTTGGTGCGGCTCAAGTGGTCCGTGAGCAGGAACGGCCCAGCGATGATCGGAGCACCGACGCTCACGCTCCATTTCCCTTCTGCGCTCGCCACCGAGCCCGGAACCGCAGGCACCACTTGACCGGATCCTGCCATGCACGCGGTAAGTTGATAGCGGCCCGGCGCGTCAGGCACCAATTGCAGCAGGCAGGATCCAATGCTGCTCCAACCGCCGGTGTGCGCATCGGCCGTCTCCGTGCCCTTGGCCTTCATCCAAGGCCGGAGAGCGTTGATCCCCGCTGCGCCATCACACCACCACGTGTAACCCGCTTCCGAGGCGTACCGCTGGAAGATGGATCCCGTGCGCATATCCTGTTGGAAGGAACTGCCGTCCGTCCATGCGTCGATGGCTTCGCGCATGGCCCCGACGCTCTCGCTGAATACGACACGATCCCCCAGCAAGCACCACCACGGCCGCTCGAACCGCTCGAAGGCCGCGCCCCATACAGCCGCCAACGCGGAGGTATCCGCTGATCGGGTGATCCGAATATCGCGGTAAGCGAGTGTATCGCGACCGGTGCATCGTGCGGCGAGCGCTGCTACTGCGCGCGGGGGATCTTCCGTAGTGACCACGGCCCAAGCGCGATCACTGCTGTCAGCCGTTGTGCCCGCCGTGGCGATACCCAACGCGCCGTAGGCCCATGCGCCGTAGGCATCGAACAGATGGGAAGGACCGTCCACCGCTTGCGCATGGAAACGCGCCGGATCGCTGATGTGTACCTGCCACTGGGTTGTAAGCCGCACAGGCAGTACACGGCCCATGTTCGCCGTGCCGATGCCCTGGTCCTGCACGGCGTGCAAGAGCCGCGGCGTTCTTGGTGTGAACACGAGACCGCTGAGCAAGGTCGCCTCCGGCCGTGCGCGCAGGTCCAATGCCGCCCAGCCGTCAAGATCCTCCAACGCGTTCACCGCTTCCGGCTTCAACCATGTGTTCAACAACCGTTGTGCTCGGCCCGAATGGATGAGCAGATGCGCATCGCTGCCTTCGCCCAAGGAATTTCGGGCAACGGTGAGCAAGCTGTCCGCCGGCGCCGTGTTGCCCTCAAGGCGCGCCAACGCGTCCGTGAGTTCCTGGCTGGAGGTGCTCAACAGCAACATTCCGTCCTTCACCGCGCATTCCATGGCGGGCAATGATGATGTCGCCGCGATCACCGACCGGCCGGTGCTCATTTCCGGTAACAGGCCCTTGAACCGCTCGATCGCACGTTTGTCAGCGAAGGACCAGCACAGTGTGACGTTGTATCCGCCCTCCGCCGCCGTGACCACGATCACCATCGTGGAGGATCCCGTCAAAGAGCCAGTGCCTTCTTGCCCATCGAACCGCTCGCGCAGGGAGACCATGATGGAATCCACCGCCTTGCAGCCCGGATACCCGGACCAACCGTTCCACGCCTGCGACGTGCTCTTGAAGCGCTCCCATGCGCTCAACGGCGAAGGCACCTCGATGATGGCCGCCGCGTTAGCCGGTACGATCCGCCATGGATCGCTGCGTTCATGGCGCTCGCCGCTCCAGCCCCAGAGCCACCATGCGATGCCGCCAAGGATGCCCAACAACAGGAGAGAAACGACGATGCGACGCATGGACGCCAAATGTGTGACACTCATGCAGCCCGTTCACCGGTTCCATCCCCTTGTTCCCCACGCGGCACTGTGGATCCAACACCATTCAGCGGACCATGAACCGTGTGCGCCGGACCATGCCGGAACGACCGGTCGCAACCGCAGTGAAGATTCCTGCGCCCCAGCTACTGACGATCACTTCGTGCGAAGGCCCCAGACCATTCCAGACCATTCTGCCCAACGCATCAAGCACATGGAGATGCACGTCAGCGGCATTCGCCCCGGAGCAGGTGAACGTTATCGACCCATCAGCAGGGCTGGGGTACGCGGTGAGCGCCACGGGTTCGGGTTCTGTTACCGGCACGAAGGTGACCGTTCCGCAACTGTCCGTGAAGTCTGGGCCTATGTAGCGCGCCGCGTGGCCGACCGGAACGCCGTCTACCGTGGCTCCGCATCCCACGTACAGGGTATCGCCCATGAAGTCCATGCTGCTCACGCCATTCGCGAAGATGCCCTGTACCGTACACCAGCGCTCGCCGTCCCACGCCGCGATATCCCCGCTTGGAATACCGCCCGCATAATTGCACGAATGGGCCACGAACAGCAGATCGCCGTGCGCGATCATGTCCGATGGGCCGCACACGCTGTTATTGTTCCCTGGGAAGCTTTGCAGGCCCATGCCCAACGCATGGAAGGCCTGGCCGTCGTAACGGCAGATGTTATTACCTGGGCAACCGGCCCCCATCTGCATCCAACCCGCGATGTACAGGTCGCCATGGAACTCGGCCAGATGGGCAGGTAAACAGGTGCCCATCACCTCAGTGGAGAAAGGCACCCAGTCGCCGCCATCCAAGCGAAAGAGGCCATCCGCCTCACCCCCTGCCATCACGCCATAATAGCCGCCGTACCATTTGATGATGTCCAGCCCGATATTCGGCCAACCCGCGCTGGCTGTGCCGAATTGTTCCCATTGCCCATTCACCAAACGGAAAAAGGGTTGGTAAAGTCCATCGGTTGAACCAGCGGCTTACAATGTGTCGTCCAGCACCCGGAAGCGTTGAACGTCAAACTCTGGAGGTTGCACAGGAAAGCTCACCCAATGGTCGCCGTCCAAGTAGGCGATCCCCTCCACCGTGTCCGCATTGATGTAGTCAGGCCCTTCCAGGATAAGTGTGTCGTGGAAGTAGATCAGGCGTTCAGGGATGCCATTGAATGTGTATGCTATGGTATCCCATCCATCACTATTCAAAGAAAGTACCGTGCTTGACCCCAGATTCAATGAGTCATACAGGTTGTTCGCACCGGAGTAAAAAACCAAATGCCTTGTAGTATCGCAATGGACCCATTGCTGGAAAATATCATGGCCGGGCATAAACAAACCAGTCCACTGTGCTTGTGTCGATGGCACAAATAACAACAAGCCCACCAAGGCACTTGTGAAGGAGCGTAGCATGGCGGATCAGCGGTGCCAAGGGAACATGAACACCCGATCATCTACGCGCAGAACATATTGTCCAGCGGCCAACTGCGTGGGTGAGATGGTCAACGCTTTGCTATCCATGTTCGGTGATTTTCGGCTGTTGACCGAAAGTAGCTGTTTCTCCGTCACCGGTGAATCGGATCCAAGTGCCAATACTGCCAACTTCATTCCTGCGTTGCCGACCGCTCCAGCATCTTTGTGCCATGTATCAAGGCTTCCTTCCGCTCATCGCCGTGGTGGCGCTGTGCCGTCCAGCATTGTCTTCCGCCCAAGGCGGCAAATCCTTGTTCCCGGGGGCGGAACAATTGGACACCTGCGTAGTGGAACTCCCGCTCACCTACGCCAAGAAGGACAAGGAGCGCTACACGCAAGCCGCCCGCTTCTTGGAAGGGGAGGAGCTGATCTACGCGGTGCTGGACAAGAAGACGAAGAAGGTGAATTGCACGCGCGTGTTCGTGGTGGTGGAGTTGAGCAAGGACAGCGCGGAGTTGGTGTACATCGAAACCGCCGATCAGCACATGCAAATGGATGGACTGAAACAGGCCTGGTTCCCGAAGTTCAAGCCGGCTACCGAGCGGTTCTATTCGGCTGAGTGCTTTGACAGGCAGATGGCCGCGCATCCAGAGTTGAAGGAGCGTTTGGTGGAAGGGAAGGTGGAGGCGCCGCAGTAGAGGGAGCCGCGCACCTCGTGCTACACCGTGCTCGTTTCCGGCAGCAGCGTGAAGCTCATCCGGTGATGCGCCGTTGGCCCGTGCTCCGCGATGGCCGCACGATGCTCCACCGTCGGGTAGCCCTTGTTCACCGCCCAGTTGAATTGGGGGTGATCAACATGCATGGCGCGCATGAGTTCATCGCGGTGCGTTTTGGCCAGCACACTGGCGGCGGCGATGCTGCGGAATTTTCCATCGCCCTGGATGATGCAGCTGTGCGTGATGCCGAAGTAGGTCGTGAAGCGGTTGCCGTCGATCAACAACAGTTCAGGCCGGGCAAGCAGCGCATCGATGGCGCGGTGCATGGCCAGGAAGGACGCTTGCAGGATGTTGATGCGATCGATCTCTTCCACCGAGGCGTGCGCCACACTCCAAGCAATGGCGTGCTTCTCGATCAGCGGACGGAGCTTTTCGCGCTGGGCTAGCGTGAGCTGCTTGGAGTCGTTCAGGCCTGGCAGGCGCACCCTTTTCGGAAGGATGACGGCGGCAGCGACCACCGGCCCCGCAAGACATCCTCGCCCGGCTTCATCACAACCGGCTTCTACCAGCCCGCGTGTATGGAAGGCGGCGAGCCTCATCAGGCGGTGAAGGTCAACATTGGAACGCAGATGACGCGGATCGAACGGATGAACGCGGATCTGAAAGGAGAGCGGATAGCCCGGATCGGCCTCCTATCTGCGCCCATCATATCCATCAGCGTCATCTGCGTTCCCCCACTTGGATCATCCGTTCGATGCTCGCCCACAGGCCTTCCGCTGTGCGGTCCCAGGTGTAGCGTTGAGCGCGTTCGATCCCGGCCGCTATCAGGCGCATACGCAGCGCTTCATCGCACACGACGGAGCGCATGGCGCGCGCGATGTCCTCCACGTCGAACGGATCGCAGTAGACCGCCGCTTCTCCCGCGACTTCCGGCAAACTGGTAGCGTTCGCGGCGATCACCGGTACACCGCACTTCATCGCCTCGGCAACGGGAATACCGAAGCCTTCGAAGTAGCTCGCGTACACCAGCGCCATGGCCGCCCCGAGCGCGAGCCGCAATTCCGCCTGGCCCAATCGCCCGGCGAAGATCACACGGTCCTTGTGCCTCATGGATGAATACGCCTGCTCCATGCGCGCATCCTTGAACATGCGCTCGCCCACGATAAGCAACTTGATGCTCGGGTCTTCTTTTGCGAGGCGATCGAAGGCAGCGAAGGTGTTCGCCAGGTTCTTCCGGCGGTGCATCGCACCTACACAAACAAGATAGGGCGAACCGTTCGTGAAGCGCTCGCGTGTGCTGCGCTTCTCGTCTTCAGTCAGGGGCGTGAAGACTTCACCTACGCCGTTGTAAACGACATCCACGTTGTCCGCGGCGATACCATAGCGCGTAACGATGTCCTGCTTGCTGTACCCGCTCACCGTGGCGATGCGTGCGGCCTTCTTCGCGAAGCGCGGAAACCACATGCGGTAGTAGCGGCTGTACACAGCAGGCAGATCGTCAGGGTAGTGTTCGAAGTTGAGGTCGTGCATCACCGCGAGCTGCGGGACGTGCGTGCGCGTGCTGAGAAAGCCGTCCGGCGAAACGAAGACATCGGCTTGGTGCCTGCGCAACGCGCGGGGCAGCATGTACTCGAACCAGATGCGATAGAGGAGGGGGTGGCGTGTTGGCGGCGGGATCACCACGGCCTCAACGTTGTCTCCATAGATGAAGCGCTTATCGAATTCACGATCGAACAGGAAGATGAACCGGTGCTCCGGATGTGCCTTCACGATACGCTTCAACGATTCATGCGCGAACCAGCCGATGCCTTCCAGCTTGTCGGGCAGCAACAGGCGTGTATTCACAGCGATCCGCACGGTGCGAAGAAAGCACCCACTGTCCGGATCCGGCTTTCTTCGCACTCCCGACAGGTCGGGATGAAGCACATGCGCCGCGTATTCGTGACCAACCTCGCCCTGGTGCTGGTGCTGAACCTGCTGGTGAAGCCCTTCTACATCTTGGGCATTGACGCGGCCGTACAGGGCAGGGCCGGTACCGAGGCGTACGGAGGTTATGCGGCCTTGCTGAGCTTGAGCTTCCTGCTGAACATCCTGCTGGATGTGGGCATCACCAACTGGAACACCCGGCATGTGGCGCAGAACACCGGTACGATGCGCGCCCAGTTCAACGGGGTGATCGTGGTGCGCGCGCTGCTGGTGGTTCTGTATGCGGTGGTAATGGCCATCGCTGCGGTCGTACTCGGCTACCGGGGCGGTGAACTGAAGTTGCTGGCGGTGCTCGTGCTGAACCAAGCGCTGGTGGCCTCGATCCTCTACTTGCGCAGCAACATCGCCGGGGCGCAGAAGTTCGCGCAGGACAGTTTGCTCTCGGTGCTGGATCGGGTATTGCTTATCGGCATTTGTGCGTGGTTGCTCTGGGGGCGTGGGCCGAACGCTCCGTTCCCGATCATCTGGTTCGCGTACGCGCAAACCGTTGCTTACGCCATTACCGCATTTGTGGCCTTGTCCATAGTGGTGAAGCATGTCGGCCTACCGAGACCTCAATGGAACGCCGGGTTCGTTCGTGAAGTGTTGCGCCAATGCGCGCCGTACGCCCTGCTGGTGCTGCTGATGACCTTTTACTACCGCACCGACACCGTGATGCTCGAACGCCTGCTGCCGGATGGCAAGCTTCAAGCGGGCATCTACGCGCAAGGGTTCCGCTTCTTCGAGGCGTTCAACATGCTCGGTTTCCTGCTGGCCGGGTTGCTGCTGCCCATGTTCAGCCGGATGCTCACCCCCTCCCCCGTATCGAGTACGGGGCAGGCCAAGTCCCCCGGTGGGGGAGGGAGATCCGCACAGGACATCGCACCGCTCACCGGTTTGGCCTTGCGCCTGGTGATCGCCGGCAGCGTGGCCGTGGCCGTGATCGGGTCGTTCTACGCCAAGCCGGTGATGGACCTGCGCTACCACGATCACACCATGTATTCCGCTCCGGCCTTCGCGGTATTGATCTGGAGCTTTGTTGCGGTGTGCATCACCTATGTCTTCGGAACACTCCTTACGGCGAGCGGAGACCTGAAGACCCTGAACCGGATGGCGGCGGGCGGGATGGTGTTGAACATCCTGCTCAACTTCGTGCTCATTCCGCGCTATCAGGTGCTCGGTGCGGCATGGGCCGGGCTCATCACGCAGGGGTTGATGGCCATCGCACAAGCGGGGATCGCCGCCCACCGCTATCGGATGCGGCCCACCCTGAGCCAGATCTTCGGAACTGCCGGTTATGTGATCGCGATCATCGCCCTCACTTGGCTGGCTGTAGCCCGGGAATTGGCTTTCCCGCTGGCGGTCGGTGTGCTTTCCATCGCGGCCGTGGGCCTGGCGGCGGTGGCTGGCCTGCTGCCCTTGTCCGGCTTGCGCTCCCTGCTCGTTAGGAACTCCGGGCAATAGGGCCGGGCAGCGGCCGTTCAAGGCCTGATAAGGCCCGCCATGGATCGGGCCGGCCGGTATCTTCGCCGTCCTTTTTCCACACCCTCATGCCTCCGCCGGGCTACAGCGGAATACGTATGGCAGCAGAACAGCGCGCTGATCCGGGAAGTTCCTTCGACCTGATCGTCTTTCTCTGGAAGCAGCGCAAACTCCTGATCGGCATCACCTTGCTGGGGGCGATTGGCGGTGCGATCGCCTCGTACGTGATCCCCGAGAAGTTCGAAGGTGAGGTGATCCTTTACCCGGCCATCACCAACAGCGTGAGCCGTTCGGTCCTGACGGAGCAGAGCGGCTTGCGCGATGACCTGCTCAGCTTGGGCGGCGAGGAACATGCCGAGCAGCTCTTGCAAATGCTCCAGAGCGATCCTGTGCGCGACCGGATCATCAAGACGTATGACCTGATGACCGTCTATGGCATCGATTCCAACGGCACACACAAGCGCGCTGACTTGTATGATGCATACAAGGACCACGTTACCTTCGAGTTGACCAAGTACAACAGCGTGCGTATCCAGGTGATGGACAAGGTTCCGGAGCGTGCCGCGAACATGGCCAATTCCATCGCCAGCGAACTGGACAGCGTCTGGAGCACCATGCAACGGGAACGCTCCAGGATCGGTGTAGAACTTATCGAACGCGAACTGGTGCAGGCCGAGGCCAAGGTCGCTTGGTTGAACGATACCTTGATGCGGGTCCGGGAGGCCGGTGTGCAGGACTACCATTCCCAGACGGAGCGCTTCCATGAATACCTGGGCGCTGCCATCATGAAGGGCGACCAACGGGCCATCGATCGCTTCGACGAGCGGTTCAAGATACTCGCACGCTACGGCGGGGCCTATCTCACCCTGCAAGGCCGCATGGACCATGAACTTTGGCGTTGCGGCCAGTTGCGCACCAAGCTCATCGAGGCCCGCGCCGATCTGCAAAGCGCACTGCCCCACAAGTTCGTGGTGGACAGCGCGGTGCCAGCCGACAAGAAGGCGTGGCCGGTCCGCTGGCTCGTAACGCTCATCTCCACAGCGAGCGCCTTCCTGCTCGCCCTGCTCGTAGTGGTGGTGCGTGAAAGTCTCAACAAGATCGCTCGTGCTAATGGATGACAGACTCTCCTTCCGTCCCCTATTCGAACTGGTCGCAAGACATTGGAAGATCTTCGCACTGGTCGCCTTCGTAGCCGGCGCGGCAGCGGCGGTCTTCAGCGGGCGCGTCTTCATCAAGCCCCGGTTCCGGTCCTCGGCCATCGTGTACCCGGTGAACCTGGCCAGCTACTCCATCGAATCCACCAGCGATCAATTGTTGCAGCTGTTGGAGAGCAACAGCATCCGCGACAGCCTCGTGCGCATCCACCGCTTGGCCGATCACTACGGTATCGATGTGTCAGAGCCGCCCGGCCAATTCTACCTCGAGGCCGAATACCGCGATCACGTCTCCATCAGCAAAACCCGCTACGAGAGCGTGCAGGTCGAGATCGAGGACGAGGACCCGCGCATCGCCCAGGCCATGGTGAAAGACCTGCTGGACCAATGCGACAAGCTCGCTCGCCGCTTGCAACGCGAAAAAAGCGAAGAAGTGCTGCGCATTACCCGGCGTGAAATGGACATCGCTCGCCAGCGGCTGGACAGTGTAGAGGTGCGTTTGGACACGCTGCGCAAAAACACCGGCCTGCTCAACTACAATGCCCAGACCCAGGAAGTGACCCGCGGCTACATGCGCTTGCTCAACGGAGGGAATGCCAGCGCGCGCGAAGAAGCCCGGGACCTGCTCAACGCACTCGGGGAGCGCGGTGGCGAGTTCAATACCCTTTCGGAACTGGCCTATTCCTATCGGCTCCAGTTCATCGAAAAGCAGATGGCCCATGAACGAATCCGCACGGATATGAGCAAGGACCTCACCTATACCAACGTGGTGGTCTATCCGGAACGCGCGGACAAGAAGGTGTACCCGGTGCGCTGGCTGATCGTGCTGGTGAGCATCGCCTCGGCGTGCTTCCTGTGCTTGTTGCTGCTCCTGATGCGTGAGCGGAAGTTGAACGGATCACGCGCGCGTTAGGCCATGTTCGCCAGGGTGCTCAACGACCGATGGATCGCGTTCGCTTGCCTGGCGTTCGTGCTGCTCAATGCCGTGCTCACGGCACATGAGCAGTATTGGCTGAACCTGCTTCCTGCTGTCCTGCTCGTAGTGTGGGCGCTGATCGCGAATGCGGATCGTGTGCTCCTGTTCATCGTCTTCGCCACGCCGCTTTCAGTGAATATGGAGCAGTTGGAACTGGGCGGCATCGGCGTGGCCCTGCCCACGGAGCCGCTCATGGTCTGTGTGATGCTGTTGTTCCTCCTGAAGGCGGGCCTTGAGCGCAACGTGATCGACCCGGATGTGTGGCGGCATCCTGTCACCATCGTCATCATCGTGCAGATCATCTGGTTGGCCTTCTGTATCACCACCAGCAGTATGCCGCTGGTAAGCGTGAAGTTCCTTGCGGCAAGGCTCTGGTTCATCTGTACCATGTACTTCATGGCCACCCGCCTGTTCAGGTCCTCGGGCAACATGCAGCGCTTCGCGTGGGCCTATATGGCAGGGCTCGTCATCGTGATCGGGTACACCTTGATCCGCCATGCGGGTTTCCATTTCGAGCACGAACCGGCGCATTGGGTGATGGAACCCTTTTTCAAGGATCATACCAGCTACGGGGCCATCATCGCCTTCTTCATGCCGTTCGCGGTTACGGCCGTTACCCTGCCGGGCTCTTCGCCCGTCCGCCGATCGGTGGCGGTGGCCTTCCTTACGGTGCTGGTGCTCGGGATGATCTTCTCCTACACGCGCGCCGCATGGGTGGGCGTGGTAGCGGCCTTGGGCGTGATGCTCGTGATGCGATTGCGTGTGCCCGGTTGGATCGTGCTCGGTGTGACCGTACTGGCAGGTGGGCTCTACCTGGTGAACCGTGACCAGATCACCATCGCCCTCGAACGCAACCGTGACGAGAGCAGCGACGACCTGGCCAAACACGTGAGTTCCATCAGCAACATCAGTTCCGATGCCAGCAACCTGGAGCGACTGAACCGCTGGAACTCGGCCTTGCGCATGTTCGAGGAACGACCATGGACCGGCTGGGGCCCGGGCACCTATATGTTCCAGTACGCCCCATTCCAGGCCGCCGCCGACCGCACCATAATCAGTACCAATTTCGCCACCGGCGGCAATGCCCACAGTGAGTTCCTCGGCCCGCTGGCCGAACAGGGCCTCATCGGTATGCTCATCGTCATCGCCCTCATCGCTGCCACCACATGGACCGCCGTGAAGCTCTGGTTGCGCATGCCTCCGGGGGTCGATAGGCGGATGGTGGGCGCGGCGTTCTTCGGCCTGATCACCTACTACGTCCACGGTACACTCAACAACTTCCTCGACCTGGACAAGGCCAGCGTGCCTTTCTGGGGATTCACCGCGATGATCGTGGTCCTGGACCTGAGGTATCCTGCCGCAGGCAAGAAGGTCGCTTGACGGATCCGTTTGGTTGTCGGTTGTCAGGCTGCCGACGCTGTCCACGACACTGGCCCTACCTGCGGTAGGCAGGTCCGCCCAGCCCGACAACAGACAACCGACAACGGAAACTACGCTCTCAGGCGAACCGGCACGTCAGCAGCGCGATGTCATCCAGGTAGGGAAGGCCCGATCGATGCGCCTCGAATGTGGCGATGAGCGCTTCGTTCACGGCCTGCGGTCCGGCACCGGAGAACTGGCGCAAGGCCTTTTCCAAGGGAGCATTGTCGAAGGCCGCGCCGTACACATCTTCCTGTTCTACCAGGCCGTCGGTATAGGTCAGCAGCGTGCCTCCGTCCACGCGGGCCTCCCCGGTTTTCACGAAGGGAAGATCCGGTAGCATGCCCAGCGCGATGCTGCCGTCCTTCAGCTCGGTCATCGTGTCCCGGCGCCAGAGCAGCGGCGCGTTGTGGCCCGCATTCACGTAGCGCAAGATCCCCGTCCGCGTATCCACCACCCCGATGAATAGCGTGATGAAGCGCTCCCCACGGGCCCGATCCATCACCAACTTGTTCAGCTCGCGCATCAGCCCGTCCAGCCGGTCATACCCGTGGGAGAGGATAGCGCTCAACGTAGCCTGGAAGTTGGACATGAGCAGCGCCGCCGCCATGCCTTTTCCGCTGACATCGGCCACGCAGAGCACCAGCTCGTGCTCATTGATGCGGATCAGGTCATAGTAATCGCCGCCCACTTGGCGGTGCGGGAGGTACCACGCCGCCGCCTGCACCGCCGCATCGTTCGGCAGGTCACGCGGGATCAGCATCGTCTGCATCTCCGCGGCCAGTTCCAGTTCGCGCTTGTCCCGTTCCTGTTGCAAGGCCAGCTTGCCCAGCCGCTTGTTTTCCAACGCCACGGCGATCAGGTTCGTTAGCGTCTGGATGAAGTTCATGTGCTTCACCGCAGGGCTCACGCGCCGTTCTTCCTCGTCGATGTCGCCGATCAGCAGCAAGGCCAGCGGCTTTTCCATGTGGAATACCGGCACCGCGATGTCGAAGCCAGCGATCAACGCCTCTTCGGAACTACCCACGAACTGGATGTCCTTGTACACCTCGATCAAGGGCCGTACGTCCACCTGCGTCTGCAGCTCGTCAGCCCCGTAAGCATGCGCGCACTTCCACCCGCCGCCGTGCTCGAAGAGCATCAGCCGCGTGATGCCGAGCTCCTCGCGCATGATGCCGCCATAAAGCTTCAACAGCTCTTCGCGCTGCAGGTTGCTGTTGATGGCCTTGGTAACGTCCAACAATGCGCGTAGCTGGAACTCTTTCAAGTTCAACCGCTCGGTGATCCGGTCCAGTCGCGTCATCTCAGATGCCCAACTTCTTGGCGATCTCCGGCAACTTCGAGGTCAACGCGATCTCGCGCAACTTCTGCTTGACTTCGCTGGCTGGCGAACCGAGGTAGCTCTTGCCACCCTCCACGCTGCTCATGATGCCGCTCTGGCCCAGGATCGTTGCGCCCTTTCCGACCGTGACCTTGCTCGGAATGCCCACTTGGCCCCACAGCGTGACGCCTTCTTCGATCACCACCGCACCTGCGATGGCCACGTGCGCGCAGATCAGGCAATGCGGGCCGATCAACGTGTCGTGCCCCACCTGTACGTGGTTGTCCATCTTCGTTCCGCGACCGATGCGCGTATCGGCGCTCACGCCGCGATCGATCGTGCAGAGCGCGCCGATCTCCACGTCGTCCTCGATCACGATGCTGCCGCACGGGATCATCTTGTCGTAGCCGCTGGGCCGCTTTTTGAAGTAGAATGGATCGGCACCCAGCACCGTGTTGGCGTGGATGGTCACGCGGTCGCCGATGTCCGCCGGGCCATAGATCACCACGCCCGGCATGATCGTGCAGTCCTTGCCGATGCGCACCTCCGGACCGATCACCGCCGTTGGGTGTACCTGGCTGTTCTCTCCGATCGAAGGACCCAAGCCGACCCAGCCCAAGCGCGGACTGAAGTGCGCGACGAGGGTGTTGTATTCCGCACAAGGGTCAGCACACACGATGATGGCCTTGCCTTCCGGGATCACCACGTCCTCCTTGTTGATCAGCACCACCGATGCCGCGCTGGACAAGGCCTTGGCGTAGTACTTCGGATGGTCAACGAACAGCAGGTCGCCTTCGCGCACGCGGTTGATCTCGTTGATGCCGGTGACCAGCCGCTGCGCATTGCCCAGCGCCTTCGCGCCGATCATCGTCGCGACATCAGCAGCGGTCAAGGGTTGATTCAGGTCCATCTTCGTACGCAGTGGCTCAAGCGACCGTGTTCAGCGGCGAAGGTATCCCAGCGATTTCTTCATTGGTATGCGATGGCAGGAAACGACGAACCCCGCGGTGTGGCCACGGGGTTCGTCCAATGATCCGGACGACGCACGCGTCGCCCCTACGATCATTTTTTTACGCGGTCCAGGTATTCGCCGGTCTCCGTGTCGATGCGCACCACCGTGCCGATATCCACGAAGGAGGGAACGCTGATCTCCGCGCCGGTCTCCAGTTTGGCGGCCTTCATCACCTTGTTGCTGGTGTCGCCCTTCACGGCGTGTTCGGTGTAGGTCACCGCCAGTTCCACCACTTTCGGGGGGCGGGCGAAAATGGCGTTCTCGCTCTCGAAGCCCACCTGCATGATCATCTCTTCCTTCATGAAGCCCATCGCATCACCGAAGAGGGCGGCGGGCACGTACAACTGCTCGAAGGTGTTCGGGTTCATCAGCACCAGGTTGTCGCCTTCGCGGTAGAGGTACTGCAGCTCGTGGATCTCCACCCGCAGCACTTCGATGGTCTCACCGGAACGCCAGCGGTGCTCGTTCAACTTGCCGTTGCGCAGGTTGCGCATCTTCCCCTGGTAGAACGCCCGCAGGTTACCCGGCGTGCGGTGCTGCCACTCCATGATCTGGCAGATGTCGTTGTTGAAGCGGATGTACGATCCGATGTTGATGTCCGCGGTGCTGGCCATGAGGTCTGTCGTTGAAAGGGGCCGCGAATGTAGCCGGAGAGGGGGGAACGGCAAGGCTACTTCCATCGCTCGACTTCCACCGCGTTCCCGCACATGGCGATCTCCGCTTCCTGCCGGTTGCTGGCCACCAGCAAGGTGCGTCCGGTCGAATGCGCGGACATCAGCGCCGAGTACCAGGCCGTGCCGTTCGCATCCAAATTGCTCGTCGGTTCATCCAACAACAGCAGCGACGTATCGCTCAGCACCGCCAGCGCCAATTTCAACCGCTGCTTCATCCCGCTGCTGAAGTCGCGCACGGGTTTGTCGAGGTGCTTCTCCAGCAATGCGATGCGCGCGACTTCCTCCAGCGGCAAGTTCCCGCGCAAGGGCTTGAACCGGCGATGCGAGGCGATGGCCTCACGCAGCGAGAGCTCCTCGTACAGGCTCATGTACGGCGCGGCGATGCTGATGTGCCGGTACACATGCTCCTCCTCGATGACCTTCCCGCCCAACTCGTGCGTGACGGTGCCTTTGCTGGGGATGGAGAACCCGCCGATCAGTTGCAGCAAGGTGCTTTTGCCGCTGCCGTTCGGGCCCAGCAGCGCGGTGCGGGAACCGGGCTCCAGGATGTGCGACAGGTCGCGCACGACCGTTTCGCGGCCAAAGGACTTGGAGACTTGCTGAAGAGTGATCCGCATGGAATTACAGATCGCTTCGGTCGCTGACTCCCGCGCGAACTGTCATTCTGCCAGCCCTTTCATGATGCCCTTCGGGCTGTTGTTGATGAAGTCCAGGATCACGCCGCGTTCATGGCTGCGGGGCATCTGTTGCATCACGTTCTGCACGGCGCGGTCAACGTTCGTGTTGCGTACGAAGATCTCCCGGTAGATGTCCTCGATGCGTGTGACCTGCTCATCGTTGAAGCCCCGGCGGCGCAGGCCCACCACGTTCACGCCCACGTAGCTCAGCGGCTCGCGCGCGGCCTTCACGAAGGGCGGTACATTTTTTCGCACCAACGATGCGCCGGCGATGAAGCTGTGCGCGCCGATGTGGATGAACTGCTGCACGGCGACATTGCCCTCCAGTATCGCCCAGTCGTCGATGGTCACGTGCCCGGCCACGTTCACGCTGTTGGCGATCACCACGTTGTTGCCCACAAGGCAATCATGCGCCAAGTGAACGTAGGCCATCAGCAGGGTGTTGCTGCCCACCGCCGTGCGCTCGCGGTCCGCGGTGCCGCGGTTGATGGTGACGCACTCGCGCACCGTGGTGCCATCGCCCACTTCGGCAGTGGTGCGTTCGCCCGAGAATTTAAGGTCCTGAGGGATGGCGCTGACGACCGCACCGGGGAAGATGCGGCACTTGGATCCGATGCGCGCACCGTCCATGAGCACGCTGTTGGGACCGATCCAGGTGCCGTCGCCGATCACCACGTCGCCGTAGATCGTGGCGAAGGGTTCGATCACGACGTCCTTGCCGATACGCGCATCCGGGTGGACGGAAGCGAGCTTGCTGATGCTCATAGTGAATGGTGCATTGCGTTTCGCGATGCCGGGTTATGCCCGGCATGACAGCACAGATGAATGGATGGGTCCGCGCGGAGCGTGGATCCATCCAGTCTGGTGATGTCACCCCGGCCTTGGGCCGGGGTCGCGGAAAGGCCCATTGTCGCGCTCATGCTGTCGCCGTGGCTTTAGCGGGTTCTTTCCCGCCGTTGTCGGGACTTTCAGCCTTCGGTGCCTTGTCGCGCGCGATCTGCGCCATCATCTCGGCTTCCACGGCTGGCTGACCGTTCACGTAGCCGATGCCCTTCATGTGTACGATGCCGCGGCGGATCGGCGTGAGCAGGTGCAGGTGGAAGACGATCGTATCACCGGGGATCACCTTGCGCTTGAAACGCACGCCGTCGATCTTCAGGAAGTAGGTGGTGTAGTACTCGGGGTCGGGTACCTGGCTCAGGGCGAAGATGCCACCGACCTGCGCCATGGCTTCCACCTGCAGCACGCCGGGCATCACCGGGTTCCCGGGGAAGTGCCCGGTGAACTGCGGCTCGTTCATCGTCACGTTCTTGATGCCCGTTATGGTCTCCTTGTCCAAGGCGATGATGCGGTCCACCAGCAGGAACGGGTACCGGTGCGGCAGGATCTTCTCGATCTGGACGATGTCGTATACCGTCTTCGTCAGGTCGAACTGTGGGCCGGGGTTCTTCTTGCCATCCTCACGCATTTTTTCCTTGATGCGCTTGGCGAAGCTGGTGTTGCCGAAGTGCCCGGGGCGCGCCGCCAGGATGTGGCCTTTGATCGGACGGCCCACGAGCGCGAGGTCACCCACGATGTCAAGCAGCTTGTGCCGAGCGGGCTCGTTGAAGAACTTCAGGTCTGTGGTGTTCAACACGCCGTTGCGACGGATCTCCACGTCCTGGTATTCGCGGCCGAGCGCTTTGGCCAGGTCCTTCAGTTGCTCTTTCGTGGTGCCTTCGCGGTCTTCCAGCACGATGGCGTTGTTCAGGTCACCGCCTTTGATCAGGCCGGCTTTCGCCAACACTTCCAGTTCCCGCAGGAACACGAACGTGCGGCACGGCGCGATGTCCTGCTTGAAGTCTTCTGCCCGGTACATGCTGGCGTGTTGTGTGCCGAGCACAGGGCTGTTGTAGTCCACCATCACGGTGAGCCGGAATTCGCCGCCGGGCGCGGGTACGCCGAGCATTTCGGTGCCGCGCTCCTTGGTCTCGAACCAGATCGGCTCAGTGAGCTCGTACCAGTCGCGCACCGCGTTCTGCTCTTCCAATCCTGCGGATTCGATCGCCTCCACGAAAGGCATCGCGCTGCCGTCCATGATCGGCACTTCCGGTCCGCTCAATTGCAAGAGGCAATTGTCCACACCCAATGCATACAGTGCGCTCAGGACATGCTCCGTGGTGTTCACGCGCACGTCGCCTTTGCCGAGCGTGGTGCCGCGTTCCGTGCTCACCACCAGGTCCGCGTCCGCTGCGATGATGGGTTCGCCTTCCAGGTCCGTACGCTGGAACTTGTAGCCATGGCCGATCGGCGCAGGACGCAGGGTGAGGGTTACCGGCTCGCCGGTATGCAGGCCCACGCCTTTCACCGTGGCGCTGCCTTTCAGGGTGTGTTGTTTGTCGGGGTTCATGTTGGAATGCGTCCGCAGATTTCGCAGATTACACAGATGAACGCGACCGTATGAGCGCACGGTGCATGGCAGTTATCGCGCACAACATCCCTGTCTATCCGTGTTTGTCCGTGGTTGAACTCGTGGTCGGCCGCGCAGCGGCCAGCTCGTCAATGCGCTTCTTCAGGTCCGGCAAGTTGCGGAAGAGCACGTAGCTGCGCTTGTACTCGCCGATGGCGAAGGCGGGCGACCCCTGCACGGTGGTGTCGTCCGGGATGTTGCTGCCGATGCCGCTCTGTGCGGCGATCTTCACACGGTCACCGATCGTCAGGTGCCCGGCGATGCCGACCTGCCCACCGATCATGCAGTGCTTGCCCACACGGCTGCTGCCCGCGATCCCTGTTTGCGCCACGATCAGCGTGTGCTCTCCGATCTCCGCGTTGTGGCCGATCTGGATCAGGTTGTCCAGCTTCACGCCTTTGCGGATGATCGTGCTGCCCAAGGTTGCGCGGTCGATGGTGCAGTTCGCGCCGATCTCCACATCGTCCTCGATGATCACGTTGCCTACTTGGGGCATCTTCTCTTGTTCCCCCTGGGCGTTCGGTACGAAGCCGTAGCCGTCAGCGCCTACCACCGTGCCGCTGTGGATGATGCAGCGCTCACCGATCACGCTGCGGTGGTAAACAGTGACGTTGGCATGCAGCCGCGTGCCCTTGCCGATCCGCGCGCCGTCGCCCACGGTGCAGTGCGGGAAGATCTTCACGTCGTCCTCGATCACAGCGCCATCGCCGATGTAGCTGAAGGCCCCGATGTAGGCGCCGGGTGCCACTTTCGCCTTCGGGCTTACGAAGCTCGGCTGCTCGATGCCGCGCTTGTCGTACTGCAGGTCCTCGTTCATCTTCAGCAAGCGGCTGAAGCTGGCCCGCGGATCGTCCACGCGAATGAGCGTGAGGCGCTTGGGCAGTGCGCGCGTGGGCTGGAAGGACCGCGCCACCACCGCGATGCTGGCGGCAGTGGAGTAGAGGTGGTCCGTGTATTTCGGGTTCGCCAGAAAGGTGAGCGTGCCCGCTTTGCCCTCTTCGATCTTCGCAAGGTCGCTTACGAGTACCTGCGCGTTTCCGTCCACCTCCCCATCAAGGAGTTCGGCGATCTGGCTGGCGGAGAACTGCATGCGCGCACCCGTTTTCGGGGCTGGCGAAGATAGGCCCGCAGGCTTTCCTGCAATGAGTGCCGCCGCCCAACCATTGCGCCGTGACTATCGCAGCGGAACAGCGACCCGCGTGAGGTCCCACGCGAGCACCAGGGTGGGGGCAGGTGTGTTCTCCACGGAAATGGTGAACATTTCCATCACCTCAGGCAATGCTTCCGGTACGATGGAGACCTGGAGCGCGTCGGACTCCGGCTTGCGCTGCGCCTTCTGGTTGAAATCCACACCCCAGCCGTACATCTCCTTGTTGAAGATCACCTTCCACTCGTTCGCGCCGGGGATGGTCCAGAGGGTGTACTTGCCTGCGGGTAGCGTTTGACCACCGATGCTCAGGTCCTGGTTCGTGGCGAAGGTGGTGGCCTCGTTCGCGCCCGTGCGCCAAACTTGGTCGTAGGGCACCAGCGCGCCGAAGATCTCCCGCCCTTTCTTGCTCGGGCGGTTGTAGAACACATCCACTTTCAAACCATTGCTCTCATAGGCCACGGTGCCTTCCGGACTGGCTTTCTTGGTGTTGCTCTTCATCACTTGGAAACCGATGAAGGCGAGGGCGGCCAAAGAGCCGAGGACGATAAGCGTCTATTTCACGAACTTGTTCATGGCGTAAGGATACGAACGGCACTGAGATGGCGCGCAAGCGCGCTATTCCGAAAATGCCACCACGGATCCTCACGGATGAGCAAACCTGTCATTGGACAGGGAACATGGAACCCGGTCTTGTGATCTATCGCCCGGCCGATCCCAACCAACAGGAACCATCCACCCGGATCCAGCCTTTGCAGGGATCCACGCAGTAGTAGCGTTGCGTCGTATCAGTGGTGGGTATTTCTTCCATCACCAGTTCAGACCGGGAGATCCGCACATGCCGCCAGCGGTCCATGTCGTTCACCAGGAAGCGGTGGTACGTGGAGTCCGTGCCCTCGTAGTACATACGCCAAACGTTCTGGCCCCGGGCACACAGGTCGTCGTAGAGCTTCCGCTCTTGTGTCACCCGATGGAGTTCCGGTTTATAGTGGCATCCACAAAGGATCCAGCTCGCCGTGAGAAGTAGCCAACAGCGTGTTGGATAGGGCATCCGGCTCGCTCGTCAGTGTGCGTGGACTTCCACTTTCTTCTCGACTGTCACGCTTTCCTTCATCTCCACCTTCACTTCCATCTTGTCGCCGGTGCGGGTCACGTGTACTGCACCACCGTCGATGCTGATCGTGGTATCGCCTTGGAAGTTCTTTTCCTTGAGGCCTTCGATGATGACGTGGACCTTGTCGTCGTGGCCGTCCATGTGGCCGTGGCCGTGCTCTTGGCCGCCCTTGCAGCAAGCGCCTTTGCCTTCGCCGTGGCCACCTCCTTTGCAACAAGCACCGCCCATTTTGTGGTCGCAGCCATCCTTGTCGCACGCTCCTCCTTCAGTGCAGCAACCGCCTCCGTGATCGCAACGGCTTTCGCTGTGGCAAGCGCTTCCGCCCTTATGGCAACTACCGCCCCCGCAGCAAGTGCGGGCGACCAGGAAGCCCAGGGCGAAGGAGAGCAACGAGAAGAGCAGGATCTTGGACCAGTTGGTGTTCATGAGGTGGGTTTCTGCCGCCAAGCTATCGGCTTATCGCCAACCGGCGCGTGGCGGATCCACCGTCATGCATGGTGAAGCGCACATGGTACAGGCCGCGAGGCCAAGCTGAGGTGTCAACGCTGCCGGAATTGGCCGTTCCCGCTACCGACGCGATCACACGGCCTAGAGCATCCATGATCACCACCGAGGCCAGCATCCCGGATGCACGGTAGTTGAATGCCGCGTCAGTCGGATTGGGTGACAGGGTCATGGAACGTTCTGCGAGCGTCGCCTCGGACGTGGACATCACCACCTCGTTCAAGCACTCTACACCGCTCTTCTTGAAGTGGACCACATCGCTGGACGTGCTGTAGCCCGATGGCGAAATGATGCTCTCCGAAGTGGAGTATATGCCCAGCCCGCCTACACGTACGGTGATCCCCGTGGGAGGTGGACCATTGGTGTCGTAAGGACCCCAGCAATTCTCCTCCGGGCAATAGCCCAAGCCTGTATTCAGATGTGTGCGCCAGGTCCACAGGGGAATTCCACAGTAGTCCTCCATGTGGAGGGTGGGTTGTGTGCCGTCGAAACGGTCGAATGGGATACTGCCGAACACATCGGTCTTGCTGAAACTCTGGGTGATTGTGCTCGTGACTTCCGTGGCACTGTCCACATTGTAGGTCACGCGTTCCATTTCGTAGATGACCTCTAACGGGGTGTCGGTTCGCGAAAGCACTATGCGTTTGGTGTAAATGTCAAAGTTCAGCCAAGGCGGACCGATGTAGTGCTGCGCAACAGCGTGTACCTGTATCTCATCGCCAGGTTGGAAGTCGTTTAGAAAGGCCGGTGTGATCGTGTGTAGACCCAAGGGCGGTTCGCTCTGCCCGACCAGTTCAACCGGTTGAAGTACCAGCGGGAAGGAATCAACGCGGAAGTAGCGGAGCAGGCCCACCGTAGCACCAACTTCCACCGGGGCATTGTTCAGCGCGGAGTTGATCGGCTGGCCCCCGAGGTCTTGGTGCAGGATCGTCCATTGGCGCACATTCTCCGCTAGGCCGAGCACGTTGCCCGGTGTTTCCCCGACATAGTTCAGCAGGAATTGCTCGTCGGCATCGGCGTAAATAAGCGTCTGGCCTCCAGGCTCTGTAGAGAACGCGAGTGTGATCGGCTCGTTCCACAGGTTGTAGAACGTGTGGGCGCCTTGGTTGTCCACGTCGATCCGTGGTCCTGCCCACGTGGGGCGGTCCTGCTTGTAGCACTCCGTGCCGCCCCACCAAGTGCAACTGGTCGTCGTCATCGTATCCCACACCGTCTTGTAGTTGTGGAAGGTGGTCGTTCCTCCGTTCACCGTCGTGGAATCGAACGCGATCCCGAAGGTGTTCGCATAACCCGGTACCGCGCCGAAGAGTTTCCGACTGTCTGGCGTAAAGGGCGCGAAGTCCTGAGCGCTCGTGATAGCGGATATCAGGACAGTCGAGAACAAGAGCGCGGTGCTGATGGGTCGTGATCTCCTCATGGTAGCTGGTGTTGGTCAGCTGATAGACGAGGGGAAGCTACGCTGTGCTGCCTAGCCGAACAGATCCGCCCCCATCCACCGCGGATACGCCAAGTACCACTTCTCAACTGGCCTCGCCAGCGCTTGTATGCCCAGCGTGTCGCTCGCTTCGGCGATGTCGCGCAAGGAACCGTCCTTGTACAGGAGTTCGATGCGGTTCTGTGAGGGGTCATACGCGTTGTTCACGATGCGGTCCGTGAGCACGAAGTGGTCGCAGACCTCCAGCGGTACGCCGAGCTTCTTCGCCACGGCTTCTTTGATGCGTGCGATGCGTTCCGGCTCCCAAGGCTTGTCCTGCATGCGGATGCGGTAGGTGCGACGCTCCACCAGGTCTTTGCTTACGGTGGCGAGCACAGTGTCCGGATGCTCGGCCCACACCTTCACTGCACCCATGATGTCATGGTCGTCCAGCTTGAGGAAGTCGCGGAGCACGGCGGGGTCTTGGAACGACTCGCGTGTGTGTGGTACGCACAAAAAGCGTTGCAGGGCAGGCGAGCCGAAGACCTCCGTACCGGATACGGCGAGTGCTTTGGCTCTTCGCAGCGCTTCCTGCAACATGCCTTCAGCAGCGACGACCGTTTTGTGCAAGTAGACCTGCCAGTACATCAGCCGCCGCGCCACCAGGAATTTCTCGATGCTGTAGATGCCTTTCTCCTCCACCACCAATTTGCTGCGCAGGCCAGGGGCCGTGGGGTCGTTCACCACTTCGAGCATCTTGATGATGCGGTCGCCACCGATCACGCCTTCGCTCACCCCGGTGTAAAAACTGTCGCGGTTCAGGTAGTCCATCCGGTCCACATCCAGCTGGCCACTTACGAGCTGGTGCAGGAAGTGGTGCGGATACGCGTTGCGGAAGATGGCCAGGCCGATGGTGAGCGCACCGTCCATCTGGTCGTTCAATTCATCCATCACCAGCGCGCTGATGGCCTCGTGCCCGATACCGTCAACCAGGCTGTGCTCCAGCGTGTGGCTGAAGGGGCCGTGGCCGATGTCGTGGAGCAGGATCGCGATGTGCGCACCGAGCGCTTCCTCGTCGCTGATCGCGTGGCCCTTCCCCCTCAAGGTGCCGATGGCCTGCCCCATCAGGTGCATCGCGCCCAACGCATGGTGGAACCGCGTGTGCAATGCGCCCGGGTACACCAGGTGGGAGAGGCCCAGCTGCTTGATGTACCGCAGCCGCTGGAACCACGGATGGTCGATCAGGCGCAGTACCACCGGGTGGGGCACGGTAATGAACCCGTAGATCGGGTCGTTCAGGATCTTGGTCCGAGGGGGCACGGGCTCAGTTGTCAGTTGTCGGTTGTCCGTTGTCGGTTCTCAGGCGGGGTGGTAAGAGCGCTCTATCGGCCGCCTGACAACCGACAACCGTCAACGCACAACAGGTCCGCATCACCACGCCCGGC
>JANOPI010000459.1:0-6481 GCA_031421755.1 Flavobacteriales bacterium | reverse complement strand
CCTCCCGAACACACCGTGGTAGGACCACCAGCGGTGATGGTGGCCACCGGAGTGATCGAGGTTCCCACGCATTGGCAACCCGCATTGTATACATCGGTCGCGGTGCAGACATTGTTGTCGTTGCATGCGGCACCCACCGTTGCGCTTCCTCCCGCAACACCGAGACAGTCCGGAGCGGCCTGGCCCGATGAAATGCCCAAAGCCCCCAAGGACATGTTGTAATAGGTGCCGGAAGATCCGGTCTCCAACTTCACCGCACGCACCATGTACTGGCGACCCGAAACGAATGGCACCGACGCGCTGCTCCATGACGTGCCCGTTACCACCGAAGTGGTGATACGAACCGGGGCGGAGCTGGAGCTCGCCCCCATATCGTAGAGATGGTACCCGAGCGGGGAACCGGTGGCGGAGGTCCACGTGAAGTTCGCCACACCACCCCCGTTGGTCACCTGCAGGTTCGATGGCATGTTCACCATCACCTGTCGCAGGCTCGGATCGCCCAGCAGACCCATATGGATCCGGTTGTAGGTGGTGCCCCCGTAGCCGCAGTTCTGCGGAGTGTAGGCCGTGCCATTGTTCATCGAAGCGTGCATGCTGTAGCCGATGTTGTCCCCCATGCCCATATGGTGGAACCACATATTGGGGATTCCAGCGAAGCAGTTCGCCAAACCGGCCCCGCGACCGAGCACCGCGCGCAGCAAGTTGTTCTGACTGTCCCAATCCCCATAATAGCTACCGAGCATCATGTTGAATACACCGCCCCAGTTGACGCTGGTACACAGTTCATCCGTGCTGGCGATGTTGCTCGCACTGATCCATGTTCCTCCACCGCAGGCATAGGTCCAGAGGTAGCTTTGGTTATTCATTGACGTGCCGAACGGGGTGCTGTTCGGGTTGAAATCCGTCAGGTTGGCTGCGCCCACGTTCGCAGAAGCCGTGCGATAACCGCATGCGGCGATCGGGCTCCCCAGGTCCTCGAAATTGTCGAACACAGCGGCCCGGAACGTGGGTGTGGTCTGCTTTACCTTGAAGTTGTGCAGCTTCGTGAGGTAGTTCGAGAGCAGCGTCTGCTCGCTCTGACCCAGGTAATATTGGAATGACTCCATCCCCGAGAGGTCTACCCGACCCACCTGCAATTCAATACCGCCCGGGTAGTCGCTCTGGTCGAACTTTCCATCGCCCGGCACATTGTGGTTTCGCGTGGACTGGCCCGTGGTGATGTTCACCGAGTTGTCTGTCCATGTGCCGTTCATTTCACCGTAGTAGCCGTCAGCAGGCCATGCCCCGATGTGGTCACCATGGCTGTCCGGTGATACCTGCCCCGAATACGGTACAGGTACATGGCCGAAAAGGAACACGGCCTTCACGTTCGTAGGGTCAGCGTTGTAGTAGGTCTGGATGATGGAACGGATGCTCGAAGCCGAAGCCGTGCGGCTCACATCACTGCGCAATACCACCCATCCATCTGCCCGAAGGTCATTCACCAGCTGGGTGAGTTGTGTGGCCAGTGAGCTGCTGAATGTGTTGTCCACTAGCAGGACCATTTTGCCACGCGCATCGACCACCGGCAATTGAATGCCTGAAGCGATGTACCCGTAGCCCGTGCCCGCACTGGAGGTGGTGCGCACAACCTTATACTCATAGGCCGTTCCCAATGCGGCGGTATTGTCCACGTACTGGGTGGCGCTCCCCGCCGCCGTTCCCAACTGGGCCCATGTGGATGACGTCTTCAACTTGCGATGCACCGTGTACCCTGTTGCGCCTGAAAAAGACGGCCACTTGACTGTGATGCTCGCTGGACTCGCCGTGGCGGTCGCGGACACCTGAACGGATTCCTTGACGGATGGCGTTTGAGCGAACAGCAACGCGGCAGGGATGATCAAGGCCAGGACGAATCGGGAGCGGAGGTTCAGGTACCACATGCGGGTTGTGGAGGAACGATCGCATACGACCAGTGACCATCACACGCGTTTCTTGCGATCGTTCCGGCCGCAACAGTAGAACTGTACGACAGGGCACGCCACTCTTTTCAGACGAGCAAGGCCAATGGCTCGACGGGTGTGTGAGGCCCGCAACTGCCCGTATGCCAAGGGTTCAACGTCCAATGGGTCCCTGTGGGCGACGTACGAGCAGGATCCACGGACGGAGATCACGGTGCGCGGAGAATCACCCTCATCCACCTTATGACCGGTCCTTCGACGAGAAGCGACCGGCGTCTCATGGCGTTCCCGCACTTCCAAATTACCTTCATCCCGCCTGCCAGATCTGAACCTTTGAAAAAGCGGACCGTTGAAAACCGCCCCCAGACACCTGACCTAGCCATGTGCTGTTCTGTGGTCCGGTTCTTCTGGGGGTGAACGATCCGTGTGAACGACCCATGACCGAACGACCCCAAAACGTCCTTGCCCTTTTTGAACGCACCCTCGCCCTGGTACCTGAGCGCACCGCCCTGCTCGATGGGGACCGGTCCTGCTCTTACGGCGATCTGGCCACCAGATCCGCCCGGATCGCTACGCGGCTGCAAGCGGCTGGAGCCGGACCGGATCGCGCTGTCGGCCTCTGCCTTGAGCGATCCACAGAGCTGATCTGCAGCGTACTCGGTATCCTGCGAGCTGGGGCCGCTTACACGCCGCTCGATCCCGCATACCCGGCCGACCGCATCTCCGCGATGCTCGAAGACGCTCGACCGCCAGTGGTTATCACTGACAGGGCACATCAACATCTTTTCCAGGGTTCAAGGACCACGATCCTGCTCATTGAGGATCTTGACCTCGTTAGCGGCACCGTCGTCGATGGCGAATGCCCAGCTGGACGAGCCAACCTTTGCTACGTACTGTTCACCAGTGGAAGCACAGGCCGCCCGAAAGGTGTGGCCATGCATCATGCGCCGCTGCTGAACCTGATCCAATGGCAACTGCGCACATCGGTTTTGAAAGAGGGTGACCGCACGTTGCAGTTCGCTCCCATCAGCTTCGACGTAAGCTTCCAGGAATTGTTCACCACGTTCGCACAGGGCGGCACCTTGGTGTTGATCACCGACGAGGACCGCCTGAACAGCACGCAGCTTCTTCGCAAGATCATCGCGCAGAAGATCAACCGCATCATTGTGCCCTTCGTGGCCTTGCAATATCTGGCGGAAGCCGTTGAACGCACAGGCGAGGTGCCTTCTTCGCTGAAAGAGGTATTCACCAGCGGCGAACAATTGAAGATCACTCCCGCTATCGCCAACCTCTTCAAGCAACTGCCCGGTTGTCGTTTCTGCAACCAGTATGGGCCAACGGAAGGCCACGTGGTGAGCGAGCTCGAGCTGAAAGGAGACCCTTCCACTTGGCCTTCACTTCCCAACATCGGCAGCGCCATCGACAACGTGAAGCTGATCGTGCTCGATGAGCAAATGACGCCGGTGAAGAAAGGCGAAGAAGGCGAGCTCTACCTCGGTGGTGCCTGCGTGGCGAAAGGCTACATCGGGCGTGATGATCTGACCGCCGAACGCTTCCTCGCCGATCCGTTCGAGCCGGTCTTGTCAGGCCTAGCGGAGCCGAGGCTCTACAAGACCGGTGACCGCGCTGCTGAACTACCGAACGGCGAGATCGACTACAAGGGCCGTATCGACGGGCAGGTGAAAGTGCGCGGCTACCGCATCGAACTCGGCGAAGTGGAAGTGGCGCTGGAGAAGCATGCTTCCATTGAACACGCCGTTGCCAATGTGCGCGAGGATCGTCCCGGACTGAAGCGTTTGATCGGTTACTACGTCGCGAAGAACGATGTGAGCGTGAACGATCTGCGCAAGCACCTCGCTTCCCTCCTCCCCGACTACATGGTGCCTTCCGCATTCGTTGCCGTGAAGGAATTGCCGCGCACACCCAGCGGCAAGATCGATCGCAAGGCGCTGCCCCCACCCGATGTGAAACGCCCTGAACTCGATGTTGCGTTCGCCGCACCGCAGACCCAAGTGCAGAAGACACTCGCCAATGTGTGGGCCGATCTTTTAGGCATCGATCGTGTCGGTATCGACGACAACTTCTTTGACCTCGGCGGCAACTCGCTGCTGAGCATTCAAGCCGTAGCGCAACTCGAAGGTCATGGCCTGAAGCTGCCCATCGTGAAATTATACCAGCATCCCACGGTCAGGGCGTGTGCTGCATTCCTCGAAGGAAGCACGACCTCGCAGACCCCTGCTGAGTTCGCCGCCGCACGCCGGACAACTGACAACCGGCAACGGACAACTGATGTTGCCATCATCGGGATGAGCGGTCGTTTTCCCGGCGCTGAGAACGTGGAGCAGCTGTGGAAGAACCTGCTCGACAAGAAGAACAGTATCAGCAAATGGTCGGTGGAGGAGATCGATCCGAGCGTTCCCGCTGAACTACGCAACGATCCCGACTACGTGAAAGCGCGCGGTGTGATCACCGATGCGGACAAGTTCGATTCGGCCTTCTTCGGTGTGAACCCGAAAGTGGCCGCGCTGATGGATCCGCAGCAACGGGTATTCCTCGAGACAGCGTGGGCAGCCTTGGAAGATGCCGCGTACGATCCAGCGCAGTTCGCGGGCCTCATCGGCGTATACGCCGGTATGGGCAACAACACCTACTTCACACGGAACGTGATCGGCCATCCCGAGCTCATTGAGCAGGTCGGCGACTTCGCGGTGATGACCGCGAACGAGAAGGATTACATCGCCACGCGCCTCGCGTTCGAGTTCGACCTGCGCGGTCCTGCGCTCAGCATCCACACGGCGTGCAGCACGTCGTTGGTCGCGATCGCACTAGCGTTCAAGGCACTGCGTGATGGTGAATGCGACATGGCGCTGGCCGGTGGCATCGCGCTCACCGTTCCATTCAACAGCGGCATCGTGTACAACGAAGGCGGCATGTACAGCCCCGACGGTAGCACCCGCACCTTCGACGCCGAGGGCAAAGGCACCAGCTTCAGCGACGGCACAGGCATCATCGTGCTGAAGCGCCTCGATGACGCGATCCGCGATAACGACCAGATCTACGCCACCATCAAGGGTGCTGCGCTCAACAACGACGGTAGCAACAAAGCCAGCTTCACCGCACCCAGCGTGCGCGGACAGGCCGAAGTGATCGCCATGGCACAGGCCGATGCCGGTGTGAGCCCGAGCGAGATCAGCTATGTGGAAACACACGGCACGGCCACTCCGCTAGGCGACCCTATCGAAATTGAAGCATTGACGCTCGCGTTCGGCGGCAAGACCAACGGCCACCATTGCGTCATCGGCTCCATCAAGAGCAACATCGGTCACTTGACACCTGCCGCCGGAGCGGCAGGTGTGATCAAGACCGCACTTGCCTTGCGCGAGGAAGTGATCCCGTCGAATGTGGGCTTCGAGAACCCGAACCCTTCGATCGACTTCGCGAACTCTCCTTTCCGCGTAGCGAACGAGAACATCGCTTGGCCACGCACAGGAACCCCACGCATCGCAGGCGTTTCATCCTTCGGTGTGGGCGGAACGAATGCCCACGTGATCATCGCAGAACCGCCGGTGGCCAAGGCTTCCAGCGCTTCACGTGGCAAGCAGGTATTCTTCCTTAGTGCGAAGAGCAAGACCAGCCTCGATGCCATGACGGACAACCTCCGCAAGTGGCTCGAACAACATCCGCAGGCGAATTTGGCTGACGCCGCTTACACCTTGCAAGTCGGTCGCCGATCGTTCAAGCATCGTCGCCTCATCGTTGGTGGAACGCACAGCGAGGTGATCGAAGCGATCACCAACAAGGACACGAACCTGCTCGGCACACGGGAGCTGCATGAAACCGCGCCAGGCGTAGTGTTCATGTTCCCCGGACAAGGTTCGCAGTACGTGAACATGGGTCGCGATCTCTGCGACAGCGAGCCGGTCTTCAAACAACACTTCGATCGGTGCTGCGATCTGTTCACCAACGAGTTCGGCACTTCGCTACGCGACATCATCTTCCCGAAACCCGGTGAAGAGGAGAAGGCCGCCGAGCAACTGAAACAGACCACCTACACGCAGGCTTCGTTGTTCACCATGCACTACAGCCTCGCGAAGCTGTGGATGCATTGGGGCATCGTTCCGGATGCGATGATGGGCCACAGCATCGGTGAATTCGCAGCAGGTTGTCTCGCTGGCGTGTTCTCGTTGGAAGACGCTGTGAAGCTGGTCGCCAACCGTGGCCGCATGATGCAGGAACTGCCCGGTGGCAGCATGCTCAGCGTGCGTGCAGCGGAAGAGGACGTACTGAAGAAACTGCCCGTGGGATGCAGCATCGCCGCGAACAACGGTCCGCAGCTTTGTGTGGCCAGCGGTCCGCATGCAACCATCGCGAAGCTGCAAGCCGAGTTGGAAAAGGACGGCATCACCTGCAAGCTGCTCGTGACCAGCCACGCCTTCCACAGCCCGATGATGGAGGCCATCGTCGCGCCGTACAAGAAGGTGGTAGAGAGCGTGAAGTTGAGCGCGCCGCGCATCCCGATCATCAGCACGGTGACCGCGGAA
>JANOPI010000458.1:0-3547 GCA_031421755.1 Flavobacteriales bacterium | reverse complement strand
GTGCGTAGCTGCAATGCAGCAGGCGGTAGGTTTTGCCGCCCATCTCAAGGTCTGCTCGGAATGCCATGGTCTTTCGTGTTTTAGGTTGGTTGTGTGAATTGTACCTGACGAAGATGGGGTGGCGATCGGCCGTGCCAGCGGAGGATTCGGCAACGTCGCCTGCAAGCAGGGGAACAGCCCCCCCGATCCAACCAACGACAGGGACCCTTCCCCGTCGTCCATCACTCGATCTTACCGTTTATGAGCCAAAAGCGATGCGGACGGATCGAAAGTCACCCCGTAAGCACGCGGCGGTGTTCACAATTCCGTCCGATGGATGGGTACGGCAGGGCCAGTAGATGGACATTCGCGCAACCTGACACGGCGCATGGAACTGCTCGACTTCCTGATCAACCTGTTGAAAGACACAAAACCGACGATCGACCAGTTCATCGCGGCGCACGGCCTGCTGGTCTATGGTCTTTTCTTCGCCATCATCTTCGTTGAGACGGGATTGGTGGTAATGCCCTTCCTGCCCGGTGACTCCCTCCTCTTCGTGGCGGGTTCGCTCGCTGCGGGCGCCAACGCGCAGTTGAGTCTGCCGGTGCTTTTCGCACTCCTGTTCACCGCGGCGGTGCTGGGGGACAACCTGAACTACTGGATCGGCCGCTTCTTCGGCCCGCGCATCGTGAAGTGGAAAACCTTCGGAAGGGACCTCGTGCAGCAGAAGCACTTGGACAAGACCCATGGATACTTCGAGAAGTACGGGGTGAAGACGATCATCATCGCGCGCTTCGTGCCGATCATCCGGACGATCTGCCCTTTCGTAGCGGGCATCGGGGCGATGGACTACCGGAAGAAATTCCTGCCTTTCGACATCCTGGGGGGCGCCTTGTGGATCGGCATCATGCTGGGTGCGGGCTACCTGATCGGCACGAGCGAGGTGGTGCAGAAGAACTTCAAATTGGTGATCCTGGGCATCGTGTTCCTGAGTGTTCTGCCGATGATCATCGAGTTCGTGAAGCATCGTCTGGCAAGCCGGTCAGCGCAATAGATCCCGGGGGCGGCCGTTCTTTGCGACGTGCATCGTTACGGATTGATCGGTCGTGCATTGTCGCACTCCTTCAGCAAGGAGCACTTCGATGGGAAATTCAGGCGGGAGGGCCTGAGCGATCACCGCTATGACCTGTTCGAGCTACCGGCCATCGGGGATCTGTCAAGGCTGATCGCCGAAACACCGGATCTGCGGGGGTTCAACGTGACGATACCGTACAAGGAGAGCATTATCCCGCACCTGCAAGGCTTGGCCCCGCTTGCGGCGGCAGTGGGCGCGGTGAATACGGTGGTAGCGAATGATGGCCGGCTGATCGGCCACAACACGGACGTGTACGGGTTCAGGACCTTGGTTCGACCCGTTCTGGAGAGCCTTCAAGAGCCGGGCAGCGACATCCGGCCGCGGGCCTTGGTACTAGGCACTGGAGGAGCGAGCCGCGCGGTGGCCTACGTGCTTCGTGAAGCGGGCATCCGATTCCGTGTGGTGAGCCGGGACCGATCACGCGGGGAGCTCACGTGGGAGATGCTTGACCGCACGGTGATCGGTGTTTGCCGCTTGATCATCAACACCACGCCGCTGGGCATGTACCCTGATGTGGACAGTGCCCCACCCTTGCCCTACGAAGCGCTCACGCCCAAACATGTTCTGATGGACCTGGTGTACAACCCGGAGCGAACGCTCTTTCTGAAGCACGGAACAGATATGGGTGCCCGGACCGTAGGCGGCATCGGCATGCTGCGGGAGCAAGCCGAAGAGGCTTGGCGCATCTGGAGCGCTGAAGTATTCAGCGGGAGCAGGCCTTGAACAGCATCAGCGCGATGCACCCCAAGAACATCAGGATACTGATGCGATTGACGCCGTGCATCATCCGCACGTTCACGTTCGGGTCGCTCTTCTGGAAGAGCGTGGCCGGGTTCAAGTAGAAGAGGAGACGCTTGATGAACATCACTGCGTGAAGGTAACATCCACCTTAGCGATAAGGTTCACCAAAGCGTGAGCGGACCAGTCGCTTGCGGCCGTCGGCCTCGACGACGATCTCATACAAGTTATCGTACTCGTTCTCGTTGATGCCATCCACGGGCTCACCGGAAAGTTCTTGCACGATGGCGGGTACGGTATTGCTGTGGCCCACGATCAGCACGGAGGAGCCGGGTGCCAGCGCTTTGGCACGCTCCAGCAGCAAAGGCCTGTCGGCATTCTTCATGATCACCACATCTACCCCGGCCGCCCTTGCGGCAGGTTGAGCGGTTTGTTGTGTCCGTATGAACTCGGTCGCGAATACAGCCTTCACACCCTTGTTGGCGAGCACCTCGGCCAATGCGATGGCGCGAGCTTCACCGGCGGGAGATAGCGGTGTGTCGGGGTTGCTCGGATCGGCCTTCTCGGCGTGGCGGACCACAAAAATGGATGAGGGCGAGACAAGAACGCTCTGTGCGTTGCCCCTGGGCGAGGCGCAACTGGACATCACCAGCAACACGGCGGAGCCGAACCACGAGACAACGCCCGCCCGTGCGCTCATTGTGTGATCGCCGGATCGCGCACGATGGTGAACTGCTCCCATTCGTAAGCCGCCAGTTTGTCGGCGATCAGTTGGGACGTGTTCGGAGCGGGCAATTCGTGGTGAGCGCTCACGAACTGGCCATTGCTGTTCTTGAACCCGACCAGGCCGTTGCCCAGGTCACTGAGGGTGAAATTCTCCCAGTCCCCCACATAATCCCGGTCGGCGATCAGGACACTGCCTTGGTCCCTGTTGGCGGTAACGACCTTGCCATTGGCTGCGACGATACCGAAGTGATCCTTGTCGGTGTACTTCGCGGTGAACACCTCATTGGGGCCCACGGCCACCTTGTTGGCCAGGAGTACCACTTTGCCGCTCGAGTCAGGGACAGCATACGTCACGAATTGCCCATTGCTCGCTTTCAAGGCGAACAGGCCCAACTCCGGGATGGCCGGAACGCCATCCGCGCTCTTGCCTACGGGCAGTGCATCACAACAAGCATTCAGCAGCAGGGAGAGGGCAACGATGGCGATCGGGGCGTGTAGGCGCATGTGGTTCATGCCGACGCTGTCGGCGAGTTTCATCCCAAAGATCGGGGGTGGTTCAGTTCGCCTGCGAAAGTCAGGAATTCTTGGCTCATCCCGAACAGTCGTAACCCAGCAACCGGGATGCTATCTTCACGTCTCCTTGAAAACACAGCTCCATGCGCCTCCAACTGCTTCTCGGTACTCTTCCGCTTTTGGCATGTGGACCTGCGATGGCACAGTACGACACGCTTTGGATCGGCACTGCGGACGGGCCGAGCACGAGCTTGGCCAACACGCCCTTTCCGACGGAGGTGGCACGAGCGGCGCGCACGCAGTATGTGGTGGAAGGAACAGTCTTACAGCAACTCAACCTCTACCCAAGCACAGACATCTACGGCATCTGTCTCCAAGTGGTGGATGATGACCTTGCCGATCCCGCGTGCCTGATCGACCTGCACACGGAAAGCAAGAACGAGTCCTCCGGTAACC
>JANOPI010000457.1:0-2248 GCA_031421755.1 Flavobacteriales bacterium | reverse complement strand
CGGTCCACGATCCGCTGATGTCTATGTAGTCATTCACCCCATCGAACAGGTAGCAACTATCGTCGTTGCCGAATCGGTCAGGGGCTGGCATGGCTCCGAACACTGTTCCATCGTGGCCGTTGCCGGTCAGGTCGTTCGGATTGCCGTTGAAGGGGTAGTTCGCCACGAGGCAAGTCAGCGCAGGAGCTTCGGCTTGATACAGCGAGTCCATTTGTGCAGAGCTCAGGGCGCAATTGAAGACCTTCAAATCGTCAATGCACCCAATGAAATACTCTGTATTTAGCGGACGGCTGGACAAACCTATATAGGTGCTTAGAGCGAATGGGCACATGTCGTCGAACCACAATCCCATGTTGTTGTCGCCATAGGTACTAACCTCCATGCCGTTGATGAACAAGTGAACTGTATTGTCATCGGCGGTCATGGCAACATGCGTCCAGATAGTTGGCACGATGAGCTGATCGGAGTTCGTGAAGTAGAGGCTCGCGCCGCCAAGGCAATCGCGAAGATCGGTGCCATTGTATAGGCGGCTATCGTCCTGACCGCCGGCTGTGTTCACTACCATTTCTATGGCGGTTCCGTTCATGGTCGTATCCCGGCGAGAGAAGATGGGATTGTATTGGCTGAGTGCATCAGGATGAATCCACGCGGTCACGGTGCCGTTACTGCCAAGCCATGCACCAGCGAGTTTGATGTAGTCATCGACCCCGTCGAACTGATACGCACCGTTGGCATCCCCGAATCGGTCAGTGGCTAGAGTAGCTCCAAATACGGTACCATCATGCCCATTGCCGGTCACATCATTCGCGTTGCCGCTGAAGAGGTAGCTGGCGATGAGGCAAGGGGATTGGGCGGAAAGAACACCGACGAATAGTAGTCCGACGGCGGAAAGAGTGGGGCGGTCAATCATGATGTTTCCTATTGAGTGCTTCTGTCGGTCGGATTCGGAGTAGTCATTCGAGCCATGCGGATTCAATTGTTGCACATGATTCCTCTCGCCCTCAAGGCTGCGAGAAGTTCTAGCTCGGTGGAGTAGCTGCCTATGGTTGCTCCCAACGCGTCGATAAGCTCGACGGTGAATCCGTTCCGGATGAATTGCAGGAGCGCGGCGATCGCTGCACACACATATTCTGGCTTGGCGTTGTTGAGGAAGAACTTGAGGAGTTCCACTCGAATGATACCCTCTTTGGTGAGGAAGAACTTGATCTCTGTCATGGTCGGGTTGATTTGGCAATGGATAGCCCGTGACCCCAAAAGGTTACCACCCTACCTTTCCTCCCTGCCCCGCGCTCTCCACACCGCCCGCCCTCGATCTTGCCGAGCAGGAAGTCGCCGCCCACTATTGGCGGTCCTGACTGCCGGAGGCATGTTCCGCAACGAGTTCCTGGCGTGGGCGTGGAAGAACTTCAGTGCCGATGCCGAGGATGCGCAATGCCTTCCACCCACCACCGTATGTTTGATGTCACGATGACCGCCCCCGACATCCTTCAAGAGATAAAGCGTCGTGTGTCGGCTGTGGAACCGACGGCGGAGGTGCTGCTTTACGGCTCCTTCGCTCGCGGAGAGCAGGGGCCGGAGTCGGACATCGACCTCTTGATCCTGCTGCCCGAAGGTGAGCGCGTGAGCTATGATCACGGTATGCGCATCAAGTCGCCGTTGTACAGGCTGGAATGGAGCACGGGCCGCATCATCAGTCCGCTCGTGTACACCCGCAAGGAGTGGTTGGAGCACCACAAGGGAACGCCTTTCTTTTACGCTGTGCAACGCGAGGCGTTGGCGCTATGAACGCCTCGGAACGGGATCACCTGGTGCGGTATCGCCTTCAGTGCGCACACGAGGCGATCAGTGAAGCCGAAGCATTGATAGAGAAGGCGCTTTTGCGGGGCAGCACGAACCGGTTGTACTACGCCATGTTCTACGCGGTGGTGGCGCTATTGGCCACGCGCGATGTGTACCCGAAGACCCACAAGGGTGTTCGTCAGCAGTTCAGTCTGATCTTCTTGTCCACCGGGTTCATATCCCAGGAATTGGGCTTGGCGTATTCCGAATTGTTCGAGCGGCGGCACAGCGGCGACTACGACGATTTCGTGAGCATAGAAGCCGAAGCGGTCCAGCGGCTGCACGCGCACACCATCGCCTTGGTGGATGCCGTTAAGGGGATCATCGGATAGGCCAGCAGGCCGGGCGATTCTATTCAGTTCAACCTCTTCTGGATGCCTGCCGCACCGCAGGCAATGGACAGGTGCAC
>JANOPI010000456.1:0-5925 GCA_031421755.1 Flavobacteriales bacterium | reverse complement strand
TCCACCACCTTGCCCAAGCGCTTCTCGTCATCGAACACCTCGGCGCGGTCGATGTCCTCCACTTCGATGTCCAGCTCCACGCCGTCCTTCTTGGTGTAGCGGCCTACGTACTCCACGCTGAAGCGCAGCACGTTCTCATCGCGGATGGCGTCGGTGATCACGTACTTGTGCAGGCACTCGCCGAAGAGCTGCTTGGTGGTGCGCTTGCCCAGCTCGTTCTTGCTGGCGTTCTCGGCGAAGATCGGAGTGCCGGTGAAGCCGAAGAGCTGTGCGTTGGTGAAGTAGCTGGTGATGTCGCCGTGCGTCTTGCCGAACTGGCTGCGGTGGCACTCGTCGAAGATGAAGACCATGCGCGCGTCCTTCAGCGCTTCCACCTTCTTCTCATGCCGCACCTTGCTGATGGCGATGTGCAGCTTCTGGATGGTGGTAACGATCAACGGCGTGTTGGGGTCGCTCAACTGCTCTACCAGGCCGCGCGTGTTCTCGGTGGCGTCCACGCTGCCCTCTTTGTAGTCGTTGAAGTCCTCCATGGTCTTGTAGTCGAGGTCCTTGCGGTCCACGACGAAGACCACCTTGGCCACCTCGGGCAGGCCCATGATCACCTGGCTGGCCTTGAAGCTGGTGAGCGTCTTGCCACTGCCGGTGGTGTGCCAGATGTAGCCGTAGTTGTGTACGCGCGCATCGCCAGTGGCGGGTGTGTAGGTGCGCACCTTGTCCACGATGGCCTCCACGGCGAAGACCTGATAAGGGCGCAGCACCAACAACCGCTTGTCGCGGTCGTTCATCACCACGTAGTGGCCCAGCATGCGGCCCAGGCGCGGTATGCTCAGCAGGTCGGTGGCGAAGTCCTTCAGTTCGCTCTTGCGGCGGCTGTGCTCATCCGTCCAGAAGAAGGACTGTGCGTAGGTGAGCGCCTCGCTGGGGTTGTTCACGTAGTACTTCGTATTCACCCCGTTGCTGATGGCGAAGAGCTGCAGGTATTGGAACAACCCGCCGTTGGCCCAGAAGCTGTGCTTCTTGTAGCGCAGCACCTGGTTGAAGGCCTCCTTCAGTTCAAGCCCGCGCCGCTTCAGCTCAACCTGCACCACGGGCAGCCCGTTGCACAGGATGGTGACATCGTAGCGGTTGGTATAACTGCCGATGTTGGTGACCTGTTGCGTTACCTGCCATTGGTTCGCGGCAGGGGTGCCACCATCGAAGAAGCGCACGTAGCTGACCGTACCGTCCTCGCGCTCCAGCGCATAACGGTCGCGCAGGATCTTGCTGCGGTCGTAGAGCGTACCCTTCTGCAGGTGGTTCAGGATGCGGGTCATGTCCCGCTGCGTGAAGGTGGTGCCGTTGAAGGCTTCCAGCTGCGCTTGCAAATTGGCCAGCAGCGACTCGTCGTCCTTGATGACCACATGCCCATAGCCCATGCCGCGTAGCTGGGCTACCAGCTCGGCTTCGAGGAGGGCTTCGGGTTGGGTGGACATTGGAATGCTAATGTCCCAAGATCGCGACTTTCATCAGATCAACGCCACGGCCGCACGTTCTGTTTCTCCAAGTGCTCTTCCACGCGCCCGATCTCATTGGTCGGTACCAATTCGATGCGCTTGGAATGTTTGACCGCGAGCCACGCCAGATGCTGCTGAGGGTGTTCCTCCTTATCCGGCTCATCACCAACTACGAAAGCTTTACCCAATGTGCCTTGCTGTTCAAGAACGTGGGTGACGTTGTCCAGCTTGTTGATGTCGGCTTCCAGGAAATACTCGCGTTTCTCGAAGTCCACGACTTCGCCGATCACATCCTTTCCGTTCTTGCCGATGAAGTCCAGTTTGATCGTGGGGAGGAGAAGTCCGGGTATCTCTTGCTTCGTCAATTCCGCATTCCAGTTCACCCGGCTACCAATGCGATCTTTCAACTGCCCCTTGGCCTCGTCGATGTCCTTCTTCTGGCTGCTCATTACCGCCACGGACCGGTCATCCACGAGTAGATGGAACAAGTCATGGAATTTCTGGTCGTCGGCTTGCAGATCAATGCGCGTTACCGCGCCGATGGTGAGCAAGTTGCTGCTGTACTTCGCCAAGTAATGGAAATACGGTTCATTGAGTTCGTAGGTGCCGGTCTTCTTGGGTATGGCACCCCGGAATAGATCACCGAGTTCCGAGCTGTTCTCTTCGGTCTTTCGCTGCAAAGCCTTCAGATTCTGGCGTAGCAACAATTGCGCATCGGCCCCCATTAAATCGCGCACCAGCGCAACACGATGTTTGCTCCAAGCGAAGCGCGGTTTGTCACCGCTGTGCATGAAGAGCCCCACCGCGAGCTTATCGCCGCTGGCCGGGTTAATGCCTGCATAGAGTATGGAGTAGAAGCTGTTCATGGCTCAACAGTGTTTGAGCAGTTCGTGGAAGTGAAGACCAACGGCACGGAGCCACTCCTCCGTGAAGAGCCGTTGGCGTACCAACGGCGTGAAGGTGGCTACATCGATCCGCCAGTCGGCAGGGAGGTAGGATAGGATCTCATCGGTGCGTTGTTCGCAAGCGTTGGACCAAAGGTAGAGGTTCTGCACCAGGACATCGACCAAAGCCGCGTCCTTGTTGAACTCCTTGCCCAGTAGCGTCCGCATGGCCGGATGCGTCAAGATGCTGTCTTCCAAGGTCAATAGCGGAAGCGGTCGCTCGGGATTGTTGCCGTAGAAGATGCCTTCGTGGTCCATCACGCGGATGGTGTGACCTTCCTCGTCAGCGGTCACCAGCAGGTTGGGGTGGCCGCCGGTGCGGTCGTCATTGGCCAGCCAGATATCGAATAGCGCGATCTTCAAAAGGTCTTGCCGGTTGTGGAAGCGCTTGCTCTCGTAGTAGCTCACCTGGTCCAGGAACTGGTTGAACTCCGTGGAGCCTTTCCGGAATTGTGTGGCGAAGCAGGTGTGCTTGAAGTAGGCCGGCTGGCAGGTGCTGGAAATGTGCTGCCCCACATGCGCGGGGTCAATCTTCACGAGCGCGGCATCCAACGTGGGCAAGCCCCAGATACCTGCGTAAGCATGTGCCAGCAACTCGTTGCGCAGCCGTGTACACGGTTCCTTCCCCAGATTGTGTTTAGCCACATAGTCGCGCACATCGCTGGCGATCACCTGCACGGGGTTGATGTTGGTGTCCCACACCCGCACGATATCCGCGATGCTATGTAGCCGAGGTAGGCTCATCACTCTCTTTCGTCTTGCATTTCTCTGTGCCTCCGTGCCTCTGTGGTGAACTCTTCTACACGAACATCTGCTGCAACAACCCCTTCTTCCACCGCTGCGCCGCCGCCACCGCCTGCGCCACACCCGCCACCTTCGCATCCAAGGCCATCAGGAAGCCCGCGATACGGGACTGCTCTTCGAGGGAGAGGACTACTTCACTGAAACCCGCACCTCCACGAACAGCTTCTTGAGCACGCCGTTCTGCTCGGCGTCCTTCAGTTTCAAGAACACGTTGAAGTTGCCGACATCGGGATGCGAGAACAAGCGGTTATGCACCTGTTTGATGCGCCCCAAGCAAACATTGTTGCTGTTCAGTACATGCACTACCGGATACTCGAACTCCGGCTTCACTTCAACCTGAAAGTGCAGGGCTTCCGTTGGTCGCGCAATTCCGGGTTGGTGTTGCAGGTGGCTTTGGCCAGCTAAGTCCGTCACGAAGTCAAGTCCGTCTCGTGGCTCGAACTCGCCGAGGAACTCGAACCGGTCGTTCGTGAGCCAAGCCTGCGTCAGTGCCAAGCGATCGAAGTCGTCGATGCCTTCATCGTTCGCATTCCACTGCTCCAAATACTTCACGCGATCGCTCCGGTCACTGTCCACCAAGCGACGTGCTATGATCGGCAGAACATCGCGATAGGTGTCTGCGGAGAAGGGGAGGTCCGGGTACCCAAGGAAGCCTTCGCCTACGGCATCGGAAATGTCCCTGTGGTTTAGCAAGTATTTGAAGTCCACACGGCTATCGACACGCCAGAACTCACCCACGATGCGGCGCGAAGCCCCATCACCAGTCCGCCAGCTCAAATAGATCCGTTGGACTACGCGCGTATCAGTTCCCGCAGCTTGCATAGTTCCTGGTGACGAAGGTATAGCAGTTCGCGGACGAAGGCTTTGCGAACCGGGTTGAGCATGTATGCCGCCGGGATGAGTTCCTTCTTCACTTCCTCACGCACCACCTTGGTATCAATGACCTCCAGCAGTTCGGCAACGCGCACGGGATCGAAGGCTTCCGTGACTTTGGTCAGCGCTGGTAGAAGTCGTTCCGGTGTGGATCGCCCAATGTTCAGGAGCAGCTCATCATGACGCAGGCGCGCACCTTGCCAGCGGATATGCGCTGTTGCCTTGGGGCCGGTGGCGAACCGATGAAGGGCCGCACGCGAGGGTTCAGCAAGCATCACGGCCATCTTCGCTTCGAGCAGGTTATGTCCTAGGCTTGTCCCGCTATCGTAAATGGGAGCGAGCCGCGCGGCAAGGCCGGTCATGATGATCTTGGCCAATTCCTCGAAGAGCTTCACCCATCCGCCCGGTTGCTTCGTGTCGACGTGCGGCATCGGCCGTTTGAGCACGTCATCATCCTTCGCACTTCGGATCAGCGCCCAGTTCTCCTGATGCCGGTCACGATTGCAGATGAGCGCATCGAATACCAGCATCTCGTGGAACTTCAACAGGTCGTCTTCGTGACCACCGGCGAGTTGCAGCGCGTCCTGGATCAGTTCATAGTTGTGGTCCGTGCCGCGAACCGTTTCAAAGTCGGGCTTGAATACCTGGAGGTAGGATTGCCCGTGCGCGAATTCCTCTCCCTTCTTCAGGTCATGAAGCAAGGGCGACAGACAGCCCCAGATGTACTTGCCCTCTTCGTCCTTGGAGTACGCGGGTTCATAGGACGCAATGTCGAGCCCAAGCATTTGCCCCAGCTTGCTGGCTATCACTTCGCACCAGAAATCCCACGGGTAGCGCCTGTCCGAATGCTTGTAGTAGAAGAGCTTGTCGGTGCCCGGTTCCACGCGCACATCCTTCTCGCGTTTGCCGTATGTTGAAGTGGCCGAATAGGTCGGCCAGTGCTCCACATAGACGGGTTGCGCTACAAGCTCCATTGCATTTCTCTGTGCCTCCGTGCCTCTGTGGTGAACCTACACGAACATCTGCTGCAACAACCCCTTCTTCCACTTCTGCGCCGCCGCCACCGCCTGCGCCACACCCGCCACCTTCGCATCCAAGGCCATCAGGAAGCCCGCGATACGGGACTGCTCTTCGAGGGAAGGTACTTCGATACTGATCCCTTGGAGTTGCTTGGCATAGAGGTGTACCACTGAATTGCCTTGCGCCATTTCCGCAATGGCATTGCGCTTGGCACCGTTCAAGTAGTACGCGAGGAAGACGCCGTTCTCTTTCGTGCGCATCACGTTGAGGTCACCGCCCAAGGCGATGCCGTCGTGCATCACGCATGACGCTTTCGCAATGTCCAGTTGCGTTTCACCGGATGCTGGAATGATCACATCGTTCTTCTTGCTCAACAGCAACTGGCTTGGGTCAACATTGGTGGATGAAACCACGTCGTCGATCACCTCTGCATAGGTTGTGTAGAGTTCGCCGTATCTGATGCACTTGGTCGCACCGCCTTCAACGATATCGCCTTTGGAAACGCCCTTGCCCTTGGTGAAAGTCACAACATCCCCCAACCTCTTCTCCTCCCACTCCGGAAACTCCCCGCCATCCTTTCGCTTGAAGCGCAGCTCTTGGCTGAAGAGTTGTTGCACCACGCCCTTCTTGTACTGCTCCAGCAAGGCCTGCTTGCGCTTCAGCTGCTGGATCTTCCGGTCCACCGCGCCCAGGAAGGCCGCGATCTTCTGCTGTTCGGGGAGGGTGGGGAACGCAACTTCGAAGTCACGGATCTGCTTCCCACTGATATGCGGAATACCTGAGCTTGTATT
>JANOPI010000455.1:0-8907 GCA_031421755.1 Flavobacteriales bacterium | reverse complement strand
CCACCGGCATCGGTCGCAGTGTAAGCTACTGTTGTTCTGCCGATGGCGAATGTGCTGCCCGGAGCAGGACCAGCAGTGCGCGTGATGCTACCTCCAGATCAGTTGTCGCTGAATGTCGGAACAGTCCACGTTGCAGTGGCCGTGCAAGAAGCACCAGCGTTCACACTGATGTTGCTTGGACACGCTGCGATCAGTGGAGCGGTAACATCCACAACCGTTACCGTGAAGGAACAAGTAGCGGCGTTGCCAGCGGCATCGGTTGCAGTGTAAGCAACTGTGGTACTGCCGATGGCCAAGGTGCTGCCCGGAGCAGGACCAGCAGTGCGCGTGATGCTACCACCAGAACAGTTGTCGCTGAATGTCGGAACAGTCCACGTTGCAGTGGCCGTGCAAGAAGCACCCGCATTCACACTGATGTTGCTTGGGCATGCTGCGATCACCGGAGCAGTGACATCGGCTACCGTTACCGTGAAGGAACAAGTGGCGGTATTACCACTGGCATCGGTCGCTGTGTAAGTGACCGTTGTGGTTCCCACTGGGAAAGAGTTGCCTGGCCCGGGTCCGGCTGTACGCGTGATGGTGGCACCGCTGCAGTTGTCGCTTACTGTTGGAACGGTCCAGTTCGCATCGGCCATGCACGCACCACTGCTGTTCACACTGATGTTGTTTGGGCACGCTGCGATCACGGGTGCCGTTGCATCAACCACCGTTACCGTGAAGGAGCAGGCCTGTGTATTGCCACTGGCGTCCGTTGCTGTGTAGGTCACGGTAGTTGTGCCGCTAGGGAAGACGGAACCATTGCTTGGACCGGCTGTTTGAGCCATCGTAGCGCTACAGTTGTCGCTGAATGAAGGCACTGTCCAACTCACAGGTGTATTACATCCGGCGGTCAACGTTGCGGTGATGTTCGCCGGGCAGGTGATCGTCGGCCGTATCGTATCCAACACGGTTATACTGAAGCTGCATGTGGCCAAACTCTGGTTGCCAGCCGCATCGGTGAGGCGGTACGAGACCGGATATACACCCGGAGCGAGCGGCATGCTCAGATCCGTACCGCTGATCTGGTTGTTCACAGTGCCGAAGCAGTTGTCGATCCACCCGAAGCTCAAACCCGAGATGGACTGTGTGCATTGCCCTGCTGCCACATAGCGGGTCTGGTTGCTCGGGCATGTGATGTAGGCTGGTCGTGTCACGTCCACAACCGTCACCGTGAACGAACACATACTGGTGTTGCCACTGGCATCTGTCGCAGTGTAGGTGATGGTGGTGATGCCTTTGGGGAATACGGATCCGGATACCGGACCTGCGGTTTGAGCGATGTTGCCGCCGGCGCAATTGTCGGTGAAGCTTGAGGCCGACCAGGTCGCGGTGGCCTCGCAATCCATGTTCGCGTTCAGCGTGATGTTCGCAGGGCAGGTGATCACCGGAGCGATGTTGTCCACTACGGTCACCACAGCTGTGCATGTTGCGGTTGCTCCATCGGAGTCGGTCACCGTTAGGGTAACCGTGTTGGAACCTGCGGTAGCGCAGGTGAAGGTGCTTTGGGAAATGGTCATGCTCAGGAACGAGCCGTCCTGATCGTAGCTGCCATTATCGATCATGGCCGGGGTCAGCGTGGCCGTTCCGCTCGTCGTCAAGTTGAGCGTTGCGTTCTGGCATAGGGCAACAGGGGGCAATGTGCTGGAGATCAGCCCGGAGAATTCCGAGGTGCTGCGTGGAACACCGGCGGTGATCTTGGTGGCCGTACTGCTGATCTTGTGACCCACAGGAGGCGCACCGCTGAAGTTCACGTTGATGGTGGCGTTCCCGCTGGCATCGGTCGTATAGGGCCAAGCACCGAGGAACGTCGCGCCTTCGCCATAACCACTGGCGTCTGCTGTGGGGCTGCTGAAGAATTCCACGCGGTATTGCGTGCTGGGTGTGCTGTTCAGCGTACCACGGATGTTGATGTTTCCACCAATGATTGCAGCACCTGTAAGAACAGGGTAGTTCTGGAGTTCGTTCGCTCCGGTATCAGGATCGCTGGCATCGTTGGGCGTGGGACCATCGTTGTGCAGATCGATACCCAACGAACCGTTGTCGCGGATGCTGTTGAGCAGGATCTTGTTGCCCGAACCGGCATCAGCATCCATTCGGATACCATGTGCACCGTTATTCGCGATGATGTTGCCCTCGGAAGGGGCATTGGCATCGCTCGCACCGATGCTGTTGTTGTTGGCGCCCGATGCAACGAGCACTCCGTTCAGCGTATTTCCCATCGCCACCAGGCCGCTCGGGTCCACACCGATCAGGTTGCCGTGGATACGGTCATTCACAGCGGTCGTTTCGTGTATCCAAATGCCATTGCCCACGTTGGCCGAGATCACATTCCCTTCGCCCGCCGCCGGGCCACCGATCAGAAGGTTCGTGCTGCCTTGGATACGGATACCATGGTACTGGTTACCAAGTGCCACGCCTGCCACGCCAACACCGATGTAGTTGCCCTTCAACGAGCCACTGCTCGCTGTGGCCAAGTACCAAACGCCAGGGCCATTGTTCCCCGCGATCACGTTGCGCTCACCAGGCAAACTGCCACCGATGCGGTTGTTCACCCCGCCTTCCAGAATGCCTCCGTTCACATCTACAGTGGTGCCGATGCCGTTCGGAACGGCAAGTAGGCCTGTGGGGTCCGTTCCTACATAGTTTCCGATGATGATGTTGTTGTTGCTGTAGACACTGATGCCTTCGTCGCCATTACCGGAAATGACGTTCCTGTCGGCAGCGGTCGTACCGCCGATGATGTTGTTGTCGCTACCCCCGATGATGAAGATGCCGTCACCTGCGAAAGTTCCTGCTGTGCCATTCCCCATTCCCAGCGTACCTGCGGCATCCGTGCCGATGATGGTGCCCGTGAAGGTGTTGCCGCCAGCACCAGGCTCTACCCGCACTCCTGCAAAGCTGAACCGTGTGATGATAAGGCCACGTACTTCGCTGTTGCCTGCGGCACCCATGATGTGAAGGCCGTTGGATGAGGCACCTGCGCCAACACCGTCCAACTGTACGACCGGTGTAGTTGTGAACCCAGGCTGCAATGCCCCGTTGATCACAATGGTGCCGGTGATGTCAGGTAGTACCGTGGCTGGACTGATCAGCCCCACTCCCGCACTGAAGTAGTTGTTCGCCGCGCGAAGACCCGCAGCGGATGTTCCGTTGCTGATCATGAACACCATATTCTCCTTGGCCGGTACGAGTCCGTCTTGGAGGAGTGCGGCATCATTGCCGAGCGCGTTGGCGTTGATGATCATCTGGCGATACGAACCTTGGCCAGCATCATTGGTATTCACCACCGGATCGAAGCTGAAACCGAAATCCACGCCGGTAATGGAACTCGTGCCCAGCGTGACCGCTGTGATGGACTGTGCCGTCGTTGTGGCGGTGGTCAACGCGGCCAATGTGGTGCTGCCGTTGCCCGCATCGATCTTGTTCGGCACTTCGCCACCCACGTAGTCGGTAGTAGCTACTGCTGAACCCGCAGCGGCATTGGTGCGGAAGGTCTGCACGCCAGAGAGGGTTGCCACGTAGCCGGTGCGCGCGCTGCTCACCGTACTGTTCACCACGCGCACCGTGTAGCTCGCAGGTGCCAGCGACGAGAAGGTGTATGCACCGCTCGCATCCGTTGTTGTTGCGGACACGAAGGTGCCAGCGGCGTCATACAGTTCCACTCGAGCGTTCGGACGGCCTGTGCCACCATTGCCCAATGCCGTTGACCTGTCGCGACCTGCGCCACCACCATAGTTCAGGTCTTCGAACACCGTTCCGCTGATGTCTTGAAGAGGGCCTGTGATCATCTTGTTGGCCGAGAATTCGGAACTGCTCACATTGTTGGTTGCCAAGGCCGTGATCCTATCTCCCACTGCGACGACGGCGAAGGGCACCGGGCCACTGAAGTTCCCGTTCACATCGGTGAACAGTGTGCCCAGGAAGGTGCGTCCTTCACCATGTGCAATGCTTAGGCCGTCACTCACGACGACCGGTCCATTGTTGTCGCCATCGTCATCGGCCAAATACACATCAACAGAGGTCCATTGGAAGGCGCTTTGGTTGGGCGCGGAACCCACATAGCCCGTTACGTTCAGTGTACTTCCGTCGTAGGTGGCCGATGTGAATACCGGATAGTCGATGCTCCTGTTGTCGGCACCAGCTGTGACCAAGCCGTCGTTGGAGGTAACACCGGGCGCCCCGAGATCCACAGCCAGCCCGCCGTTGGTATAGAACGAATTGTTGTAGACGTACACCTGGTTGGTGGGCGATCCATTTCCGCTGCGCACGATCACGCCGCCGCCTGTATTGTTATGGATCAGGTTGCTCGACACGTAGTCATACCCGTCACCAGCGGAGATGATGATGCCAGCGCCCGTGTTGTTCCGGATCGTGTTGTCCATCACGTGTTTCAACGAGAGGCTGCTCGGCCCCGCCACGGGGTAATCCAGGTTCAAGGTGATCCCATCTCTCAAGTTCCGGTACAAGCTGTACTGGATGTAATTGTCGCCGGTCGTAGTCGCACCGATTGAACTGGAGGTCATGTCAAGGCCTGAGGTATTGCCCGTGGTGGGGCCGCCGACCACTTCATTCTGAGAGAAGTAGAAGTAGGTCGGGTTCTCGTTCCTCCAGCTCACCTGCACCTTGTTCATCTTGGAGAACCCGATGAGGTTGTTGGTGATCGTCACCGGGTTATAGCCGGTGATGCTCACGTTGTTCTGCAGCGTTGGAACGGCCGGCTCACTGAACGAGGTGGCCGAGGCGCCGAACACATCATACTGGGCCATTATGTACTGCCCGCCAATGACCAGATCATTACGGTGGCCGTAAACACTGAAACCGCGCAGCTGATCGTAGTTCCCGTTCAGGACGAAACCATCCCAGGCATTGCTGCCGCGCACTTCAACTTCGGGACCGGCCACTTGGGTCAGCGTGCCGGATTGGGTACCAACAGGACCGCCGGTGCCGAGCAAAATGCTGTTCGTGTTCCCGACATTCACTGTTTGTGTGGTCGCATCAATGGTTGTGTAATTCGCATTGGCACCAGGACCGATCACCGGAAGTGCGGAGGTTGTAGTGATCACCGCAACGCCGCCGGTAAGAAGGTTCGCGTAACCCGTGTTCAAGCCGGGTTGTGCGGTGCCGTTCGCGATCATGAAGATGCTGGCCTCGAAACCGGGCATGAGCGTGTTCACCCCATAGAACAGGCGTGAGCCGCTCTGCGCCAACGCAGCGTCACCTCCGAGCGTGGTGGCATTGGTCATGAACTGGCGCAACGAGCCTTGGCCCGCGTTGTTCACATTCACGATCACATCGAAGTTGAAACCGAAGTCCACACCCGGAATGTTCGCAGCGCCCAAGGTGACCGGTGCGATGGATTGTGCCGTGGTGGTAGCCGTGGTCAATGCCGCCAGCGTTGTGCTGCCGTTGCCTGCATCGACCTTGTTCGGCACTTCGCCGCCCACGTAGTCGGTAGCAGCTACTGCTGAACCGGTGGATGCGTTGGTTCGGAAGGTCTGGACACCGCTCAGTGTGGCTACATATCCGGTGCGTGCGCTGCTCACTGTACTGTTCACCACGCGCACCGTGTAGCTCGCAGGTGCCAGCGACGAGAAGGTGTACACACCGCTCGCATTGGTGGTGGTGGAAGTCATATAAGTGCCGGCGCCATCGAACAATTCAACGCGTGTGTTCGGGCGCACAGTGCCACCATTGCCTAACGCCGTTGCGCGGTCGCGGCCTGCACCGCCGCCGTAGTTCACATCCTCGAAGACGATACCGCTGATGTCCGCACCGGCGCTGAGCAACATGGCGTTGGAGAATTCGCTGGTGTTGTTCAACGTGCTGTGCGTTGCCGTTGAGGAGACCACATGGCCGAGGGCCGTTCCGCTCGCTGGCACGATCGCGTTGATGACCGCATTACCGGAGGCGTCGGTGGTCACGTTCGTCGTGCCCAAGTAGACCGCACCTTCACCGTGACCGGCAGGGTCCATGGTGGGGGCGGAGAAGAATTCGATCCGGAAGGTGGAGCTTGCCGTGCTGTTGAAGGTTCCGTTGACGGTGATGTTCCCGGCGACGAGGACCGCACTGGTCAATACCGGATAGTTCTGGCGTGCGTTCGCGCCGGTATCGCCATCGCCCGCATCGTTCGCCAATGGCCCAACGTTTCCGAACACCAGGTTGATCCCCAAGCCCGTGTTGTTGTCGATGCGGTTGCCTAAGACACGGTTGCCAGAAACGGACTCATTGATGCCCACCCCGCCGAATTCGCCGGCGGTGCCGTTGTTCCGGATCGTGTTGCCATCGTTAGCGCCCGTCCCACCGATGAGGTTGTTGTTGCCGCCGGTGTTCAGTTCAATACCCTCCTGGCCATTGCCGAGGTTGGCTGTGCCGCCCTGGTCGGTGCCGAGCCAGTTGCCTTGGATGGTGTTGCCCGTGCTCAATAGGCTGATGCCGTTGTCCAGGTTGCCGCTGATCACGTTGCCAGCGCCAGCAGCCGGACCGCCGATCGTACATGAAGAGGCTTGCACGCTGATGCCACCATACGCATTACCAATGGATGCTGTGCCGGCGGCGTTGGTGCCGATGTAGTTGCCCTGGATGGTGTGCCCCGTGCCACCACCCAGGTAGATCGCATCGAAGCCGTTCACGCCATTGCCGCTGACCACGTTGCGGGCAGCGGCAGTGTTGCCACCGATGGTGCAGGTGTTGGAGTTCATCAACCGGATCCCGGCATCCCCGTTGCCGATGGCCGCGGTGCCAGCGGCGTTCAGGCCGATGATGTTGCCGCGGATGGTGCAATTGTTCGTTGAGGAACCATAGATGCCACTGGTCGTGTTCCCGCTGATGAGGTTGCCCTCGTTCGCACCGGTGCCACCAACGGTAGTGCTTGCGGCCAAGGAAACGCCGTCCATTCCGTTGGCGAGTGCCGCGGTACCCGCAGCATTGGTGCCGATGCGGTTACCGCGTATGACGCAACCGGTGGCGGTTACCATGATGCCGAACTCGTCGTTGCCACTGATGATGTTGCCAGCACCCGCCGCGCCACTACCGATCACGGCTCCGGTGCCCTGCACGTTGATACCTGAGTAGGTGTTGCCCAGATCAATAGTGCCCGTTGCGTCCGTGCCGATGTAGTTGCCATGGACCGTTATCGTCGCACCAAGGAGCTCAAGACCGGCCTCGCCGTTACCGCTGATCACGTTGCGCGCAGCAGCCGTTGTACCGCCGATGGTGAAGGTGTTGCAGCTCGCGCCAAGAAGAATGCCTGCTTCCACGTTCGGCAAAGCGGCATTTCCGGCAGCGTTCAGGCCAATGGTATTCCCCAGGATGGTCGCGCTGGTGATCGTTCCGGTAACTGGAGAGCAGTAGATCCCGTTCATCCCGTTGCCGCTGATAAGGTTGCCCTCGCCCGCAGCGCTCCCCCCGACAAGTAGACCGCTCATGGCGTTCGATACCTGGATGCCGTTCTGCACGTTCGGCACTGCCACTGTTCCTGCGGCGTTGGTGCCGATGTAGTTGCTGCGGATGTCCTGCCCGTTCGGCCCTTGCATGAAGATGCCGCAATAGTTATTTCCGCTGATCACGTTCTTCAGGCTGCCCGGCGCTCCGATACGGCCCGAGCCGATGCCGCTCCGGATTTTGATGCCGTGGAAGGTGTTGGGAATGGCCGCCGTTCCAGCCGCGTTCAACCCGATGTGGTTGCCGAAGATCTGCGGGAAGGTGGTGCCCGCACCCAGAAGATCGATACCGTGTTGGGTATTGCCGCTGATGATGTTCGGGTCGGCGATATCCGTGCCCACCAGGATATTGCTGGACCCGTTCACCGTAACGCCGTTCATCGCGTTGCCACGGTCCAGCGTGCCGGTCGCGTCCGTTCCGATCATGTTGCCCGACAGGTTCATGCCATCGCCGCCGATCACATTCACCCCGTGACCAACGTTTCCGCTGATCACATTGAGTCGCAGGTTCACATCGTTCGCTCCGTTCGTGCGCAGGCCATCGCGTCCATTGGCGATCATCGTGGTGCCGTCTGCACCCAATCCGATGTAGTTGCCGCGCACAGCGACATCGTTCGTACTCGCCGAGTTCAGGTAGATCCCGTCCAGCGTATTGCCGCTGATGATGTTGCGCGTGGGCGAGAGACCATCACCGATCCAAGCACCGTTGCCTGCGTTGACAACCACACCATATTGCGTGTTGGGCAATGCGGCGGTGCCCGCTTTGTTCGTGCCAATGTTGTTCGCATCCACGGTGGCCGCATCACCGCTCAGGGTAATGCCGCTGCCGGTGTTGCCGGAAATGATGTTGTCGTGGATCCACGTGTCCGTGCCGGTCATGTTGATGCCACCAAGCCCGTTGGGAATGGCCGCCGTGCCTGCCAGATTCGTCCCGATAAAAGAGTAGCTCACTTCATTGCCGTTGCCCGTGGCAATGATGCCCTGTTGCGGGTGACCACTGATCACATTCTCCATCGTAGCGTTCTCGCTTCCGATGTAGTTATCGTGCGCACCGTTGCGAATGGACACACCGAAAGGTTGGCTACAGATCGCCGCCGTGCCCGCTTGGTTGGTGCCGATCCGGCTGTTGCATACTCGTGTAAGCTCGGCATCAGGTCCATCAATGATCACACCACCAGCCGCGTTGCCAGAGATCACGTTAGGGGAGCCAGGCCACCAAGGGTTACCGATCTCCGTGTCCGGTGTGTTGTTCACATAAACGCCCGCACCGCCATTGCCAGCGCATGTGGTGCCGTTCGGTGCGACGCCAATGTGGCAGTAGTTCACCTCGTTCGATGTCCCGTTCATGGTGATCCCATTCCCACCGAACCCTGTGATGGAGAAACCATAAATTCCACCCCAGCCATAGTCGAACACCACACCGTTCGCG
>JANOPI010000454.1:0-36069 GCA_031421755.1 Flavobacteriales bacterium | reverse complement strand
CACCGTGCAGGCGAACCTGGCGGGGACCCCCGCGATCTCGATACCCTCAGGTACGCACTCCAATGGGCTGCCGTTCGGGACGCAGCTGATGGCCAAGCCGTTCGATGACGAGCGATTGCTTGCGCTCGCACATCAACTGTTCAGCTGATCACGTTCCTCTTGTGACCGAAGGAGCCGTTCCCCGGCTTCATCGGTCGACTGTTACCTTTCGTCGATGACGCCATTCACACCCCTCTGTGGACCGCTCCTTAGAACCATGCGGAGCCGCCAGCGTATGAAGGCTACTTTTCGCGTCCTCATGACTATGACCCGTTCCCTGCGACTGGTCCTGGCGGTGTTTATCCCAGGTCTTTGCTCCATTCCGGCATTCGCTCAGCAACCCATCCCTACGGATGACGAGGTGATGGCGCGCATCAACGACCTGAGCAACCTGCCTTGGCTGAAGAACGACCCGTTCAGCACGGATGTCAGCGCCTTGAACGTCCATGGCTTCGCTGCCACGGATACGCCGAGCTACACTGCGGATGCTTTCCGCCAGCGTTTGGCCATCCTGGATGAGCGCACGCCCTTCAAGCTGACCTACAACGAGCAGGTGCAGGGGTACATCGACATGTACACCAAGCGCAAACGCTCCCAATCGGCGCGCATGCTCGGCTTGGCACAACTGTACTTCCCTGTCTTCGAGGAGGCGCTCGATCGGCATGGCATGCCGCACGAGCTGAAGTACCTCGCGGTTGTCGAAAGCGCGCTGTTCCCGGGAGCGAAATCACGCGCTGCCGCTGTAGGCCTTTGGCAGTTCATGATCGGTACCGGCAAGATGTACGGCCTGGAAGTGGACAGCTATGTGGATGAGCGCTGCGATGTGTACCAGAGCACCGAAGCCGCCTGCCTCTACCTGAAGGACCTGCACCGCATCTTCGGTAACTGGGAGCTCGCGCTTGCCGCTTACAACTGCGGTCCGGGCAACGTGAACAAGGCGATCCGCCGGTCCGGTGGCACGGACTACTGGAGCGTCTACAACAACCTGCCCCGCGAAACGCGTGGATACGTGCCAGCTTTCATCGCGGTGAACTACCTCTTCATCCATGCGGCGGACCACAACATCTACCCTGTGATCCCGAACTACTGCGCGTACGAAGTGGATACCGTGCAAGTGTGCTACCCGCTCGACCTCAACAAGCTCGCGGAGATCACCGGGGGCAACGCGCAGGAGATCCTGGACCTGAACCCGGTATACAAGCAAGGCCGCGTTCCTGATGTAAGCGTACCCTCAACGGTCTATTTGCCGAAAACGTTGGTGGCCAACTTCATCGACCGCGAAGACTACATCCGGTACAGCTACGTGCCGGATATGCACTCGCCTGCTCCAGTGGCGAAGGGAGCGACGAAGAGCACGCCATCCGGCACCACGACCGCCCAGCGCACGCATACGGTCCGACGCGGTGAATCGCTCGGAACCATCGCCAAGAAGAACCATGTCTCCGTTAGCAACCTGCGCGCCTGGAACAAGCTGCGCAGCGACCGATTGAAAGTCGGCCAGAAGCTGGTTGTACACAAAGGGACAGCAGCGAAAGCGGATGATCAGGCCGCGACGCCCGCACAAGACGGAACGAACACGAACGCCGAGTATATTTTCCACACGATACAACCCGGCGATACGTTGTGGGGTATCGCACAACGCTACCCTGGCGCTTCGGTGGAAGGCATCAAGCAGATCAATAGCGATTCCGATCTGCGCAACCTCGTGGTGGGCAAGAAGATCAAGGTCGCCGTGCAGAAGGGGTGACCTCACCCCAACCCCTCTCCCGAGGAGAGGGGCTTCTCGGATCCCTGCGGCTTTTTCACATTCCGTTCCGCTCGAAGGCCCGAAGGACTATCCGTTGACGGTCAGGCAATAGGAGGTTCAAAGTCCACGTTCCATGGACAGGCCATCGTGCGATGTTGATAATTCAACGAGCCGATCGCCATGGTCATCGACTACTTTGCGGTGGTCATCAAGACGGGTTTCTCGTCGATCACGCATCCACATGGAACTCACCCGCATACGTCCCTTCGCCCACAAGCACTGCCGTTTCAAGCTGCGCAGCGGCAAAGAAGTGTTCGGTGTGATCTGGGAAGTGGAAAGCATGGAAAAGCGCTCGCTCTTCTTCGCGAGCATCGGTGACTACGAGCGCCTGCAGCGCGATCCCCAAAAGCCGGTAAGTGTGATCGACATGGCTCCGGAGGAGATCATGCACGTGGAGAGTCTCGCGAGCTGAAGAACCCAGAGGTTCCCTCTCATTTAACCGCAGAGAGCGCAGAGTTCCGCAGAGGTGCATACACGAGCCTCCTGACGGCGGGCTGAGGAGCGCAGAGGGAATCCAAGCGTGGCAGGCGGTCGAGCGCAACGATACAAGGGACTATCAACCTTGGAAAAGCGTCGGCGACCCATGCCGCGCCGGTGGCCATCAATTCGTCGGCAGAAGTCCCGCCCGTTGAACAAGGAACGCATAGATGATCGCCACCTCCTTCAACCGCTCGAAGCGGCCGCTCGCACCGCCGTGCCCAGCCTCCATGTTCGTCTTCAGGATGATCGGCTCGGCGGCCTTCTGATGTTCCCGCAAGCGTTGCACCCATTTGGCCGGTTCCCAGTACTGCACCTGGCTGTCGTGGAAACCGGTGAGTACCAGCATCGCGGGATACTCGGCGTCCTTCACGTTGTCATACGGTGAATAGGACAGCATGCGCTCGTAGGCTTCTTTCTCCTTGGGATCGCCCCACTCATCGAATTCACCCGTGGTGAGCGGGATGCTGTCATCCATCATCGTGGAGACCACGTCAACGAAGGGCACTTCGGCCACAACGCCGCTCCACAGGTCGGGGCGCATGTTGGTAACGGCACCTACCAGCAAGCCGCCCGCGCTGCCGCCCATGCAGAACAGACGATCAGGATCGGCGTACTTGTTCTTCAGCAGATATTCGGCGCAATCGATGAAGTCCGTGAAGGTGTTCATCTTGTGCTCCATCTTGCCGTTGTCGTACCACTCACGGCCGAGTTCCTCGCCACCCCGGATGTGTGCCAGCGCGAACACGAAGCCGCGGTCCAGCAACGAAAGACGCGCGCTGCTGAAGGTGGGTTCCATGCTTATCCCGTAGGAACCATACCCATAAAGCAGCGTGGGTGACTTGCCGTCGATACGCGTGCCTTTCCGATACACGATGCTGATCGGGACGCGCTGGCCATCGCGTGCCGGGGCCCATACACGTTCGCTCGCATAGTCCGCCGCGTTGAAGGTGCCGACGACCTCCTGCTGTTTGAGCAAGGTATCCTTCGCCGTGTTCAGGTCGTGCTCGTACACACCGCTCGGTGTGGTCAGGCTCGTGTACCCGTAACGCAGTTTGTCGCTGTCGTACTCCGGGTTCGTCCCGGTGTAGGCCACATACGCGGGATCGTTGAACACGATGGGGTGGTCCACGCCGGTGCTGAGCTTGCGCACGCGCAGGTGGGTAAGGCCGTCCTTGCGCTCGCTGAACACCATGTGGTCGTTGAACAGGTCCACGTCCTCCAGCAGAACGTCCTCACGGTGCGGCACCACTTCCGTCCACGCCTCCTTCGCCGTGTTCGCTACCCCGCATTTCATGAAGCGGAAGTTCGTCGCCTCCCAGTTGGTAAGTATGAAGAATTCGCCGTTCGCATGCTGCACGCTGTACTCGTGTTCCTCCTCCCGCGGCAGGATCACGTTGAACTTGCCCGTGGGGTCACCCACCGGCAGGTACCATTCTTCGGTGCTCAACGTGCTGCCCGTGGTGATCATAACGAAGGCATTGCTCCGGTCGCGGTACACGTCGCAACTGAACGTATTGTCCTTCTCGTGGTACACCTCCACATCGCTCTTCTCATCGGTACCCAGCGTGTGGCGGAAGATCTTGTGGTTGCGCAACGTCTTGTCCTTGCGGCTGTAGTAAAAGGTCTTGTCGTCCGCAAAAGCTCCACCTCCGCTGGTATTGGTGATCACATCCGGCAGCTCGGCACCGGTGGACAGGTCGCGGAACCGGATGGTGTACAGGCGGCGGCTCACCGTGTCCACGCTGTACGCGCACAGGTTGTTGTCCGGGCTTATCTCGAAGTCACCCAGGTCGAAGTAATCATGCCCCTCGGCCATGGTGTTCTCGTTGATGAAGTCGTCCAGCTTTTCAGGCTGGCTTCCATCCGCGTTCGCCTTGCCGCGCATGTGTACCGAGTACTCCTTCCCTTGCTCGTAGCGGTGGTTGTACCAATAACCGTTCTCGCGGTAGGCCACACTGAGGTCCTCTTCCTTCACGCGCCCCTTCATCTCCTTGAAGAGTGTTTCCCTCAGCTCTTTCACGGGGGCCAGCAGGCTGTCCGCGTAGGCGTTTTCCGCGTTCAGGTGGGCGATCACTCGTTGGGTGTGCGCATCGGGCGCTTTCGCCTCGCGCTGCTCTTCACTGAGGCGCATCCAGAAGTACTCGTCGTTGCGCGTGTGGCCGTGCGCGGTCATTTCGTGCGGCACCTTGTTGGCCTGAGGGGGAACGGGGCGGTCGGTGGACATTTCGGTGTTGGGGGTGCCACAAGCGCTCAACAGGCCGATGGCGGCAAGAAGGAGTACGCTGTGATTCATGGTGTATGGCAGTGGCGGGCAAGTTACCCCCGCTCCCCATTCCATTGCGGCCGGGCTCCGCATTCACTCCAACACGGAACGCAGGACCTCCAATGAGCGGAGCTCACCGAACCCATCCACGTGCAGGCGATAGTACAGGAGCAGGTCGTCCAAGAGGCGCCGACGAACAGATGGGGCGGATGTGGGGCCGACCCTTGCTGAAGCCGCTTCCTCCAAGCGCACCAATTCAGCGAACAACGTGGTGGTCACCGTTTCCATACAGAATTCATGGGGGGGATATCCATGAAAAAAGCAGCCTTCCCGAAGGTCGAACCGATCCTCCGCGTCGGATGGCGCCGCTGGGAAAAATCCCAGTTGCCGCATCAATCCCACCAGCAGCCGCAAGGGCTGATGCGTGATATCGGATCCTCCATCGATGTCCTCCAAGACTTCCTGTACGAACGCATAGAGCCGATCGTCCGCCGATTCTTCGCGCAGGGTCCGATTGAACACTTCCTGTGCGAAAAGCAACAAGACCCCACGCACGGGTTCTTCCCGCAATCGGATGTAGGGCCGCTCGATCCGCACTTCGCGAACGGTACACAGTTCGTGTTCGCTGGCCTCTGGCACCACGAGTTCGATGCGCGATAGCGGCTGCAAGGCGGCCGATCTGTCGCCGCTCTTCGCCCCGGTGCGAACCATGTACGAGCGGAGGCCGAAACGCTCGGTGTATGCACGGAGCACCGTACTCTTTTCGGTGTGCTTCACCGTGCGCAGTACCACCGCGCTCGTGGTCTGCAGCATCTCAGCGCACCACCATCACCTTGGTGTTGCAATGGGCCGTGCCGGTAGGGTCGGAGGCGAGTACCAGATAGACACCACTCGCCACGCGCTGGCCGCTGAGGTCCGTGGTTGGCCACATCGCCTGCCCTCCGTTCGAAACCGTGCGATAAACAAGGTTCCCGGCCATGTCAGTGATCCGCACATCGCTGTCCGCGACCAGCCCGTTGATGGCCACGGAACCCTGATAGGTCTCGCGCACGGGGTTCGGGAAAACCGTGGCGCAGGTGGCCTCATTCGCCCCCTCGGTCGCATCACCCCGGTAGCTCACGATGCCCTGGTCCGTGCCGATGAACACTTCGCCTGTTACCCCGTCAATGGCGATGCTGGTGATGTTGTTGCTGGGCAAAGGGCTGTTCTCCTGGGTGAAATGCAGGAGTTGCTCGGTGCCATCAGGGCTTACCAGAAATGCGCCGCTGCTCTGAGTGCCCAACCATTTCCGGTTGCCGCCATCCACCACGATCGAACTGACCACCTCGGTCTCCAAAAGGATCTGCACGTTGCCATCCTGCTCGATCAGTATCTGCTGGCAGTCGAAATTCTCATCGCTGAATATGGCTTCCGGGTTGTAGAACACCGCGATGCCCTTGCCGGTCCCCACCCAGACCTCTCCGTCCTGATCTTCAGTGATGGCGAATATGTCAAGGGTCGGGAGTTTGCCCTGGTTCTCGAATGTGGTGAGCAGCTTCCATTGGTCATCCCCGGTGTCATCGATGGAGCCTCCGTCAGTGAAAACCACGATCCCGTTGGTACGGGGGCGCACCAACCACTTCTGCCCATTCTCCATGGCTGTGATCTCCGCGACGAGTTCATTTCCGCCCAGCACCGTGCCGGGGTTGAACGCTTTCCATGTGCCGTCCTTCTTCTGTACGCTGATGATGTTCTGTGTGTTGGCGTTCGATACCCAGAGATTGCCCTCCTGGTCATAGTCCAGTCCAGCGACCTGGACCACGCCGTCCGCAGGGTTGCCGAAGGCGCCCAACGAGCTGTTCGATGCGTTCCAAATGCTCTCGACCGCTCCGTTGCGCCACTCCAGCACGCCTTCGTCCCAACTTCCGGTAAATGCGTGGCCCTCGTTCTCCGGGTCTACGGCTACCGCCATGTTATCGATCACCGAACTGCCATAACTGTTCACCCCCAGCATCAACGGATCATCCGCGTCTGTCACGGTGCGCCAAACGCCCTGCTCGAAGAGGTTCAGGCCCGCCCGGCTGAAGGTGTTCGCCCAATTGCCGGCGACAGAGCCTGTTGCGACCATGAGCAAGCCGTTCTGGACATCGAGCTTCACCGCACCACTGTTCTCCGGGCCGTTCGGTGCGACCGCCAGAAAGCCTCCGTCCTGGTCGCAACGCGCAAGGCCCAATGTCCGGGTTGCGGTCCAAATTCCTCCGCTGGAAGCTCCGGCCACCTTGTTCACGAAAAGCGGCTGGCCCTCCGCTCCATAGGTCTGAAAAATGCGCGACAGGGCGGTGTTGTACTGTCGGACCTCATAGGCCTGCCCCACCACCAAACGCTGCCCGTCAGGCGAAACAGCGATCCCGCGTGTATCACGACCATTGGCATCCGTAAGGCGCTGCCAGCCAGCGTCCCAGAAATAGATGGTGTCGGTCTCGGCGACGCTCGGCGGAGGCAACGTCCAATTCACGAAGAGCCGGTCATCGAATGACTCCACCTCGGAAAAGAACCCGTTCGGCAGGGGCAGGTCCATACGTTGATGCCAATTGGTGAACGCCGCCAGGTTCGGATCCTGCTTCCAAGCGCTGAACAGCCCCATCTCCGTGGCCGCATAAATGGAATCCTGATGAAAGGTGATCGCGTTCACCCTGTTCTGGGCCGCGTTCGGGAAAATGAACCAGGTATCCTTCACCTCCTTGCGCACCATGTCCATCACCACGATACCGAATCCGCAGCACAGATAGGCCAGGTCCCCTTCGCACCTGATGTCGTAGATCCGCTTGTCTCCGATGATGCTGCTGCGCCTGATATCGCTCAGGTTCACGCTCGAAGAACCGAAGACCAGGTCCAGGTTGCCGTTGCCATAACCCACCACCAACGCGTCCAGTTCATCGCTCCACCCCAAGGCGCTCACATCCACATCATTCAGCAGGTTCACTTTGTTGATCCGTGTGAGTTCACCACTGGAAGGCTCGAAACTGAAGATCCCATTGCGCGTTGCGCAATAGGCCGTTCCGTTGCCCTCCACCACCGAGATCGTGTTCAAGGCGGAGGAATGATCGCGCCACTGGCCAATGGCCGGCTGGGCGAACGGTGTCTGCTGACAGAGCAAGGACGCGATCAGGGGCAGGGTACGGAGTGCTGGCATGCGCAACGGGGATGGGGCTTCGCTAAGAACGGCAGCTTCGGCCGATCGGTATGGCCAAGGTAACCGCCCAAAGAAAAACGATCCCCCGCTGGTGGGCGGGGGATCGCAGAGGTCGCGTGCGGATTCGAACCGCAGTAGCAGCTTTTGCAGAGCTGTGCCTAGCCACTCGGCCACGCGACCTTGAAGTGGGCCGCGAAGATAGGGGAAGGCCCCCGGTCGGGCGACCCCTGCTTTCGTCAATGCCCTTCAGCCTCTTCCTTCGATCTCATAGATCACACGGTCTACCGCGCCGCCAACCGGCGGGTGCTCCTTGGTAAGTCTGACCCGCCACTGGAACTCGCCAGGCCACGCGGCCTTCAAGTGATTCATGATCCGGCGGGCCACGTGTTCGATCAAGGCGCTGCGCTGAGCCATTTGCTCCAGAACGATCGCGGTTACCCGGCCGTAGTCGATGGTGTCATGAAGTTCATCGCTGGTCTCCGCGTCAGCGAAGTCGCCTTCCACGCGCACGTCCACCCGGTACCGCCCACCTATGCGTGCTTCTTCCTGCAAACAGCCGTGGTAGCCGAAAGTCCGGATGCCGTTCACCTCGATCACGCCCATGATGCGCACAACTCAAGGCCCGCTTCGAGTCGGGCGACCACCTCCTTCTCACCCAATAGAGCGCTCACATCGAACATGCCCGGGCCTTGCATGCGACCCGCCACGAAGAGCCGATAAATGGGCATCACTTGGCCCACTTTCATTTCAGCCCTTTTCAATGCCTCGTTGAATGCGGCTTCATAATCAGAGGTGATCAGTGGGACCTTTTGCTGAAGCAGATCCATATAGATATTGAGTGCGTCAGCGGCTTCTGGTTTCCAACGCTTCTTCAATTCTTCATTCGCCGCCGTATTGCTGGTGAGCGGCGACCCGTTCGTGAACAGGTATGTCCCTTCCAGCATATCATCGATGAAGGTGGCGCGCTCCTTCAACAATGAGGCTGCCCGTGTGGCACGGTCCAATGAGGCGGTGATGCCATTCTCTTTCAACCGCTCCAGCAACTGCACACCGAGTTCTGCATCCGGCCGCATGCGCAGGTATTGTTGGTTGAACCACCGGGTCTTTTCCGGATCGAACTTGGCCCCACCCTTGTGGACCCGTTCAAGATCGAACAAGCTGGTGAGCTCCTCCATGCTCATGATCTCCTGGTCCGTGCCGGGGTTCCATCCCAACAGGGCGAGCATGTTGATAAAGGCCTCCGGATAGTAGCCCTTTTCGCGGTAACCACTGCTTTTCTCCTTGGTCTGCGGGTCGAACCAATCCAAGGAAAAAACAGGAAAGCCGAGGCGATCGCCATCCCGCTTGCTGAGTTTGCCGTTGCCATCCGGTTTCAGGATGAGCGGCAGATGGGCGAATGCGGGCCGTTCCCAACCGAACGCTTCATAGATGAGCACATGCACTGGCGCACTTGGAAGCCACTCTTCCCCACGGATCACATGGGTGATGCGCATCAGGTGGTCATCAACGATGTTCGCCAAGTGATAGGTAGGCATACCATCGCTCTTGAATAGCACCTTGTCGTCGACGTTGGCGCTGTGTACCACGACCCAGCCCCGTATGATATCCTCAAAACGCACCTCTACGTGGCGTGGCACTTTCAAGCGGATGACGTACTGCTCGCCGCGAGTCAAGCGATCCTTCACTTCATCGGCACTCAAGGTGAGCGAGTTCTTCATGTGCTCCCGCGTGACCGCATTGTAGGCGGGAGCTGCTACTCCGGCGGCCTGTAGCCGGGCGCGCATGGCTTCCAGTTCTTCCGGTGTGTCAAATGCGTAATACGCCTTGTCCTTCGCGATCAGCTCGTCCGCGTACCCTTTGTACAGGTCTTTGCGGTCGCTCTGGCGGTACGGGCCGTCAGGGCCGCCCACCCAGGGGCTTTCATCGGGGATCAGCCCGCACCATTCCAAGCTCTCCTTTATGTATTGCTCGGCACCCGGCACATAGCGGGCCTGGTCCGTGTCCTCGATTCGCAACAGGAACTGGCCGCCGTGTTTCCGGGCGAACAGATAATTGTACAAGGCCGTGCGAACACCGCCCATGTGCAAGGGGCCGGTGGGGCTGGGGGCAAAACGGACGCGGACGCTCATAGGGCAAGTAGATGAGAGGACCGGCGGACCAGTCTTTGAAAGGGCGGCGAAAATAGGCGGGGCCTGCTGGCTTCAGACTGTCCGAAGGAAGGATGGGCCTGGCGATCCCACCGAGGCTTCCTAAAAAGCACCCGCTCATCATCCGACGGTTGTCAACAATTTCGTCGAATATTTTTCGTCATTCGTCGATAAGCCCCTCACCTTTGTATCCAACCTCAGCCCCATGAAGCTCCAGCAACTCCTTCCAGCGGCGGCGCTCGTGCTCTTCTCGAATGGCCTGCAAGCCCAGTGCAGCGAAGTTCCCTTGGTCGACAAGGAGCTTTTCGACCTGTTGCGGAAACAGCCAACGCTTTCGACCACACTTGCGGAAACGCTCATTGAGGTGGTGAATGACCGCTTCGAACCCTGTACCAAGCGCAAGGATGCGCGCTATGTGCGGACGATCACCCCCACTGTTCATGGTTATTCAGTCCGGGTTCAAACACCCCACGGGTTCACCTTGATGACCGGTGTGTTCAAAGATCCTGACGCCACTGTGGCCCATGGCGATTTCCGGTACTACGATGACGCCGGCATGCTAAGGGCTGAGGGCCGCTATGTGGACGGACAGAAGATCGGCGTATGGCAACGCTACGATGACCGCGGCCAAGCCCTGTCAGACAAGAAGTACGACGGGTTGGACTGGGAAGGCATGCAGTTGAAGCTCGGTTTGGCCAGCCAGTGTTGCTACATGGAGGATATGGCGGCGGAGTAACTCCTCCTTCTTTTGGTCCAAAAGCGATGGAGCGCGATACCGGACATTCAGCCGGGATCGCGCTCCTTCCGTATGTGCCGACCGATCAGCGCAGTTGCACGCCCTTCAGCAACAACCGCTGCCAAGAGGGGTTTTGCCGAAGGAAGTCCTTCACCTTGGGGCAAAGGGGGATCAGCTTCAGCTTGTTCGCTTCCACGTGGGAGAGCGTCTTTTCCGTGAGCACCCGGTGGGCGTCGCCCATGGCCAATTGCTTGGGCACATCCGTGCGTGTGAGGAAAATGCGGTCACCTTGGTGGTCGTACTCGATACGCGCACGCTGATCGCCGACCTTCAGTACGAATTGGCGCGTGGCCTTCTCGTCCGTCAGGGTCAGCTCGTTCAGGTCGCTTACAACAGGGGTTGAGGTTTTCGCCATGGTGTGGAAGGCGACAAAGATAACCGTCCGGGCCTCCATTGTTCATAAGTCCGTGTAAAGGACTCAGGGCCTATGGGCCTCAGCCCGGCCTGTGGCCAAGTAGCTGCTTGCGCAAGAAGGTCCGCAGATGGCGCAGATGTCACAGATGGACCGCAAGCGGTCTGCACATTCGACGCGCCGTAAGTCACTGTATGTGACATCTGTGTAATCTGTAGACAGTAGGATAGGTTCTGGCAGGATCCCCGGTGCCGATAACAAGATGCGCTTACCCTGGCAAAGAACTCACCTGGTCGGTGCGATACGACCAATGAACCAGTTCAATGGTGGTGCCTCCGGAAGCGTCGGACCTCTGTCCCAATTGATGCCAACCACATGGACCGCAAGGACTTCCTCCGCAAAAAGCTTGTTAAGCGACGGTGCTGCCGCCATGTTCGTGCAGCGCTCGCTGACCACGATGGGAATTTCCACCCGGAGGTTGTAGGATTCAACCATCTCCCCACCGAAAACCCGACGATCATGGCCAATACCGCACTGCCCAAGGCCGCCCACCGAGGCCACGCCGATCATGGCTAGTTGAAAAGTCACCCCTCCTACAGTTTCGCCAACTACTGCGATCCCGAGCGGATGCGCTTCGGGGTCCTGCCTGTATTGACCGACGATACTGTGGACCCCGGCAAGGGCTTCGGCACCTACCCGCATGACAACATGAAGACCCCCTCCATCCCGCTGGAAGGCGACCTGGAAAACACCGACAACATGGGCAACACCGCCGTGATCCGCAACGGCGACGTGCAGGTGATGAGCGCAGTTACTGGTATCCGCCTCGCTGAATACAACCGCGGCAAAGAGCAATTGGTGTGGTTCCTGCAGATGCGGGTTCTCCCGATCAAGCGGGATGTGACCCCGCGATACGACCAGGTCCCCCTGAAAGCTGGAAAGCGCCACAACACGCCGCAGCAATCCCGCTCGCCCAACGCGAGCGAAAAAGGCGTGTGGATCCACCAGAACGCGTGGTTCCATTTGGGCAGCTTCGACAAGGACTTCCGTGCCACCCACGATCTGAAAGACAAGCGTAACGACATGCACGTGTTCGTCTTCATTGGTGATAGCACCGGGAACGGTATCGCACTGAACCAACGCGATGGACTGGGCGTTCAGAAGGCACCCACACTGAACTTTACCGCCAACAGCGAAGGAGGCCAAGTGCTGCTGATGGAAGTGCTGATAACCCTGCCTTGATGACAACAGACACCAGATCCGACGCGCGCTCCATCAAGGAAGCCCGCACCGAACACGATGTGCTACCGACGATCCGGGAGCGGTTCAGCGCACGTGCCTTCAGCGATCAGGTGCTGTCGGAAGATGAGCTCCTCACGTTGTTCGAGGCGGCGACCTGGGCGCCAAGCGCGATGAACGAGCAGCCGTGGCGGTACCGATACGCCATGCGCGGTACCCTCGCATTCGATCGCTTGTGGGACCTGTTGAATTCCGGCAACCAACCGTGGGCAAAGAATGCAGCGGCACTGATCGTTTGTTCGGTGATGTCCACCTTGGAACGGAACGGACAACCGAACCAGAGCCGCCTGCATGACCTCGGACTAGCGAACGCACAACTGCTGATGCAGGCTACGAGCATGGAGATCTTCGGCCACTTGATGGGTGGGTTCGACCATGCGCGCGCGCAAAAGGAACTCGGGCTTGATCCGGCAACAGAAGAAGTTTTCTGCATTCTCGCGCTCGGGCGGTTGACCTCGCCCGAAACGCTGCCGGAACCGTTCAAGACCCGGGAGTTGACGCCGCGCATCCGCAGACCGTTCGCCGAAACGGTGACCCGTCTCTGACCGGACCGTTCAGGACAAGCCATGATGCCTTTGGCATCATCCGCCGCACACATTCGTCTCCGGTGCATACCCTTGCACCCATGCGTCCGTTGCTGTTCCTGCTTGGTGTGCTCCTGCTGCTGGTACCGGAGTTCCTGCGCGTCTACTACATCATGCCCTTCCCCGGCAGCCAAGAGGATGTTGCAACGGACCTCCGACAGGTCGACATCGCGTACTGGTTGCACACCAACATCTGGTGGGTGAGGCTGATCGGCCTTGCGCTGCTCGCCGGGCCGTTCATCCACTACCTGCGCAATGGCAACTGGTGGAAACGCGCCGCCGTGCTGTTGCCCGCTGCTTTGTGCGCGCTGGTGTTCTACGCCTTCAACTTCAAGTTCATGGCGGACAAGATGTTCTATCCGCCGAAGGAGAAGGTGATGACCTCATCCCCCGGCCGCTTCTCCCGGGGAGAAGGGGAGTCGTTGGCGATCGCGGTTCAGATCAATGAAGATGCGCGCGCCTACCCTATCGAACTCATCGGTTACCACCACCAAGTACTCGATACCATCGGCGGAGAGCCTGTCCTTGTGACCTATTGTACCGTGTGCAGAACGGGCCGCGCTTGGAAGCCGGCAGTGAATGGCCAACCGGAAACCTTCCGGCTTGTCGGTATGGACCACTTCAACGCCATGTTCGAGGACAGCCGAACCGGATCCTGGTGGCGTCAGGTGAGCGGTGAATGCATCGAGGGGCCTTTGAAGGGACAGCAGCTTGAAGAAGTGCCAAGCCAACAATTGACGCTGGCTGAGTTCGCATCACTGCATCCGCAGGGGCTCGTGTTCCAACCGGACAGCAACTTCACCGAGGAATACGCTGGGCTGGCAGGCTTCGATGATGGGACGATCGATAGCGGTCTGGAATACCGTGACACCGCAAGCTGGCAGCCGAAAAGCTGGGTGGTGGGTGTGGTGCACAATGGCGTGGCTCGGGCGTATGATTGGAATGGGCTGAAACAATTGGGTGGAATTGCCGACACACTTGGGGGTAGTTCCATTTACTTGATTGCTCCTCCTCACTCGAACGACTTCCTTGTGTGGGGGAAATTGATGGAGCCTGTAGACTTCATGACGAACCCGACCGTCCAAGAAATATACTCCGTTATTGACAATTGGTACGCGCCTGCCCTATTCCACGTCGGTGATTCAACCAAAGTGGTCATCGGCACACGCATCCCCGCCTACCAAGAGTTCTGGCACAGCTGGCGCACCTTCCACCCGAACACTACGCGGTACGAGCCGAAATGATCTTCGCGATGCCGGGTCAAGCCCGGCATGACAACCTCTATGGCACACGACTCCCTCTTCGAACAACGCATCGCCGATGCGCTGAAAGCCCAGGGCGCGAAACCCGAGCACAAGAAGATGTTCGGCGGCGTGGCCTTCATGGTACACGGCAACATGAGCCTGGGCATCACCAATAAGGGCGACTTTATGGCGCGCTTCGATGGCGCTAGGCACGAGGAGATCCTCCAATGGCCCGGTGCCAAGCCGATGACCTTCGGGAAAGGCGACATGAAGGGTTTCCTCTTCGTAGATGCCGACGCCGTTGAAAGCAAGGCCGCGCTGGACAAGTGGGTGAAGCTCTCGCTCGCCTACGTGAACAGCCTCCCCAAGAAGGCAGCCAAGAGCGCAGTAATGAAAACGGTACCCAAGAAGGTTGAGAAGGAGAATTACAGATCGCTTCGCTCCGCTCGCGACCGGAACCCCAAGGGGAAAAAGCCCGTATGAGCGGCCGGTCACTCAATGGCCGAACCGCAGCATGAGCGCACTCGCACAACTCGCTACCTCTATGGGCCGTGTGGACGAACAGCCGAATATCGCGCTGGCCGAACGCATCGTACAGGAGAAGAACGTGCCCGCCGTGCGCGAGCTGGTGGAGGTCCTGAACGGCAAGGACAAAGCCCTGAAAAGCGACGCGTTGAAAGCGCTCTACGAAGTGGGGTATCGTTCGCCCGATCTCATCGCGCCGTTCATCGCCCAATTCAAGAACCTGCTGGCCAACCCGGACAACCGCTTGGTGTGGGGTGCCATGTGTGCCATCGATGGCATCGCGACGATCAAGCCGGATGCGGTGTTCATGATACTTCCGCAGCTTATGGCCGCCGTGGATCGTGGTACGGTGATCACGCGCGACCATGCGGTGAAGACCTTGGCCAAGCTCGCTGCGCATGAACGGTTCGCGCGCACTGCCATGCCTTTGCTCCTCGAACAATTGCGCACAGCTCCTGTGAACCAATTGCCCATGTACGCGGAACTTGCTTCGGCCATCGTGTTCCCGCAGGATGTGAATACGATGCGCCAGATCCTCGAAGCGCGACTGCCGGAATTGCCCAATGAAGCCAAGAAGAAGCGCGTGGAAAAGGCGCTAAAGAAATTGCGCGCAGCTTAGGACTGTTGAAGTCTGCGACCCCTCCGGGTCGAACGCCCAACGCCCGCGGCCCATGGTTTCCATCCGCAGATGGCGCAGATGACACAGATAGTTCGCTGACGCGACGACGGTTGGCGCAAGCCCAGCCAACCACTTCCGACGCTGTGCCGCATCTTCACGGCCCCGACCACCCCTTTGCGTAGCCGCTTCGGCGGGCAAGGCATCCCGGGACGTGACACATGGAAGGACTCATCTTTCTGCTCGCGCTGATCCCGATCGCGCTGGTCGTTCTGCTGATCATGAACATCAGCAAGATGAACGCGCTGAAGGAGGAAGTGCGCCTGATGCGCTTGCAGATGCAGGAGCTGATGAAGTCGTTGGCAAATCGTTCCGCGATCGCACCACAACCCGCCCGGGAAGTTCCGCCCGCCGCTGCTCCCGCACCTGCGCAGCCGCCGCCGATCACTGTTGTTGCCACCCCCGTTCCTGTTGTTCCCGCAAGTGGGCCAGAACGGCCTATTTCTCCTGCGTATCCGGTAGTTACACCCGTGATCATCACACCACCGCCACGCCCTGAGCCGCTCCAGGAGCTTCGTGAAGAACTGCGCGAACAACAGGCTGCCGCTGCGAGCAAACCAATGGCCGTACCGGAACGTGTGGTCATCGCGCCGCCTCCGCCACCAGCACCGCCAAAACCTTCCTTCCTGGACCGTAACCCGGATCTGGAGAAGTTCATCGGCGAGAACCTCATCAACAAGATCGGTATCGCGATACTGGTGCTCGGCCTGGGCTTCCTGATGAATTGGGCCATCGATCAGGGCTACCTCAGCAAAACCGCACGCACACTCATCGGGATCGGCAGCGGCGGCCTGCTCATCTTCCTGGCGCACCGATTACGCGAGAAATTCCGCGCCTTCAGCTCTGTGCTTGTGGGTGGTGGCCTGGCGGTGCTGTACTTCACCATCGCGTTCGCCTACCAGGTCTACGAGATCATTCCGCAGGTACCGGCCTTCTTGGTGATGGTCGGGATCACGGCGCTCGGTGTGCTACTTACCCTCGTGTACGACCGCCGCGAGCTGGCGGTGATCTCGCTGCTCGGAGGTTTCGCCGCGCCTTTCCTCACAAGCAACGGAGACGGCAACTACGTGGTGCTCTTCAGCTACCTGCTGATCCTGAACGCGGGTATGCTGGTGCTGGCGAACTACAAGAAGTGGCACCTGATCAACGTGATCGCCTTCCTGCTCACCTCGCTCATTTTCGGTGGCTGGCTGAGCGTGAAGTTCATGATCATGGATCCGCAACCGGTGCGGCCGGCCATGGGTTTCGCCACGGCCTTCTTCCTGGTGTTCTTCCTCATGAACCTGCGCTATAACCTGAAGCACGGATCGCGGTTCGTGGCACTGGACTTCTCGCTGTTGCTGGCGAATACGGCCGTTTTCTTCGCTGCCGGACTTTCGATCCTGCAGGACGTGAAGCCTTCGTTTGATGGCCTTTTCGTCATCGTGCTCGCGGCATTCCACCTTGTGTTCGCGTGGATGTTCTATAAACGCGCCAATGCACCCAAGCATCTGGTCTACCTGCTCATCGGGCTGGTGCTCACCTTCCTCAGCCTGGCAGGTCCGCTGCAATTGCACGGCAACCACATCACCTTGTTCTGGGCTGCCGAGTGCGTGCTGATGCTCTGGTTCTCTCAGCGCACCGGCATCCGCCTGGTGGAGCGCGCGAGCATGCTGGTCGGTGTGCTCATGTCGATCAGCTTGTTGATGGACTTCACCGAACACTACGGTGCCGATCCGCTCGTACACATGACGCCGCTGTTGAACCAGGCCTGGATCACCGGCATGGTAGCTGCGGTGGCGCTGTTCGCCTACGCGAAGCTGTGCGCCAACCTTCCGGCCGATCGTGAGGTACTTCCGGGACTTTCACCGCGCGCGCTGGGCATGATCGCCTTCATCCTGTGCGCCGCCGTCTTCTACCTGGTGAACTTCCTGGAGATCGGTCACCAGCTCGGGTATCATTTCGACAGCACCGTGGTGATGATGGCGCTTTCCGGATACACACTGGCCGTGCTCGTTGGGCTGCACCTCCTTGTTCGCAAAGCGCCACAGGGACTCCGTATCGCTGTGCTCGTGCTCTTGTGTTTCACCCTGTTGCAGTGCATCACCGGGTTCTATGGTGGTAGTATTTCCGCCTTGCTCGACTTGCGTACCGGTGTTGGCGGCGCTGGATTTGCGCTCTTCCATTACACGGCTTTCGCTGTGGCGATAGCAGCCTTGGTGTGCATCGTTTCAGGTGCGCGCGCGATCATTCCGCGCCCTTCCCCAGGGTGGAACGCCTACCTCTGGTGCATCTGCATTTTCCTGGTCTTCCTCGCCAGTCAAGAGTTGGATCATGCGATGCTCGGGGTTGTCAACTCCACTTTTCCCACAGAGGGAATGGAACCGGACTACGCGGTCTACGAAGCGCGGAACGGCTTCATGGAAGCCCTGCGTTCGGCACGCAAGGCCGGATATCCGATCCTCTGGGGCCTCGGATCCTTCGTGCTGATGTGGTACGGTATGCGCACGCGCCAGCGCACGGTGCGGATCATCGCACTGTCGCTCTTCGGCGTAACGCTCGTGAAGCTGTTCGTCTACGACATCAGCGGTATCAGCGAAGGCGGCAAGGTGGCGGCGTTCATCTGTTTGGGCATCATCCTGCTCGTGGTGAGTTTCATGTACAACAAGCTGAAAGTGCTGCTGAAAGAGGACGGTGGATCGGATGATCAGAAAATGGGATGATGAGGGTCCTCCGAACCGTTTGCGCATTGACCGGACCTGGTGCGGCGCTTCTTCTGCACGCGCAACCGCAGTGGACCGCACCGCTGGAGCCCGTGGAGCAAGGCGGCTACTACACGATCGTGCTTTCGCCGGAGGTAACGGGGCGGTCGCGTGATGACCTGGCGGATCTTCGGCTGGTTGATGCTTCAGGCAAGGAGGTGGCCTACTTGATAGAACAGGAGCCTCCCTTGTACGAACACACATGGCTACGTTCCTATGACTTGTTGCGCAATGAGCGCGTAGGAAGATCCACGGTCCTCGAGTTGGAAGCGGATAGTTCTGGGCCTGTTGACGAACTCCAGCTACGCGTGCGGAATGCCCGTGTGGAAAAGAACGCGCGCATCGAAGGCAGCGATGACCGCAGCGCCTGGTACTCGATAACGGATATTCTACTTGGCGTAGGGGAGAGTCAGGGTGGAACAAGCGTCCTGCGTTTCATCGACCTTCCACTGAGCGATTACCGCTACTATCGAATCACCCTGAGCGATTCAGTGTCCCAGCCCGTTCAGGTGCTCGATATCGGGCACAGCGCTCGCGCTCACTCCGAAGGCCGCTATACCGATATACAAGGGATCTCATTCACCCGGACAGAAGAACGAACAACGACGCGGATCGCCTTGCATCGTGGATCGCCTTTCAGCGCGGACCGGCTCGTGTTCGATACACGGAGCGATGTGCCATTCCAACGGCACGCCCGTTTCGCTCGGCACGTGAGCTACACCACGCGGGAGAAGAGACGCGACATCATAAGAATCCATGAAGAATCGTTGGGCGACTTCACGCTCACTCGTTCTTCTCGGGGAAAGGTCATAGGGCCACACGCGATCGTTGACACGCTTTTCATCCTGATCGAGAACGGGAATGATCGGCCGCTTGAGATCACAGGCATCCGGGCGATGCAACTCGAAACGCGCATGGTGGCGAAACTGGAGGCCGGTGCTCAGTACACGATCACTACCGCTGATATGAAGGCGCAGATGCCGCGCTACGACATCGCCCACTTCCGCGACAGTCTGCCCTCGTCCATCGGCACACTCCATGTTCCGGCGATGATAGCGCGACCTGTCATCGCAAAGGCGGATCCCGCTTCAGGGCCGTCGATGAACTGGGTATGGGCGGCGATCATCGGCCTTGGCGCGGTGATCGCGTTCTCGGCGGTACGCTTGCTGCGAAGATCCGATCCGAACACATGAACAAACGCATCCAATTCCTCCTGTTGGCCCTTGCCATGGGGGCGATGTATGCCTCGCCCATACAAGCGCAATGTGATGGATGTGCCGCCAACACGGCGTGTTCCGTAGACCCGGCCTACCCTACCCTATGTCCGGTACAGCCGCCCGATGCTACGGCAGGCGAACCCTACGGGGCTGATATCACCTTCTGGTTACCGAACAACTTCACCGATCCCGGCACCGGTTTCAATGTCGACTTCGTGCTGATGACCATCACCGGCGTGACCGGTCTTCCATACGGGCTGGACATCGCGTACAGCGAACCATCCGGCGTGTACTACCCACAGCAAAACCAGCACGGTTGCGCACGCATCTGCGGCACACCGATAAGTGCTGGGGTGTACACGGTGACGATCAACATCCTGGCCGGCGTGGAATACAACGGCTTTCCGATCAATGCGGTGCAGCAATTCCCGCTCACGCTCGTGGTACAGCCCGGAACCAGCAGCAATACCAGCTTCTCCTTCACGCCGAACACCGGCTGTGGTTCCGCCGAGGTACAGTTCGATGCGCTGATCGATGGTCAAGGTTCGCCAGTCACCTACGTGTGGGATTTCGGCAACGGCAACACAGGATCAGAAGCGAGCGCTACCCAGACCTACGCCACTCCGGGCACATACAGCGTCAACCTGCAAACGAGTATCGGCGGGTACGTGCTGAACAACGTTTCTGTTGGTGGGGTGAACGACAACTGGTGTGGCGATGTGGAGGAGATCAGCTTGTTCGGCAGTTGCCAAGGCGACCCGGACATCTACTTCATACTTACGGACGGCCAAGGAGCCACCTACGAATCATCGCATGGTGAGGACAATGGAGGTGAAAGCTGGAGCGGCTTGAACCTTCCCTTGGGTAACCCACCCTTTGCCATCGAGTTCTGGGACGAGGACCCCATCAGCGTGGATGATGCCCTCGGCACGTATAACATCCCGCAGAACGGAGAGGGCGACTACCCGTTCACCGTGGCCGGTGGCACCTTCGGCAGCTTGCATATCGACCTCGTTCCTCAGCAGGTGTTCAACGACACGGACACGGTGGTCGTCTTCGCCGCGCCACAGCCGATCATCAGCTACGACACGCTTGATGCGCAGCTCTGCGTGACCGATACGGGACTGGTCGGCATCACCTGGTTCAACGATGGGGATACGGTGACGACCGGAAATACCTGCATGAACGCGGACAGTTCCGGCACATGGTGGGCCGTAGTGAACAATGCCTTCGGTTGTGCGACAAGTACGGACACCGTGGTACTCTGCCCGACCATCCTCATCGAACAGAACGGCGAAGTGCTCTACACGGAGACCGGCCTCAGCAACTACCAATGGACGTGGAACGGGGAACCCATCTCGGGTGCTGAAGGGCCCTTCTTCATCACCGTGACGGGCGGTCTCTATGCCGTGACCGCAATGAACATGGATGGCTGCGAACTCCGTGCGGAGTATCTGTTCGTGAACACCGGCGCAGTGCGGCTTGATCAGATGAGCGCGTCGCTGGACGTATTCCCGAATCCCAACAACGGGTCATTTTCTGTGCTCTTCCGCAGGCAGGAAGCGATGGACGGCATTTTGCGCTTGACAGATATGACCGGGCGAACGGTGCAGGTGCAGCCCATGCACGCAGCGGTCGGCCGATCCATCGTCCCGGTCGAATGGGACATTGCTCCTGGCTCCTACCTCTTGCAGTTGGTCAGCACAGCTTCTTCCCCCATGGTGCGTATCGTGGTCACGCGCTGAGACCCGAACACGAACGGCGCCCTTGAGGACGCCGCACATGCACCATACCGGCCCTTACCCGTTAGGCCGGTGTGGTTGTTCCGTTCAAGGCAATTGCTGCCCCTCCCCCCATCCCCTCTCCCTAGAAGAGGGGGGCGAGTCATCAGGGTAGTTGTTGTAACCGGGTGTTGTTCGGCGTGGTGCTGACTACGTTCACACCTCACCCCCAACCCCTCTCCGGTGGAGAGGGGAGCCCAGTCATCAAGGCAGTTGTTGTGTCCTGACGTTGTTGGGAGTTGTGCTACCGACATTCACGAGAATGGGGTCCCGGTCATTCCCGCTGCCGGTGTACTTCACCTGCCCGTTCATGTTCACGTCGCGGGTGCTGTAGGTGTTCACCACCGTATTGTTCGGCGTGATGCTGCCTACGGTGGTGAGGATCGGGTCTCGATCATTACCGCTTCCTGTGTATTTCACTTGGCCGTTGAAGGTGACGTCCCCGGCCCAAAGCGCCTGCGCAGGGAATGTTCCGGTGATGCTCTTGCGTGCGCTGGCTCCGAACGTGGCCGTGGCTGCGGATATGAAGTCAACAGCGACGGGGCTGCTGCTGAGGGCGACAGGGTTCAGCGTCATCACACCGAGGTGGTTGCGATGGCGCAACGCCACGCGGTACGATCCTGGAGGAAGGCCGAATTGCACGGGGGAAACGCCGTCCATACCCACCACATCACCATCCCGCTGCACGAGCGCACCGTGCGAGGCGAGCACTGTTGCTGGGGTGCTCTGGTCACGCAGTTCCAGCAGGATCCAGTCCACGACGGCATTGTTCCCCGTACCGGCCAACCCGGCCGGTGCGATCGTCTCGCCGCCACCACCACCGCTGTGGACGTAGCCAAGCGCCGTGTACGGTTCACTCAGGGGGAAGCTTGGCAGCGCACGCAGATCAGCATTCATCAACCCGGTACCTGCCATGTACGGGCCTTCGAGAACGACACGCGCGGCCACTTGCACGGCGCAGCCCTCATCAACCAGGCCATCGCAATCGTCATCCACACCATTGCATGTCTCGGCGAAAATGGTGAGCGTAACGCTACCGTTCGCACTGCAGCCGGCACCACTGTGCGCTATCACCGTGTAAGTGGTTGTGGCCGTCACCCCACTGGCCAGCGGACCTGCGATGACAGTGCTGTTCAGGAAGGTGGCAGGGCTCCATGCGAAGCCACTCACCGTGGACAGGTATGGGTTTATGTATCCCGCGTTCAACGTGCCGATCGACTGCACAGGACTACCCGTGTTCGCGTTCGACCAGTCGCTTCCGAGGTTGGTGTCCGAGGCCGCCGTGCGGATGATGCCCGCACGCCCGCTCAACGCTGCGAGTGTGGTGTTCGTCCAGTCCAATGACGTAACTCCGGTAGCTGGTGCCCAAATGAAGGCCGTACCGGTAGCAACCGCATCCACCACTTCGCTGGCGTTGTTCTTCAGCACCAGGCCGAAGGTTCCACTGGAAGTCCAAGGGTTACCGTTCAGGCCGGCCGCCGCGTAGTACTGGGTGGCCGAGCTGCTCGTTCCCGGGCCCATACCCACTACCAATACACTGTTGGGGGGGATCACCGAGCCGGGCGGGAACGTGAATACGGGATGGTTGAGGATGGTCGAATTCGACACATAGCTCGCGAGGGTCCACCCGCTGATGTCCGCTGCGATACCCGAGGTGTTATTCAGCTCGACGAAGTCATCGATCCCCGCTGTGAGGTAGGATGGGTAGACCGGTGTCGCTCCGGCTCCTGCACGTTGCGTGGTGACTTCGGAAATGCGCACGTACGCCCGATCCACCGTTGCGGACACCTGAAGTTGGGAGCTTCCTCCTGGGCATACCGCATTGGGTGTTGCCGTCAAAAGAGCGATCACGGGTTCGGGGTGTACGAGCACCTTCACCGTGTCGGGCGCGCTGGGGCAACCATTGCTGAAGGCGGTGAACTGATAGATGCCGTCATCAGCGACGTTCATCGCCGCGCGCGATGGGTTCTGCTGCGTGCTCGTGAATCCGTTCGGGCCTGTCCAACTGAACGCGTTACCGAAGTTCGTCGTGCCGATGAGGTTGAGGGTCTGGTCTTCACATACCGGTCCGGTGCTGTTGGCACTCGCCGTTGGAATGGAACCTGATTGCACCGTCAACGGACCGGTGTTCACGCTGCCTCCACAAGCGTCGCTTACTTGGCAACTATAGGTGCCAAGAACGGACGCGCTGATGCTGGCAGTGGTCTGGCTCCCTGGGTTCCATAAGTAGGTGAAAGGTGCCCGTCCGCCAGTAGGTATAGCTGTCAACGTGGTGGGTGCGCCATCGCACAGGGCGGGTATGCCAGAAACGGACGCCGAAGAGAGTGGTGGGCTGATCGTTACGGTGGCCGTGCTTGTTGTGATACAACCCGCCGGCGTGGTCACTGTAACCGTGTAGGTAGTGCTCGCCGTAATCGCGGTTGCCACGGGGTTAGCGATGGTTGGGTCATTGAGGAAGGTGATCGGGCTCCACAGGAACGTGAGCGGATCGAAACGCCACCCCTCAGGAGTGGTGATGTTCCACGCAGCGGGGAACTTGGTGATCACTGTGCGCGATCCACCGTTGAAGTCTTCCACTCCGATCCTGTTCGGATTACTTGACGTACCGTGCGAAACGGCGGTCAGATGAAGTTCGATGCGACCGGTGGTCTCATGCAAGTGGATCTGTCCACTTACACTACCTGTGTTCGGGTTGAACGGAACAGCGTTGTAATCCACCACGAACACGCGACTGCCCGGCGCGCCCACGGTGAAGGTACCGATGGAACCTCCGGTACTGGCATTCAGATCGGACCAACACAAGGCGATCACCGCGTTCGGCGCGCTGGAAAGCGTAAGGAAGTCGGAGATATGACTGGTCAACCCGCTCACCCCGGCCGGGTTGTTGAAGGTGATGTATCCATTGGGCGATACCCAGAGCTGGCTGAACACGCGCCCGTCATACGTGAACGAGAAGGGAAGCCCGACAGGTGTACTGAACCCATCGTTCGCCGTGTTGTCGCCACCGGCGCTCCATGTGGTGATCGCGGTGGGTGTTCCGGAAAGCGGCGCGTGCGCGATGGGCAGTTCTTTCAGGAATCCAGGATTTTCCCGCGCGTCCACCACGAGTTGGCTATTGCCGCCCGCACAGAGTGAGACCGGTGTTGCCGTGGGTGCAGGCATCTGCGGTGTGCTGTTCACCACAACGTCTACGATGGCAGGCGCACTGGTGCATCCATCGAAGCTGGCCGTGAACGTGAACGTATTGTCAAAGAATGCATTCACCGAAGGTGCGCTCGCATCCTCGGTGGTGGCGGAAAACCCTGTGATCTGCGGGCCTGTCCAGTTGAAGTTAGTGCCGAAGTCCGTTGTGCCATCCAGCAGGAGCGTTCCGCCGAAACAGAGCGGACTGTTCGAGGTCGCCGAGGCAGAGGGCACGGGCTTCTCGATCACATCCACACTACCCGCGCTCACACTTCCGCAGGGATCGCTCACCACGCAACTGAATGTTCCAGCAGTTGACACCACGATGCTCGTAGTGGTTTGTCCGCCGGGGCTCCAGAGAAAGGCGTGTGGTCCGCCACCGTCCGTTGGAGCGGCGGTCAAGGTGGTGCTGGCACCCGCACAGAATGCGGACGTACCCGTAATGGTCGCGGCCGTGGTCGGTGTGGTGGTTAAAACGGTTACGCTGTCGGTGGCTGTGCATCCACCGGCGGAGGTCAGCAACAAATCGTATTCCTGTTCAGGCACATTGATGGCAGTGACCACGGGCGAGGCGGCGGTGGTGCTGCTGAGGAATGTCGAAGGCGTCCAGAGGTAGGTGCCCCCGGCAACTGGCGGCAATCTGAAGCGGTACAGGCGACCACTTGAGGGCTGGCCCGTGTTGGCCTCGTTCGGGCTCACCGCGCTCACTGTGTTCGTCGCCAGTGTGATGCTCTGGAAATCCGCAGGGCCGGCGGTGATCCCCACGGAAGCGCTCATGCTGGCGGTGCCCATCGCGCCGTATCGGAATTCAATTGTACCGTTCTCGTAGAGCCAGACCTGGAAGAAGCTGTTCGCCACAACACCCGGGTTCTTCGGGATGGTGACGCCCCACTGTACTTTCAGTATGCGGTCCGGTGCGGTTCCTGTCACCCTGCTGAAAACACCTCCATTGAGCGAGAAAGTTCCAGTGGCCAGGTCATCCCAGTACGCGTAGATCTTCGGGTTGTTCGCAGCGCTCGTGGTAGCGTTCACAGGCTGTGCGACGGCTTGCGCGCCACCCAACTGGAGCCAGCCATCCGGCGATACGGAGAAGTTGGAGAATAGCGTACCGTTGAATGGGAAGTCGAATCCGATAGTGGTGGGGAACTCCAGCGGTTCATCATCAACGAACGGATAGATCCGTTGGGTGAGCTGGTTCATGGGATCGAGCGCCGCGCCGGTTTCCGTGCTGAACAGGTATTGCGCAAGTGGCGCGCGCGTGGTGGCCAGCACGTCCAATTGCGCGTTGCCATTGACGCAAACGAGTGACGGGGTCGCCACCACATCCTGGATCGTGATCAATGGTGCTGTCACACATTCCTGAGATATGCAGGCATCGATGGTGCATGGATCATTGTCGTTGCAATCGCTGTTCTGTGTGCATTCCACCAGGCTGGCGGTCGCGCAAACGGTGAATGTGCCGGGCGTGGCGGTGAAGACTTTCACGAAGCGGCTGGACCCGAAGGGCACCGCGAAGGTGTGGGAGGTACCGCCAGCGCAGTACGTCACGTCGCCTATGGAACCGAACTGGTCCTCGAACACCTCGATGCCCATCTCCGCAGCGGTGGCCGGTACGAGTTCCACTGTGACCGTCCCGTTCACCGGACCGGTGAGCGTGTACCACAGGTCGGGTGCGGCAGGGTGCTCACAGTTCGGGTCCAGGTTAGTGGCATAGGTGGTGGAGGCGGCCACCCCTGAGCAAGTGCCGGTGGGTTGCACGGTGAGTGCCGTGGGAAAGAAGTTCTCGTTGTTGTCCGGTGCGGCGATCGCACAGATGGAGAACGTGCCCTGTGTGCCCGAGGCGAAGACCTTCACGTAGTACGTGGAGCCGAGGGGCACTTGGAAGCTGTGGGTGTTGCCCGTTCCGCAATACGTCTCGGTACCGCCCTGGCCGTTGAATACCTGCACCCCCAGCGCGGATGCGGTGATCGGTGTGAGTTCGACGGTGACAGCCATGCCCTGCCCGCCCGCCACGGAGAACCACACGTCCGATACTTCTGGAAGCGCGGAGGAACAGCCTGATCCGCTGTTCGTAGCGAAGGCAGTGGAGGCCACCAAGGGTGTGCAGCTACCGGATTGTTGCAGCGCTAATGGTGTGGCCCCGAAGGCCTCGTTGTTGCCCGGCGCTGCGGTCGCACACAGGGTGAATGTGCCCGGCAACTGCGCGAATACCTTCACAAAGTAGGTGGACCCGAAGGGCACCGGAAAGCTGTGCGTGTTCCCGAGTGAACAGTACGTTTCTGTGCCGCCCTGTCCGTTGAACACCTGGAGCCCCATGTTGATGGCCGTACCTGGGTCAAGGTCGATGGTGGCCCCGAAGCCCAGTCCACCGGTCACGGTGTACCACACGTCCACGGAGCCAGGCAGCGCGCACGACGACAGCGGAAAGTTGTTCGTGGCACCGATCAGCGTGGCCTCTTGCGGCACGCAGGTACCGGGGGCGTGGAGCGTGAGCGGTGCAGCGGTGAACTGCTCGTCGTTCGTTGGCGGCTGGATCCCGCAGATCGTGAACTCCCCCGGCTCGGCGGCAAAGACCTTCACCTCGTACGTGGAACCTTGCGGCACGAAGAAGCCATGCATGGTGCCCACCGCACAATAGGTCTCGTTGTTGTTCCCATCGAACACCTGGATCCCCATGTTGAAGGCGGTGAACGGTGCGAGTTCGATGCTGGCGGTGTTGCTCGGTCCGCCGATAACCGCGTACCATACATCCTTCGCTGTCGGGAAGGAACAGTTGGTGCCACTGTTGGTAGCGAAGCCCGTGTTGCCTGAAAGGGCCGTGCAACTGTCCGGATGTTGGAGCGGGAGGGGCGTCGCGTTGAACTGCTCGTTGTTCTCCGGTGCTCGGATCGCACAGATGCCGAAGGTCCCCGGCCCTCCCGCAAAGACCTTCACCCGGTAATTGGTGCCGAAGGCCTGGAAGCTGTGGAAGGTTCCGGTGTTGCAGTACGTCGGGGTGGAACCATTGTCCGAGAATACCTGGATGCCCATATTCGTTGCCGAACCCGGGATCAGCTGGATGTTCACCGCGAAGCCCGTGCCCCCATCCACCGCATACCAGACGTCTGCGGCCAGCGGGCTCGACCCACACGGGATCGTGCCGTCGTTGGTGGCAAGAATGGTGGTGCCCTGCAGGGCCGTGCAACTGTCCGGGTGCTGGGAGGGCAACGGCGTGGCGAAGAACACCACGTTGTTCGCCGGTGGCCTTACCGCACAGATGGTAAAGGTGCCCGGTACGATGGAGAAGACCTTCATCCGGTAGGTGTTGCCAGGGGACAGTGTGATCGCGTGCGAATTGCCGGCTTGGCAATAAGCGGCGAAGCCGCCGCAAGAGGTGAATAGCTCGATGCCGAGGCCGGTGGCGGTACCGGGCACAAGTTGGATGGTAGCGCCCGCACCGTTGTCCACTGTGAGCGTGTACCAGACATCCACGGTGGTGCCATTGCAGTCCGTACCGCTGTCCGTGGCACCCACCGTAGTGCCCGCTATCGCATTGGCCGGACACAGTCCGGGATCCTGTAGCGGCACGTTCGGCAACGTGCCAGTGCATTCATCGTTGGCCAATAAGGTAACGGCCACGTCATCGACCCCGAACGCGGCGCTGTTCCCGGCTTGTGCTCCGCGCCACACGGCCCAACGCACTTGCACCACCGGCTGGTTGTTGCACCCGGCCGGCAGAAGGATCCCCACCGTTGTCTTCAGCCCGGTGAACCCGCTGGTCTGCACATACGGATTCGCGCCGATGGTCGGCGTGAGCGTAGCCCAAGCGCCCGTGTTGCCAACGCGGAACTGGCACACCACCCCCATGGTCACGGGTCCGGCAAGCACACTGGTGATGGAGTATCCCAACCGCACCCCGGACTGCCCGGTCGTATTGATCGCCATTACCAGTTGGTTCACCCCGTTGGTGGCATCACTGCCGCTGCGCAGCACCACCCGGCCATTGCTGCCATAGATACCCGCAACGCTCGCGGTTACAGGATTCACAGCTGTGATCGTCGCATTACCGGTAGGCCCCGAGGCTTCAGCCAGGGCCTGTGTGTTGATCACCGCTCCGCTCAAGCCGTTCCACCCTTGAAAGCTGGTAGCATAGGTGTTGAACGTGCCGCTCGGGAACGGTTCAACGAAAGGGACCGCCCGGGGCGTTGGGTTGGTCTGGGCCAGGACACACGTGCCGTTCAGCAACGACAGCAGCAGGAGAGCGAGGAGAGGAGATCGCATGGGCACATGGTGGATGTATCCACACGCGTACGAAACTCCCCCGAAACGGAACGCCGCGCAATAGAACCTTGGTTGACGATCACCAAGCCACGATCGGGAGGCCCCTACCGTATTGGAGCTCCAGCTATCGTCACGGTAGCTGCTGCACCCTCACATTGTTCGGCGTCGTGCTGCCCACATTCACCAGAATGGGATCCCGATCATTCGCGCTGCCCGTGTACTTCACCTGCCCGTTCATGTTCACGTCGCGGGTGGAGTAGATGCTCACCGTGTTGTTCGGTGTGGTGCTGCCCACGGTGGTGAGGACCGGATCACGGTCGTTACCGCTGCCGGTGTATTTCACTTGGCCATTGAAGGTGACGTCGCCGGCCCAGAGTGCTTGTGCAGGGAACGTTCCAGTGATGGCTTTGCGGGAGTTCGCTCCGTACGTTGCAGTGGCCGTTAAGGTGAAGTCGACGGAGGCCACCGTGGGGGAGAGCACCACGGGGCCCGCCGACATGCAACCCAGGTGGTTCCTGTGCCGCATCGCAACGTGATAATTGCCTGAAGCCACAGCAATGGATACCGGCGATGTGCCATCGACGTCCACCACATCGCCATCGCGTTGCACAAGCGCACTGCGCGAAGCCACAACGGTCGAAGGGGAGTTCTCGTCCCGCAGTTCGAGCACCACCCAATCAACGATGGCGTCGGTTCCGGTATTCGCAAGCACGGCCGGTGTGGTCGTTTCGCCGCCGCCGCCGCCAGCGTGCGTATAGCCCAGACCGGAATAGGGTTCCACCGTTGGGACCAGTCCCAGCGCCCGCATGCCATCGTTCATCTGGCCCGTTGCCGTGCTGTACGGCCCTTCCAGGAATACCCGTGCGTTTATCGCGACGGAACATCCCTCATCGACCAGTCCATCGCAATCGTTATCGAAACCATCGCACGCCTCCAGCATGTCCGGGTTGCAAACCGAACACGCATCGTTGCAATCGAGGGTATTGCCCACATAGCCTACAGGGGGCGCGCACGCGGCCGTGCTGTCAGTGTTCGCACCGTAGCCGTCCCCATCCAGATCCGCATACCAGTATGGCAGTCCTTCCACCGAGACCAGGAAGGAGCAAGCTGCCGGCGGGCCCGATGCCGGGTCGAAGATGCGGACATCGTCCACGGACCAACCGCCGCTCGTGAAAGCGCCACCCGCAGCTACAGCTTTGCCGAAGCGAACTCGGAACAGCGGGTTCTTATACGCGGTCACGTCGAATGATTGCAATGTCCAATCGGCATCGTTGATGCAGGTCTGAGGAACATGCTCCCAGATCGTGACCCATGCAAGGCCATCGAATACTTGCACACGATGCTGCATGAAGGGGGAATAGTCGGTATGCAGGTGTCGCCAGAATTCAACCGTAAGCGCACCAGCATAGCTCGCATCCACGCTGGTGCTTGTCAGGTACCTGAAGGCGTGCAACGAAGTGGAAACACAACCGCCGATGTTCATGCCGGCCACGCCTTGATCCGTTGTCGGTGTATGATCCGTGCCGGGGTCGTTGCCCGAACAAGCTGCGGCGCAGAAACTCGAATTGGCCGTTCCGATCATCCACTCCGCATCGAGTGACCAGCCGTTGCTGTTATCGCTGAAGTCCTCGTTCAGCAGTTCGCCGGTGTACGCGAACGAGACCTGCGTGGTGCCAGGCGCGAAGGTGCTGCCCGATGCCGGTCCGCCGATCAGCGGCAGCGGTATCGTGATGCAGTTGGACAGCAGCGTTGGCTGATCGTAGGTGTATTGCGCCCCGCAGAGCTGCGTGTCCAGGGTGAGCACGGTATCCGGTGAGCAGCTCGGCACCGGGGGCTCGCCGCTGTTGCCCGCCACGTTCACCATCTGGATGCACGTGGCCGCATTGCCCGCAGCATCCGTCGCGGTCCATGTAACGATGGTGGTTCCTGCTGGATAGGTGGTCGACGGATGGTCGTTGAGTATGCTCTGCACGGTGCAGTTGTCCGTTGCTCCCGGTGCGATGAGGGCAACGTTCGTGGCAACGCAGCTTTGGGCATCGGCGACAAGTGACATGGTCGGTGCGCAGGTGATCAGGGGCGCCTCATTGTCCACCACGGTCACGCTCTGTGTGCAGGTGTCGGTGCTCAGATCCTGGTACACGGCGATCCAATGGAATGACGTGGTGCCGATCGGCAAGCTGGCCGGTGCATCGTGGAAGAGCGTGTCCAACGCGCAGCTGAAGAAGGTTCCTGGAAATTCGAGTTGGACACTGTTCGTTGCGCATGAGCCCTCATCGGTAGTGAAGGTGATCGGTGATCCGCAGGGCAGGCTGGCATCCGTGGCCGATGGCACCACGGTCACCGTGAACGAACAGGTATCGGCGTAGGGCAGCTCGTTGAAGAGCAGCACGTCGTCGACATTCCATCCGCCCGAGGAAAAGGCTCCTCCTTGTGAAACGCTTTGCCCGAAGCGGACCGCGAAAGTTGTGTTCTTGTACGCCGTCACATCGAATTCCTGGAGTGTCCAAGCAACGTCATTGATGCAGACCTGTGGGACATGGCTCCAAATCGTCACCCATGTCGCACCATCGAACACTTGCACCACGTGTTGCATGAAGGGTGCATAGTCGCCATGCAGGTGCCGGTGGAAGCGCAAGGTGAGGGAATCACCGCCGGACGCATCCACGGTCGGGCTGGTGAGGTAGCGGAATCCATGCAGCGATGTGGCGACACAACCGCCCATGTTCATGCCGGCCACGCCATTGTCGGCGGTGGGTGTGTTGTCCAAGCTCGGGTCATTGCCGGTGCAGGTAGCGGCGCATGCGGAAGCCGTGGCTTGTCCGATAGCCCATTCGGTGTCAAGCGCCCATCCTCCGCTGTTATCACTGAAGTCTTCGTTCAGCACTACCGGGCCGGGTGCATCCGCGAGTTGCATACCGAAAACGACAGGCGTGGTGCCCACGGTGAACAGACCACCACTTGGAGGGCCGCTCAAGCGCGTGATCGAAACCGCCGCACACCCCTCCGTGATCGGATCGGGATAGTCCACGCTAACGGCGCAAGCGAATGCCGGGGCTGTGACGACAGTATCCGCAGGGCAGCTGAGCGCGGTGGCGAAGCCTTCGTCGACGAGCCCATCGCAGTCGTTGTCCGCACCATCACAGATCTCGACACTACTGCTGCTCTGGTAGCCATCCGCCGTGGCGAAGGGGATGAGGTCTTGCGGTGCTGATGGGAAGATCAGATAGCTCTCAAGATAGAGCGGCACATCATTCTGCGTGATGGTGATCGTGTAGCAGCCATCGCCCACGCATACGGGCAATTCGCCGATGCCTTCGGTTTCCACAGGGAGGGCCAGATCCCCTTCGATCACCGTGCTTCCTTGTTGGATCAAGTAGTGGGCGGTGCCCACATCGGCCGGGTCGTCGGTGAGCACGAGCAAGGTGAACGCGGTGAATACGACCGGGTCGGTATCGTCGCAATCGCCGCTGATGCTGGCCGAGTTGGCGGGTTGTGAGCATTGTGTGCCCAATGGGATCGTCCCATATCCGTCACCATCGGCGTCGACGTACCAGAGGATGCCCTCGTCCACTTGGCCATTGCAATTGTTGTCCACACCGTCGCAGACGTCCATAGCGGCCGGGTTGATGGTGGGGTCGGTGTCATCGCAATCGTTCGCATTCGCAACGCCGACACCAGCACAACCGACAGGCTGCGCAGGATCACCGGCACCATCACCATCGGCATCCGCGAACAGTTGTGTAAGCCCCTCATCCACCTCGCCATCACAATCATCGTCCTGGCCATTGCACACCTCGTTCGGACAGATGCCGCCGCAATCGCCACCATCGTTGAAGAACGATGGACAGTTGAAGAAGATGGGTATGCCGTTGTGCTCGAAGGCGCCGTCATCGCAGATGCCGTCGCCGATCCATTCCGTCGGTGCGCAGTTCCCGTTGCAGTCCTCGATCTCCCCTTCAGGGCAGCTTCCTTGCGGAAATCCAAGGCAGATACACTGCGGGCGTACGACATCTCCGACCGTGCCCGGATCTCCATCATCGCAGGGTGCGCCTACGGTGGTGAGGTTGGTATCCGCGTCATTGCAATCTCCGCCTACTTGCACGGCACCGGCCAGGGGTGTGCAACTGAACTGTTCGGTCGAGGTCACGCCTACGCCGTCGCCATCCGCATCAGTATACCAAAGGAAACCGTCGTCCACCACACCGTCACAGTTGTTGTCCAACCCATCACACAATTCGACATCGGGCGTTCCTGCACTTCCGAAGAAGCCATCGAAGGTGAGGAACTGTTGGGGTCCAAGGCCTTGTTCGGTCTGGATGTAGCTATCCTGCGACAGCGCCACATCCACTTCCACGATGGTGATGGAAAAGCAGCCTTGCCCCAAGCAGATCTGCGCCTCACCGAAGCTGACCTGGTCGAAGGTCAACACGATATCCCCTTCGATCACTGAGCTGCCTTGCGTCGCGATGTAATGCGCCGTGCCGACCTCGCTATCCTCAGCAGCAAGAACAGTGAGTATGACCGCCTGCTGTTTCGTGGCGTCGCTATCGTCGCAATCGCCGCCCACTTGCACGGCCCCGGAAACGGGTACGCACGAGGGTGTGGCGGTGGTGTCATTACCGAAGCCGTCATCATCCGCATCGGTGTACCAGAGGAAGTCCTCGTCGATGGTGCCGTCGCAATCATTGTCGAGACCATCACAGGTTTCTGTCGCTCCTGGGAATACATCGCTGTTCGTGTCGTCGCAATCGCTATCCGCCAGCACATGGTTCGCCGGGGCGGTGCATGCTAGCAGGGGCAGGTCCGTGTCGCCGAAGCCATCCGTGTCCAGGTCAGGATACCAGGTGAGCAGGTCCCCTTCGTCCGCGGTCCCGTCGCAGTTGTTGTCGATACCGTCCGCGGTTCCGCAGGGGTCAAGCATTTCGGGATTCATATTCGGGTCGCTGTCGTTGCAATCACCTGCGAGTTGCACGAAGCCGCCGCCGGGAGGAACGCAGAAGACCTGTTCGCTGGCTGGAGCACCCCAGCCATCGCTGTCCGCATCCGCATACCAGGTGAAGTCTTCATCCGCAACGCCATCACAGTCGTTGTCCAGGCCATCACAGAGCTCTACCAGGTTTCCGACAGGGCCGAAGTAGCCTTCTCCCGTACCGAAGGAATTCTGGAAAAGGTCCTGTCCCGACAGGATCGAAACGAGGGAGGTGGCGGCCAGGGCCACATTACTTTCTCCCACCACCACGCTCAGGCATCCAGGCGCTTCACAGAATGTCAAAAGGGCGCCGGCCACACCATATCCGGGGGCATCAGCGATCGGCAACGGGCCATCATGGATCACGGTTCCGCCGAGCGTTACCGTAACGTCCACGCTACCGCTAAGGCCCAGCGCGTCCGTGAGGATGGCGACCTGGACGAAACCCTCCGTGCAACAGCTACCGTCATTGCAGGTGGCATTCGGGTTGTAGTTGAGGGCGGCGGGGTTCGTGCAGCCAAGAACAACCGTACCCAGTTCGAACTCAAGCTCGCCGTTCAGGATGTTGCCGGAGGCGAAGGCGATGCCATCCAAGGTCGCGGCGAATGTGCCATTGAGCGGCTGGGAACCCGAGTCCTCCAAAGTGGCCGAATAGCAACCGTCGGCAGCACAGAAACCGATCGACGCACCGCTGCCCTGCGAGACCACGGTCCCGAACCCGTTCGCCAGGGTGTACTGCGCATCATTGCCAGCGGGCGTGTTCAAGGCCACCACCACTTCGGTGCAAGGCAGGCACTGGCTTGCCAAGGCCTGGTACGCCGCGTGTACGTTCAGCTTGCCGCCGGTAATGGTGATCGCATTGCCTCCGGGGAAAGGCGTCACACTGGTCAGGATCGCCTGTTTCACCAGCATGGCTGTGCCTTGTGGGTCGCTCACGGTTGCTTGCGCGAACGTGAAACAATCGTTGCTGTAGAGCAGAGCCACCGCACCCGCTACCGCCGGAATGGCGAAGGAGTTGCCGTCCGCCGTCGCGTACCCGCCGCCGATCTCCGTGGTCAGGATGTCCAGCCCCGGAGCCAGCAGATGCACCGTATTGTCGCCCACGGCGAAGGGCACTTCATTCAACTGGCCGTAACTCGTCACCACGATGTTGTTGTCGTTCGGACAGGTGGCCGGGTAGTCCGGAACCACATCGATGTCCGTGCCGTCATTGGGGCCGCTGGTCACCACCAGGATACCCGCTGCGCCGAGGTTGTCGAACATCGGCTCGCCGAATCCACAGTCCGCACCGGGGACGCCCCACGAGATGGTGAGCGACACGATCAATCGCCCCTGCACGCCATTGGTTTGATTGAACAGTTCGCGTTCGTTCAAGCATAGTTGGAACTGCGAAAAAGCATCGCCCAGATCGTTCACCGTGGCCGGGCTCACCAGGTCCACGTCCCAGTTCACGCCGCTCACGCCCACGCCGTTGTTGCCCACGGCACCCACCACGCCGGCCACTTCGGTGCCGTGGTCGAAGCTCGCGGATGCATCGAACACCATGTTGTCCGCCAGGTCGGGATGGCTGCCTTGCACCCCGCTGTCGATGATCCCCACGGCGATGCGCTTGCCGTTGGCCATGGCCCCTCCGGTGCTGGTGTTCCATACCGTTTCTACGTTCATGTCGGCCAGATGCCACTGGCTACCGTACTGTGGGTCGTTCGGCTGCGCGCGGTGCTGCACCAGGTAGTTGAGCGAGGTAGCCTCCACGCCGGGTATGCGGGCAACAAGATCCTCCAGGGCGCTATCCGCCATCCCTGTTCCCTGAATAACCAATTTGTGGTAGCGGGCATCGCGGCCAAGCGGTTGCATGCTCTTCAACACCCTGCCTGCGGGCAGTTGGCGAAGCAATTCTTGCTGTACCGCTTCCGGCCGACCATCTTTCGCCATACGCACGAGCAATTCGCCCGGTTGCCAAGCCAGCTGTGCGCGGATGGTGGTGATGAACAGTACCGAAAGAAGCAGAAGGAGAGGCGTGCGTGGCATGTTGCTGCAGGCCCTTTCGGCCCGTGGGGCCAAGTTCCCGGATCAACCGATCCCGCAGCGACCCGAGGGGGTCAACCTTCGTTACATTGACAATGAGAGAACAAGACCTATGCTGTTCGGAAAACAGAACAAATGGCCAGGCCCGGAAAGGCGAAACCCCGCGAAGAGCGGGGTTTCTGCACGCTCAACCGCCCTTACCCGTTGTGCGGTCGTGCGTGATGCGAAAGTCGCTATGGCAACTGCTGCACGCGCACGTTGTTCGGCGTGGTACTGCCCACGTTCACACCTCACCCCCAGCCCCTTTCCCGACCTCACCCCGACCCTCTCCCAAGGAGAGGGAGGAATGCAAGAAGGGGGCGGATCCTTCAAGGCAACTGTTGTGTTCTGACGTTATTAGGAGTCGTACTTCCGACATTCACCAATATCGGATCGCGGTCATTCGCACTGCCCGTGTACTTCACCTGTCCGTTCAGGTTCACGTCGCGTGTGCTGTACACGGTAACGGT